>CBEWDL010000100.1:0-12304 GCA_965555375.1 uncultured bacterium
ACTTTCTATCGCTTGTTCGTAATCTTCGACATCTGAACGCGGATAATCGTCAGTAACATCAAATTCGCCATGCTCCTCTATAATCGGGTTTAGGCGATAGAGCGCCTCAAGAATGGCTGTTTTGCCTGCCTCGTTCTTTCCGACCAAACATGTGATATCATCTATTTTGAATGGGTTAGAGTATCGTACCGATTTATAATCATTGATTTCTACGCTGGAGAGCTTCATCGCTAATCCTCCTTCAAATTGTCAAATCCTATGCAATATAGCCAAAGTTTCAGCATACATTATGCCACCAATACCTACTGTTCTTTTTTCCATGCGTCAAGATGGAAAATGAAATGACATCCTGACGCCGAATTGTCAAAAATAAACACACGCATACCATCCTTTTCTTTTCCCCGGGGGGAGGGAATCCTCGCCATCGGCGAGGGTAATACAATAAAGTGAATATCGCCCTCGGTGTCAAGATTTATTTTGGGGGCTACTGTAGGCGTCAGGCCTGCCTTGCCGTTGCGGGAAAATCCAGCGTAGGGGCGAATTGATATTCGCCCGTTGTTGCTTCCATAAGGGCGTACAGCAGTACGCCCCTACGAATGCGTGTCGGGAGGGCGAGGTGACCTCGCCCCTACGAGATGGTGATCTCCCCCTCCATGACCACCACCGCCTGGCCGACTAAATCTATTCGCTCGCCTTTGACGATAAGCTCCAGTTCGCCGCCGCGGGCGGAGGCCTGGTAGGCTTTGAGATTCGTCTTTCCCAGTTTGGCAGCCCAGTAGGGCCCTAAAACTGTGTGTGCCGCGCCGGTAACGGGGTCTTCGTTTATGCCAAAGCCGGGGGCGAAAAACCGGGAGATGAAATCATAGCCGCTATCGCCT
Organism: uncultured bacterium; assembly: GCA_965555375.1. Classification (GTDB taxonomy): domain Bacteria; phylum Zixibacteria; class MSB-5A5; order UBA10806; family UBA10806; genus CBDVBL01. The sequence continues at coordinate 879 of CBEWDL010000100.1, forward strand.
CCGGGAGCGGTAACGATAACGCCGTTGGTTCCTATCTCACCCTCGGCCTGCAATAAATCGTTAAAGTTTGGCTCCAGGCTTCGCACGATGGCTTGATCCTCCGCCTCGACCACCATAATTTTCATCCGCAGGCTCTTACTGACCTTTACGGCTTTTTCAAGGCCCAATGCGTTTAGTACATCGGGCGGCGTATCCATTTCCTCGGTCAGATCGACAGGAAAATTCATCGAAAGCAATTCTCCTTTCCTGGAGACATTAAGTTCTCCGCTTTTAGTGTAGAAGCGAATGGCGGGCGCTTTCACCCCGTATGAATCGAAAAGCACTCTGGCGGTTGCCAGCGTGGCATGGCCGCAGAGATCGACCTCGACAGCCGGCGTAAACCAGCGTAGATCGAATTCATTCTGCTCTGCGATACTTATCTCGGCCCGGGGCACCACAAATGCGGTCTCCGAAAGATTCATTTCGCCGGCAATCGATTGCATGAGTTGATCTGAAATAGATCTTTCGAGAACGCATACGCCCGCCGGGTTGCCTTTGAATGGATGATCCGTAAAAGAATCGACCTGAAATATCTTAAGTTTATCCACTGATAACCTCCTCTGGTTTTCTGATCTGAATCTATGGCTCTCCCATGGCCTGAGACAATAGTGAATTACGATTGTTCCCGAAAAATGTTGCTTGACAGAGAGAATGATAATGATTTATTTAGAAGTTGCCATGTTATTGCGGCTGATTGCGACGGCCAGGATATTTCTAATTCTGGCCATTTTTGGGATTCTGGGGTGTTCTGACGGCGAGAATGTCCCCAGCGGCCCGTCTATTTTATTTGATGGGGAAATAACCGTATCGAACGATGCTGATGTCACTATCAGATTGGTTGAATTTGAGCAGACACGCGGCGATCTCGAATACCACGGCGATATGAATGTCAGGGTTTATCCCACTATAAGATATAGATTAAGAAACGAAATCGATGGCGGCGAATCACTCATTTTCCCCGGAGGCGATCAGGTCTCGGTTAAATTCGTAGCGGATGTCCCCGATCCGGGTGACCCGGAGCTTCCCCTGTTTGAGAACACTGTCAACCTGACAGTCAACGGCAGCACCGTGATTATAGTTAAATCAGGCGGCGAGTACAATATAGGGCCTGAATAACCGCAGTTGAGTTTTCTAACCTGGAGCTTCCGGCTCCTTTTTTTTTATACCAATATTTGCTAATTTCCAATGCAGGTATTATATTCCTAACCCGTATGGCGGCAAACAATTTTGAGAGATAAGAGGCGATTATGGAGCGAAAATATCGGATCTTGTTGGCCAAACCCGGCCTGGATGGCCACGACCGGGGCATCAAAGTCATCGCCGCCGGTTTGCGCGATGCCGGATTTGAGGTCATATATACCGGTCTGCGGCAAACGCCGGAACAGGTTGCAACTGCCGCGATTCAGGAGGACGTTGACGCCGTAGGACTTTCCATCTTATCCGGCGCTCACATGACTTTATTTCCTATGATACTGGATAGCCTGAAAAAGCAAAGGGCGTCGCATGTCCTCCTTTTCGGCGGCGGCATCATGGCCGACAGCGATATCGGGAAATTGAAAGAGATGGGGGTCGGCGAGATTTTTACTCCGGGAGCTACAACCCGGGATATCATCGATTATCTCAACGAAGCCCTGCCGAAGTTGAAGAAGGACGAGAAGATCATATAAGAACCATGTTTAACCTGAAAAATATAGAGTGAGGGAGTATGTTTCGTTACAATGTTGATGAGCGCCAGCAGGCCATCAGGGAAAAAGTTGCCGAATTCGCAAAAAAGCATATTGAACCCATAGCCAAAGAACTCGACCATCGCGACGACCCTGATCGATTCGCCATGGATATTTATAGGATTCTCGGCAAAGAAGGTTTTATAGGCATGAGAATGCCCAAAGAATACGGAGGCAGCGGCATCTCATCTCTTGAATTCACCACTTTAATTGAGGAGCTTTGCTTTTATGACCCGGCCATCTGTCTTTTGAACGCGGTGGCAGAGTTGGCAACGTACCCCATTTACACCTTCGGTACGGAGGAACAAAAGAAAAAATACGTTCCCAGATGCGCCTCGGGTGAATGGGTCCCGGCTTTTGCCTTGACTGAGCCTGATGCCGGATCCGATGCGGTCAATCAGAGCACCACGGCCGTGCTCGAGGGTGATGAATATGTCATAAACGGCGAGAAGATCTTTATCATGCACGGCGATGTGGCTGATGTGGTCGTGCTTTTTCTCAAAGTAGCAGGCGGAAAAGAGGAAGAAAAGGCCTCCAGAAGGATTTCAGCCCTTATTGTGGAAACCAGGAAGGATGGCAAACTGATTCCAGGATATAAGGCGGCCACGCTCAAAAAGAAAATGGGGATGAGGGCCGCTACCACCGGGCGGCTCTGGTTCGATAACGTCCGGGTGCCGAAAGAGAACTTGCTCGGTGAAATCGGTAAGGGTTTCAAGACAGCCATGAATACGCTTGACGGCGCTCGTGTCGGTGTCGCCGCTCAGGGATTGGGAATCGCCGAAAGAGCTTTTCACGAGGCCGTCGAATATGCCAAGAAGAGAATCTGTTTCGGTTCGCCCATCGCCAAACTCCAGGCTATTCAGTGGATGATCGCAGACATGGCGACCAGGATCGAAGCCGCCCGCCTTCTGGCATATAAGGCCGCTCAGCTTCAGGATAAAGGAGAGAGGTTCACCATCGAGGCCTCTCACGCCAAGCTGTATTGTTCTGAAGTCTCTAGATTCTGTGTCGATCGGGCCATGCAGATTCATGCCGGCTATGGCTATATCGGGGAATTCTCCATGATTGAAAAACTTTATCGCGACCAACGCATCACGGAGATTTACGAAGGAACCTCTGAGATTCAGAGGCTGGTGATTGCCGGAAGTTATCTGAGATGACTGGGGGCCTGATATTGCCCCTTTTGATTTTGAGTTGATCTCCGGGGAAAACGACATGAAACTGGGCGATATTGAACTTCAATCGATTCTCGAAAACTATTTTCACCTCGATGGCGGCGCCATGTTCGGCGTCATCCCGAAGGTAATCTGGAAGAAGTTATGGGAACCGGACGAGAACAACCTTATCCGTCTCGATCTAAATCCGATGCTGATACGAACCGGTAAGGAAAATATAGTTGTCGATACCGGATTCGGCGATGTCTTGAATGAAAAGGAACAGAGGATCTATGCGCTCGGCGGTCAGACCAGATGGGATGATGAACTCACGCAAAAAGGGCTAACTTCCGATGATATAACCGCTGTAATCTTGACTCACGCTCACGCCGACCATGCCATGGGGGCATTACGCATGGGCAAGGATGGCAGGCCGGAGCTCAGGTTCCCGAATGCAAGAATCTACATCCAGAAGCGGGAATGGCGGGATGCCATGAACCCGGATGAACGAACCGTCGCCACCTACCTGGTGCATAATCTGCGGATTTTCGAGGAATCGGGCAGACTGGAGTTGTTGAACGGTGATACGGAGCTATTCAGCGGCATTTCGGTTGTGGTGACCGGCGGGCACACACCCGGATCTCAGGCTGTTATTGTTGACGGCGGCGGCCAGCGCATTATATATCCTGCCGATATAATGCCATCATCGGCTCACATCAAGATTCCCTATGTACCGGCCGTGGATCTCGACCCGGCAACCACCATGGAGAAAAAACGCTGGCTTCATGAGAAAATGCTCAGGGAGGACTGGATCATCGCATTTGATCATGATATAAACCTGAAGTTTGCAAAATTCAGGGAAGGCGAAAAAGGCCGGATTGAAGCGATAAATGCGGCCTGACGGCGAGAGCAAAGGTAGAGGGTTATTTACGGGCGGCTCCGCATATAATTGAGGGATTATTGGAGGCTCTGTCATGCGTCCCCGGGAAGCCGAAGAAAAGCAATTGCAGATTTATCGCGCTATGAAGCCCGAACGAAAGCTTCAGATCAGCTATGAGCTTTACCAGTTGGCCCGGTCGATTGTGGAAGCGTCGATCAAAGAGTATCATCCAGATATTGCTCCGGAAGAACTCAAAATGGAATTAATAAAGAGATTTCATGGCGATATAGTTTATGTCGCTCCCAAGAAGGGAAAGATGGGCAACAGACAAAGAATTCGAGATTGACAGTATGATTATTACGTTGTATAGGCAATAGTGATTAAGGAGCCATAAATTGGAACTTGAGGAAAAACTAAAAAAACTTAAAGAGATGCGGGAGACGGCCAAACTTGGCGGCGGACAGAAGAGGATCGATTCCCAGCATAAGAAGGGAAAGCTCACCGCCAGGGAGAGGATTGAGTTGCTCCTGGACGACGGCTCCTTCGAAGAGTTTGATATGTTCGTCACCCACCGCACCAAAGAGTTCGGTCTCGAAAAAGAGAAATACTTAGGCGATGGTATAGTGACCGGTTACGGCACCATAGACGGACGGCTTATGTTCGTTTTCTCTCAGGATTTCACGGTCTTCGGCGGAACCCTTTCAGAAGCCTTTGCCGAGAAGGTTTGCAAGATCATGGATATGGCCTTAAAAGTGGGGGCTCCTGTAATCGGACTCAACGACTCCGGCGGCGCCCGCATACAGGAGGGTGTGGTTTCTCTCGGCGGCTACGCCGATATTTTCTTGAGAAACACTCTCGTATCGGGGGTTATCCCGCAGATCTCGATCATAATGGGGCCGTGCGCCGGCGGCGCCGTGTATTCGCCGGCTATTACCGATTTCACATTCATGGTCAAAGGCACATCGTTTATGTTTGTGACCGGCCCCAATGTGGTCAAAACGGTAACTCATGAAGATGTTACATTCGATGAGCTCGGCGGGGCCAACATCCACTCATCAAAATCCGGCGTCTCGCATTTCGCCTGCGAGAATGAGGCCGAGGCTCTACTAAAGGTCAGAAAATTGATGAGCTTTTTGCCGGCCAACAATATGGATGATCCACCGGAGATCGAACCGTCGGATCCGATCGACCGCACCGATGAGTCCTTGAATTCAATCGTTCCTGAAAACCCCAACAAACCATACGATATCAAAGATATCATAACACGAGTAATTGACGATGGCGACTTTTTCGAGGTGCACGCCGATTATGCCATGAATATCGTCGTCGGGTTCGCCCGGCTGGGCGGCAAACCCGTCGGGATAATCGCCAATCAGCCCGCACATCTCGCCGGGGTTCTCGATATCGACAGCTCTATCAAAGGCGCGCGATTCGTCCGGTTCTGTGATTGTTTCAATATCCCGCTGGTAACGTTTGAGGACGTCCCTGGATTTCTTCCCGGTACCGTCCAGGAGCATGGCGGCATAATCAAGCATGGGGCCAAGCTGCTCTATGCCTACTGCGAGGCGACGGTGCCAAAACTGACGGTCATCACCAGGAAAGCTTATGGCGGCGCTTACGACGTTATGTCATCGAAACATATACGCGGCGATATCAATTACGCCTGGCCTTCTGCCGAGATTGCGGTCATGGGGCCCAAGGGGGCAGCGGAGATCATTTTTAGAAAGGAGATTGCGGCCGCCGACGATCCGGAGGCTTTCCTCAAGCAAAAAGAGGAGGAGTATCGCCGTATGTTCGCCTCGCCGTTCAAGGCCGCCGAGAGGGGCTATATCGACGATGTTATCCTGCCGGAAAACACCCGCCCCCGGTTGATCCGCGCCCTGCGAATGGTCGAAAACAAGCGCGACAAAAACCCGCCAAAAAAGCACGGAAATATACCGCTGTAGGATTAAAATCGATTCCGCAAGATATTATAAGATATGATAGAAAAACAGGATTTACTGACTTGGATCATTAATTTAACAATGTGCGTCAGGATGGAAATAGGGTGACATCCTGACGATGCCTATGCCCTCAGGATGTCGCTTCGCCTCCATCCTAATAATATGAAAAGAAGGACCGATATCGTTGCCAGCGTTAGGGGATTGCTTCGTCGTCTCATAGGAGTTGTGCGATCTGCGGACTCCTCGCAGTGACATCCGGAAACACAGCGTCATCGCGAGTCCGTAGGACGAAGCGATCTCAACCTATTTTCGAGTGAAATCAGGCACCTTGCAGAGCAATCCCACTTTACCATTGAATATCCCGCTGAGAGAATGCCGGTCAGCGGCGAATCTCTTTTCTTGACTAACTGTCGCTGTATTCCAATATTACGTCAAATGGTCAGATGATGTTTTATTCTGATAAAGAATCAAGGATCTGAAAAGGGTAACGAGATGGAAATTGAAGATTTGAACCTTGAAGACATACTCGGTCTGGCGGTTAAAACGGAGATTCAGGGACGGATATTTTACTCCAGGCTCTCGGAAAAGGTAATCCATCCGGAGGTGAAGAAGAAGATAATCTCTCTGGCCGAGGATGAGAAGAGACATGAGGGAATCATGGTAGATCTCTATCGCAAAACGCTCGGCAGGGAACCGAGGGATCTGCCCGAAAAGGGAATTCCCGATATTGTTGGGGCTATTTCTGCGATGACGGTTAACGATAAATCGCAATTGCTGAATGTGCTTGATATGGCGATCGAGGCTGAATTGATAGCAGCTAGGTTTTATCAAAAGGGTGCGGCCCTGACTCAAGATCCAAAGACCAGAGGCATATTCGAGCAACTGGAAAAGGAAGAAGATGGCCATTACAATTTCCTGGTGGCGGAAAAATCGGCGCTGTCCGGGGATTTCTACTGGTTTTCCATGGGCGAGTCATCTATGATGGAGGAATGATGAAGAAATGGATCTGCACCATCTGCGGTTATATCCACGAAGGGGATGAGCCTCCTGATGTCTGCCCGGTTTGCGGTGCGCCCAGAAGCGATTTCGAGAAATACGAAGAGTGATCGATCTCTAACGGGAACATTGAGGGCCTGAATTCGATTGGTAATCTAATAACATCTTTGATGAAAGGATGCAATGATGGCTGAGGAAAGCAGCGGTGAAGGCGGTTTCGATTTGAAAGTGGACAGGAACACCTCGCCGGCTGAGGCGGCAAAGCTTGCTCTCCAGCAAGAGCAGAGAGCCAGAAAGTTTTACGAGGATTGCGCCAGGATTATGGAGCACCCGGCTGCGAAAAGAATGTTCCAGTTCCTTGCCGATGAGGAAAAAAAACACGAGACGTTAATTCAAAAGGAGATAGACAACCACTTCCTGCAGGAGATGTAATGGGTTACAGTTCGGTTGCCCTTCCGGATAGATACAGGGTGGCCAGCGAGAGTGAGCTGGCCGAACGGATTCGTGCTGCGAAAAGAAATTTCGGCAACAGACTACTCGTTCTTACGCATCATTACCAGAGGGTCGAGATAGTCCGTATGGGAGATTGCGTCGGCGATTCATATGGCCTGGCAAAAACAGCCGCCCAATCTCCGGACGCCGAATATATCGCATTCTGTGGTGTCCATTTCATGGCCGAAGCAGCCGATATCCTCTGCAAATCAAATCAAAAAGTCTATCTGCCGAATCCGGAGGCAGGTTGTCCCATGGCCGATATGGCACCGGCTGAACAGGTTTATGATGTCTGGGATGCCATAGAAAAAGATCTGGGGCCGGGCCGGATGGTGCCTATCTCGTATATGAACACGTCCGCCGAATTGAAAGCATTCACGGGCAAGAAAGGCGGCTTAATCTGCACCTCGTCAAATGCTGCTGCCGCCTTCAAGTGGGCCTTCAATAGATTCGATAAGATATTCTTCTTCCCCGATCAGCATCTGGGGCGAAATACGGCCAACAAGCTCGGGATTCCCAAAGATCAGATAGTCCTCTTCGATTTAGAGGAAGCATATGAACACCTTGATCGAAAACGGCTGGAAAAGGCTAAGGTGATCCTCTGGCCGGGACACTGTTACGTGCATTCCAAGTTCAAGCCAGAGCATATAGACCATTGGCGGCAAACCGACAGATCGGTTAAGATCGTGGTTCATCCCGAATGCAGCGAGCAGGTCGTTGATAAGGCCGATGCCGTTGGCTCGACCTCCTTTATTGTAGATTATGTCGAAAAGGCTCCGATGGGCTCAGCCATCGCCATAGGAACTGAGCTAAATCTCGTTCACAGGCTGGCAATAACCAATAGGGATAAGAAAATATTCGAGCTTTCCGAAGATTCCTGCCCCATGTGTGCCAATATGTTCAGGACATCGCTGGCCGATCTCTGTTTTACCCTTGAGAATCTCGAAACCGCCAATCGCATCGTCGTTAGAGAGGATATCAAAGTTGACGCAAAGATTGCGCTGGAGCGCATGCTTGAGGTTGGAGGATAGCGCCACCAGCAGATTATATACGTCAACGGCGCAGTTTATCGATAAGCGTTTGAGAAAATAGACTGATGTGATACTGGCGTGATGTCACATCTGCGTTTTTTCGGCGTGGTTGTTTCACGGGATGAAATTTGACCTCACCCTGCTCATAGAATGGACATAAGCTAGATTTCAAGCCGGGGAATCCATAAAATCATTGGATCTTTCCCCCATGTATCGAAAAAATCCTATACTTCTGCTTGCTTTTCAGGGCTTTTTGCCCCTCACTATTTCAAGTAATCTAATAATTGATAATAAGTTAAGATCTGCATTACAGATATGAACGGTTTGGCCGGATTTGTGCATGCTATATGAGCGTGAATTAAACAGCATGAAAATAGCAAAATAAAAAAATAGCTTCAGGGAGGATCGTATGAACAAGAGGCTAAGGGGTTTTTCGCTGGTCGGTGGCTTGGTATTGCTCGCAGCGATATTCACATTATCAGGCTGTTCGAGCCAGTCACCGGTGGAGTCCAGTCTCCCGCAGTCCCCCGATTTAGGCAGGTTGGAAAGCGGCGACTTATCTCTTGGGGATGAGTGTATTGCGTTAGATGAGAAGGTTATTTCGGCCGAAGATGGCGGAATAATTGAAATCGAGCACAGCGGCTATTCGCACGAGTTCGTTGTTGAGGCCGGGGCAATCGACGATGATACCAAGATAACAATTAAGACATTCAATGAGAAAATCAGGAGCCAGGATGTAATCGTTTTCGTATTCGGTCCCAAGGGTCTGGTCTTTAAGGAAGCAGCAACACTCAAATTCCAGATGGCTGAATTGAACGCCAGCGCACTATCAGCAAATCTCTATTTCTTTAATGCCAGGCTGAATAAATGGATTTACCAGGCTTCAAGCAGAGTCTCCGATGGATTCGCGGAATTCGATATTTATCATTTCAGCAAGTACGCCATAAGCGACTGAGAAGCGGCAAAGAAAATTTAACAGGCAAGTGGAATAGGGCTGTTGGGGGACGGCCCTATTCTTTATATGTGAAATCTCACGAGATCTGAACCTCAGAGGAGGGAGAGATTTTTCAAGAAACGCTCCGGGTATAGATGGCTCAAGAGGCGAGCCTTTATCTGATCAGTATTCTCTCCATTAATAAAATCGTTTCCATTAAGTAAGGATTGCAATATATTCACCTCTGGAGAGGTGCCGGAGCGGTTGAACGGGGCGGTCTCGAAAACCGTTGAGCCTTCGGGTTCCCAGGGTTCGAATCCCTGCCTCTCCGGTTAACCCTGACCCTTAATAGTATCATTCCGGTGCACGAAGGAATCCATGAGTTTATAGGGGCAACGATCCGAAATCGCGGATCGCTGCCTTGTAAGGAATCCCTTCCAGATGGCAGGCGAAAACGGAAGGTCGAAATCCTCCGCCCTCTATACTCCAGCCCGGATAGTCCGATACCAGGTATCAGATTTCTTTCATCCCTTGTCTCTTTCAAGCTTTACATGATAGATCGAGAAGCCTATGTTTATACCGAGGCCGCAAATTTATGGTAGCTTGGCGGTGCTGTGAGTTGCGGATTGAGATAACACAGCGGTCTTGGGAAAAAAGGAGGATCGGAATAATTGAGCCCCCGGGAATACCAGCACCGTCAACGGAACAATAAATCCGATATTCACAGGAGAATGAAGATATGAACATTTTCAAAAATCAAATTATCGTTGCCACAGCCAGAATTGCTATCGCCGCATTACTCGGTTTATTTGCGCTTATGATCAGGCCGTCTATGGAAGCATCCTTGCAGAATCTGCCCGTTCGATTCTTGTCGAATACCTGGATATCAGAATTTATTAGCTTCGCCGTTTCGTTGCTCATTTCTATACTCATAATTACAGGATTGAGCAAAGGGAAAATCTCGACATACGGTTTCAGGAAGGCAAAGGATGTTCGGTTGATGAGAATCGCTATAATAAGCCTGGGTATCGGGATTATCGCAACCCTGGCTGGAACTATCCTCAGGCTGGAAGGGCCGGCATTTCTGGAAGGATATTCCTTTATTCAGGTTGTGGTATCGATCTGGGTTTATGCCAGCATATACGAGGAAGTAGTAGCTCGAGGATTGCTTCAGAGTTTCCTTGGCCCCTTAACAAGATATGGATTTACTATAACTGGCTGGCGTATTTCTCTGCCTGTATTGGTAAGTGCTCTATTCTTTGCGCTTTCGCACATGGCGTTGTTGACAATGGGCGCCGACGCTTATTATGTGATATATATAGTTATATTTGCGTTTATAGTAGGGCTGATGGCTGCCTATTTCCGAGAGAAATCGGAGAGTCTGATGCCGGCGATTGTCATCCATATGCTGGCCAATATAGGCGGCACATGCATGGATTACCTGATAGACCTGTTATGATCCAATAGAGGATTTCCGGGGCTTTGGAGCTACCCATCTCAGGTACGGGGGAAAATTGAAAATTCAATTTTCAAACGCCATTCAAAATCGTCTGGATTTCAAAACAATAAATCAACTGATGCGGGCGCAAATTCAACTTTCTCGCCTCGCCCGGTTGGCCAGTATATGCGCCCTCCGTATCGGCTCCGGCAGCCTGTATCGCTGACAGCAACTCAGTATAATCTCAACTGCTTTCGCCAGTTTGATTTTATATCCGACTGAAACAAAAACCGGCTTAACGTCGCTTCGGGATCTTAAAACTCTTCCAACAGTATTTCCCTTATAGAAGAGATCGGATACCGAACCTTTTTCGGTTCCCGGTTCCTCATATTCCCCAATCAATTTTGTCTTGGCGCAGCCTATGGATGGCAACTCAGTAAGCAGCCCCATCATGCTGGCGATGCCGGCGCCGCGAGGATGCGCCAGACCCTGGCCGTCGAATATAAGTAGATCTATTGGCGTCTGAAGCCCTGTCATCAATTCCAGAATCGCTGGCCCCTCGCGAAACGCCAGCAGCCCCGGAACATACGGAAAATCAGCGATGCTTTTATGAACCGTTTCCTCTATCTGATGGAGATCGGGGAACGAGTGGATCGATGCCGTAGCATATACAATTTCTGATTTCTTATCGAATGAGATATCCAATCCGCATATGGTTTCGAATTTCTTCCGGGAGGATTTTCCCGGGATGAGTTTCCTCATATCTCGCTGGAATTCAATCGCGCCCTTATAGTC
>CBEWDL010000101.1:0-12295 GCA_965555375.1 uncultured bacterium
CAAATATCATGATACGCTGTGTTTTCTCCAGGCGTACCCCGATAGCGTTATTCTTTTGAAACTCGTTGATGATGAATTGGCCGATTTTGCCGGAAGAGTTGGATACTTCAGAGAAATCAACGGGCCCGACGATGACAGGCTTGATGATACCGGCATGGTCGATACCACAATTCACTATCCCTACAATATTCATATGGCCCGCTGGCTGGTTGATAATTATGGCCCGTCGGTGGATATTGATTGGGATGACTATTCGGAGAAAGAGGCCGATCCGATTTCCGGCTTGCTGAATGTATTCGCACTTTATATGGAGAACGATGGAGTCGATGATGAAAATCTCACCACCGAGGACTGGATCGCAAAGGCGATGGGAAACAGTCAGACCTCCTTAAGTTGGTTTCTGGAAAAGTTCGACCGGATTGAAGTGCCGTTTGAGATAAAACAGTATATTTATGATAACTTCGAATTGACGCTCGAATGGCATCTCGGCAGGACCGGAGCAGCCCTGACCCTGGCCAAGAATCCCCCCCGGAAGATTTATTTCCAGAAAACGCCGTTGAAAAAACAAAGGATCAATCTGAGAAAATCCGTCAAAAAGACGGCCCCGCGGCTTTCGCTCCTGTCAACGAAGGCCGGTTCGCAGATCATAGACACCCTCACTCGAGCCCAATTACCCCGACACAGAGAGCTTTATCCAGTCCTTTACGCCAATCCCTCGGAGGTGTACTTAACATCGCCGGGGCGCGGTCTGGAGATATTCATACTGGGAATGCGCGCCGATGATCGGATGCCGCTGGAGACCAACTATAGCGCCCTGTTGATCAAAAATGGCGTTCCCATCGGCTACGGGATCGCGGTCCTGTTCTTTGAGAGATGCGAGATTGCGATAAACGTTTTCGATATTTTCCGCTCCGCGGAGGCATCGTTGATCTTCGAGCATTTCTTCAGGGTCTTTTATCACCACTTCGGAGGCCGGGCGTTCCTCATGCGCCGATGGCAGGTCGGCCACGAAAATGAGGAGGGACTCCAATCAGGTTCGTTCTGGTTTTATTTCAAGCTCGGATTTCGGTCCATCGACCCCCGGATATGTGAATTGGCCGAAATTGAATGGTCAAAAATACGCAAGGATAGAACCTATCGCACGGACATCAAGACATTGAAAAGGCTCGCCTTGAGCGATATGGTAATCGACTTGAGACCTAAAGTCGAAAAGCCATATGAGGAACTTCTGGTTTCAAAGATCGCTTTCGCCTTAACTCGCATGATAGCCGAACAATATGAAGGAGACGGCCGGAAAGCAGAGAGCGATTCTATAAGATTCGCAAAAAGCGCTCTGGGTGCCGGTAACCTGAAATCGTGGACAACTTCCGAACGGCTTCAACTCCGGCGCTGGAGCCCTCTACTGGCATTAATCCCGGACCTTTCAGGGTGGAAAAGGTTCGAAAAGCGGCATCTGCTGAGGATAATAAGATCCAAGGCTGCCAGAAGGGAAAAAGATTATGTCAGGCTTCTCCAGGGCCACCGCAGACTCCGATATGCTTTGACCGCCCTTGCCAAAAACAACAACGATTAACCGATCCGACCCTTAATAGTTGAGGTGGTTGGAAAAGGATACGTCAGGACGATGACCGTCGCTTCTTTTTCCTCTTGCGATGGGGCATAATCGCCTTATATTATGGCGTTTTGGGAGATTTTGCCGAAATAACGATAAAATGGAATGAAAGTGGAGAGATAATATTATGATGCAGACAATGCGGAGTTCCGCAAAAATAGTGTTCTTCTTCGTTCTCATAGCCTTCGCCGGCTTCATGATCCTCCAGGGATTGACGTCGATCTTCACGGACCCTACGCAGGGCGGAAAAGCCGCACCGCCCGGAGTAATCGGCATCGTTAATGGAGTGGATATACCAATAACCATTTTCGAGAGTGCCTACCGGCCTCGCCTGCGGACCCTGCTCCAGGAAGATGAAGAGCCGACTGAAGAGCAGATGGAGCAAATCAGAAATGAGATCTGGAATAATCTGACAACCATGACCATCCTGGAGATCCAGGCTCAGCGTCACGGCATAGAGATTTCTACTGCCGAGGTCGCCGAATATATGCGGATAAGTCCTCCGCAAGATCTTCTGCAATTGCCTGAATTTCAGACCGATGGCAATTTCGATATTCAGAAATACCAGGTTTGGCTTCAGCAGATGGCAGCATCGAATCAACCGGACTTAATGAGGTTCCTCAATAACTTCGAAAATCAGATCAGGCAGCAGCTACTAATCAACAGATTGCAGGAATTTATTGTATCGACCGTGCGTATCACAGAGACTGAAGTCAGAGACTCTTTCTTCGAAAAAAATGAGAAGGTCAAGGCAAAATATATCTTCATACCGAGAAACGATTTCGACGAGATTATTACAGAGGTGCCGGAGTCCGAAATCCTCGCCAGATACGAAATCGATAAGGATAGCTACAAACGTCCCGAGCAGGCCGTAATCTCCTACGTTCAATTTCCCAAATCTCCCGGCGAGGATGATTATGCTCAGGTTCGGCAGCGTGTCGATTCGCTCCATAACGAGCTAAAAGCCGGGGCCGATTTCGCCGAGATGGCCAAAGAGGTTTCCGAAGATGCCGGATCAGGTAAGAATGGGGGCGATCTGGGTTGGTTCGGCGAGGGGAAAATGGTTCAACCGTTTTGGGAGGCTACAACGAAACTGAAAAATATCGGCGATATCTCCGAACCGGTAAAAACTCAATTCGGCTGGCATATCATAACATTAACCGGCAGGAAAGAGGCAGGCGCGGCTGGCATCGGAAATGAACCGAGTATGGAATATAAAGCCAGCCATATCCTCTTAAAGGTTGAAACGTCTCCATCGACTCTCGCCAGTGTTGAGGAAAAGGCCAACAATTTCATCCAGGATGCCGTCGTCTACGGTTTCAAGGAATCCGCCGAGGATTTCCAGCTGAATGTAACTGAATCACAGCCATTTTCGAAAGGTGGATATATCCCCAATCTCGGATCGGTACCGGAAATTAGCGATTTCGCTTATAAGGCCAAGATCGGTGATATATCCGATGTCGCCTCTACCGGGAACGCTTTTATAGTCTGCCAGCTCATAAGTAGAGATCCTGAGGGCTACGCACCATTCGAGGATGTGAGAGACAGGGTTGAGCGGACGCTGCTATTTGAGAAGCGGGTCGAGGAAGCCCAGAAACAAGCGTCTAAGTTCCGTCAGCAAATCGCGGACGGGAAATCATTTGAAGATGTCGCCCAACTCCATGGCAGGCAAATCGAGGAAACTGACTATTTTGCCCGCTTTGAATTTGTCCCCAAGGTCGGTTCCGATCCCGATTTCATTGGGACCGCATTCAGCCTATCCGAGGACAATCCAATCTCAAGGGCGGTTGAATCTCGTACCGGCGCTTATATCCTGAAATATGTCGATCGGCAGCCGGCCGACACTACCCTGTTGGCTGCCCAGCAGGATTCTCTTCTGCAGAGCACCCTGGAGAAAGAGCGCAAGGAAATCTGGTCGAAATGGGTGAACTCGGTTAAGCAGGATGCAGAAATAGAAGACTATCGATCTTTCTATTATGGCGGCTAAGCGCCTTCTAACAATTATTGTTCTATTGGCGGCCATAACCGCGATCGCGGTTTTGCTATTTCAGCGATACCAGCATACCAGTCGCCTTTCCACCGATGATGAGAGATTTGTTTCAACCTTTACAGAACTGGCCGTCGCCCGGGAAATGTTCACCGGCGACCCCGACTCGTTGGCATTGGTTTATGAGCGAATTTTCTTGCAGAACGACACGGATTCGGTCTGGATGCTACAGCATATTGAAAGTATTTCAGACGACACAGAAAGGCGGCTATTGTTGTGGGATATAATAGTTGACAGGCTCGATTCGTTAAAAAGAAATCACTTACCCGACACGACTTTCAAATTCTAATCATCCTCGACAATGAATGCCGATTTTATATGGCTTATCCCGGGCCTTTCCCCTTTTCGCCAGACGATACTGATAACATCGAATCGGATTTCATCCGGTTGATCCTGAATGCCGGAAAGATACTCCAGGGCGGCTGCGGCTATCCTTTTCTGCTTGGTACGGTTTACGCGCAGCTCCGGGGGGCCGAATGAACCGCTGCTCGAAGCTTTCACCTCGACAAAAATTAACAGACCGCCTTTTCTGGCAACTATATCCAGTTCGTAGCGACTCTCACGCCATTTCACCGCCTCGATGCTGAAGTTTTCGGAAATCAGGTAATCGACGGCTATCTTTTCAGCCCTGTCTCCGAAGCTTTTCCTGCTAATCGCTTCTTTCTCCTATAGCAAAAGACACTACCAGAACCACCGCTGTCGCCAGAAGCAAGCGCGATGATAAAACGATCAATCCATTTGCTCCCAGAGATGCGAATATCAGTGTGTCTTCAAACACCGCGTGGCAGAGCCCGAGATAAAGCGCCACCAGAAAATTCTGATTCCCTCTTATTCGACCGGCACTGGACTCCCCTATCAATACACCACCGCCATACGAAATACCGAATATAATGCCCGCCAGAAGCGGATAAATGGAATCCCGTTTGAATCCGAGTTTTCCCGCCGGGCGACGGACCGCGCCGGTTATTTTATCAAGCAGCTTATACTCTCGAAAAATCTCAAGCAGCATCATTAGAGGAACAACTATGAAAAAAACCTTCACCAGAAGGATAAACAGTCCGTAACTTGTATCCAGTAAAAATCGCATAGCCTTACATCATCAGGAGATTCAAAATAAACCCGGCGCAAAGCGAAAATATTACCCTCAGGGGAGTCACCAGATATGGTCTGGCCCGCATTTTCCCGATAATCGCAGTTTCCATAATCTGCGAATGAGATACTCCCAGAATCAGCGCCAGAATGGTTAGCTGCTTTGTGGTCATATCAAGATCGGCTACCACGGCCGCCGCGGCATAGAGATTCACGAATGTCCCGGTGACAATCGCTACGGCAGATTCCCCCGGTAGCCCGAAAAATTTCATAAACGGCTCAAACAGCCTGCCCACGTATTCAAAGAAAGGGGTGAGTTTGAGCAATGCCGTTAAAACGTAAACGGGGATAATAATGGCGCAGAGCTGCAAGAATACGCCAACTCCCCGCCTGAATCCTATGTTGCTTGAACGCCTAAATTTTCTATTAATGATTCAGCTTCCCTGACCGAGCTAACTCAACTGTCCGCTTGCAAAACGATCAAAATCGTCCCAGAATCCCGGATAGCTTATCTCGACACATTCAGCATCCTTGATTACCGTGGGCCCGCTGGCTATAAGGCCGGCAACAGCAAATGACATGGCGATCCTGTGATCGCCGAAGCTCTCGATTTCCGCTCCCTCCAGGCCGGTACCGCCATCGATTGCCATACCGTCATCAAGCTCCCCGACTTTGATCCCCATTTTTCTCAGATTGGTGGCAATCGATTTGATCCTATCTATCTTCTGATTGCGCAGCTCGTAGGCGTCGCGAATGACAGATGTCCCCTGGGCGGCTGCAGACACTATGGCCATGATGGGAAGTTCATCTATTATGCTCGGGATAAGCTCCCCCACCATTCTTCTGCCCTTTATCTCCACCGATTTGATCTCAATAGTGCCGTATGGCTCAAAGCCCATCTCCCCCATCTGTTCGACTGTAATCGGAGCCCGCATCTTTTTCAAGACCTCTACAAATCCCATGCGGGTGGCGTTCAGGCTGACATTTTCTACTCTTACCTCCGAATCCTTAACAAGCAACCCTGCGATTAAATAATAGGCGGCAGAGGAAATATCCCCGGGGATAGTCAGCGGTCTCTGGGCAATCTCCTGCCCTCCCATAATCGTAATCATATCCCCCTTCAGGTCTGGCGAAACCAGCCCGGTTTCCTTTTTGAATCTCCTGATAAGCGGGTCCTCGTTAGATGGTTTAGGCTCGACCCGGCTTTTCTTCAATTTGATACCGAAATATGTCAACAGCCGCTCAAAATGATCCCGGCTGGGGATGCGCTCGACTATTTCAGTCTTGCCATCGGCTAAAAGCCCGGCCATGAGAAGCGTTCCCTTAACCTGCGAGGTTGAAACCGGCATGGCGTATTGGATCCCCTGAAGTTTAGTTCCTCTTATCCTCAGCGGCATCTTGTGATTATCGGATTCAATTTCAGCGCCCATTTTCCTAAGCGGTTCGATCACTCGCCGCATTGGCAGGTTACATATCGATTCGCCACAGACAAGCTCCGATTCAAAGTCTGCGGATGCCAGAATCCCGCAAAGCATTCTCGCCGTCGAGGCCGAACTCCTGACATTAATAGGGCCATCCGGCTTCTGTATTCCCGCAAGCCCCTTGCCATGGATAACCAGAGTATCCTCATCGTGTTCCATCTCAACGCCCAGTTGAGCCAGACAGTCCAGAGTGGTGCGGCATTCCAGCCCCGTAGAATAATTCTTGATCTCCACAGGACCGTTGCACAGCGAGGCCAGAAGGGCCGCCCTGTGGGAGATCGCTGTATCACCGGGCAATTCCACCGTAGCCCTGAGCCTCTTTATGGGATTTATTACCTTATCCATATCCGATTTTGTATCCCTATAACTTTCGATTAAATCGATACGTTCTTTTCTTCACATCATTTCGGGTGCTGAAAGCCCAAGCAGGTTCAGACCCGAGAGAAGTACGATCCTGATGCAATTGATCAACGCCAACCTCGATCTTCTAGTATTCTCGTCCGATGAAAGGATCCGATCCTCCGCAGAACGATACGTCTGATAATATGTGTTAAAAATACCGCAAAGCTCAAGCAAAAAAGATGAAATATGATACGGTTCGAATTCTTTTGCCGCTCTTTCTATTATATCGGGATATAAAGCAAGCATCTTAGCCAAGGCGTACTCCTCAGGCAACCGCAGCAGCCGGGCGTCGCAGTCCGATGGCAATTCCTTCCCGTATTTCCTCAAAACGCTGCAAATCCGGGCGTAAGAATATTGCAAATATGGGCCCGAGTGCCCCTTGAAATCCAGCATTCGATCCCAATCGAAAGCGATATCGGTCTCCCGGCGGCACGAGAGATCGGCGAAAATCACCGCTCCAATCCCAACATCGAGCGCCACCTTATCGGGATCCGGTAAATCCGGACTGTTTTCCTCGATAATTCTCTTCGTTTTTTCAACGGTTCTGGATATGACGTCTTCTAGAAAAACAATATTCCCCCTGCGCGTGGACATCATCTCATCGCCCAGCTTAACCCACCCGAAGCTGACGTGATGGCAATTCGCAGCCCAGCTGAATCCCATCAGTTGCAGAACCTTGAACAATTGCTGGAAATAAAGGGATTGCGCCACGCCAACCACATATACCATCTCATGGAAATCGTATTCCTGTTTTCTGTAGATGGCCGCCGCCAGATCCCGTGTAGCATATAGCGTCGTGTCATCGCTCTTCCTCACCAGCATGGGAGGCATACCGAATTTTTCAAGATCGACTATGGTGGCGTCGCGACTTTCCCTCAGAAGTGAGACGTCTCTTAGAATTTTCTCGGTTTGTGGTATTCTGTCGATATAAAAAGACTCTCCGGCATCGCTTTCAAACTCAGTACCCAAGATATCGTAAATCTTTTCGAATTCCCTCCTGCTTAAATCGGAAAATCGTCTCCAGAGAGTCAAGCTCTCCGAATCACCATCCTCCAGCTTTTTAAACTCGGCTCGCGTTAGTTCAAGCAGCACAGGATCCCTCTCCTCCTGCTGATGGATTTTCACATAGAGGTCATAAAGATGTTCTATCGGTTTTTCCTGCAGCTTTGATTCACTCCCCCAATTCTTGAAAGCATATAATAGTTTCCCGAACTGCGTGCCCCAATCGCCAACGTGATTGATGCCGACAACTTTATATCCGAGATGGCGGAAGATTCGCTTTAGCGCTGCACCAATGACCGTAGATCTCAAATGGCCTATCCCGAATGGCTTGGCGATATTCGGCGACGAATATTCAATTACTATCGTTTTTTCTGAACCGATATCGCTTTTGCCGTAGTCTTCATTCTCCTTCGATATTTCAAGAATCACATCCGCCATGAGAGCATTTTTATCTAAGAAGAAATTGAGGTAAGCCCCGCTGGCTTCAATGCGCTCGACCAACTCGTCGCTGGTAAACCTGGATTGGAGATCCCGGGCGATAGTTGCAGGCGATTTCCTCAAGCTTTTTGCCAGCGAAAAGCAAGGAAACGCCAGATCCCCCATCTGTTCTGATGGCGGCACCTCGATATACGATTCGACATCTTGCTTCTCAACCCCGGCCAGCACGGAAATTTTCTCAGCTATATGATTTTTATATTTCTTCAAACTTTATATAATCCCGTAAAAACGATCCTGCTTGTCCCTTCCTGGTAGATTTCGTTTTCCTCGATATTCCAGGATGTTTTGAGTATTCCTCCGGGCATAATAACAGAGACTTTTCCATTGGTATAGCCAAGTAAGCCCGAAACCGCCACCGCCGCTGCAGCCCCCGACCCGCAAGCCAGGGTCGCGCCCGAGCCCCGTTCCCAGGGCATAACTGTAAGTCGCTTGCGTGAATCGATCCTCGTAAACATGACGTTAATCCTATTCTTGAACATCGGGCTATTTTCAATGGCCCAACCCTCTTTCTGCCAGTCAAAATCGAAATTGTCAACAAAAATTATCGCAAAAGGATTGGGCATTGCCACGCAATAAAGATCTCTCCGGCGTTCACCGACGGATATGGGGACGCCCATACAGATACTTTCATCTTTCGAATACCCTATTGCCCTGGCGTCGAATAACGGCCCGCTTAGAGATGCCCGGATAACCGCAGCATCTCCTGAGAGGTTAACTACCTCCATACGATAATCGTTCCAGCGAGTGGAAACCACAAATTTCCGGGCCCGACTTTTCAAAGCCCTCTTGAGGAATAAGGCTACCCCGCGGAGCCCATTGCCGCAAAATTCCGCCTCCGAACCATCGCTGTTGTAAATCCGCATGAACGCCAGATTTGTATCAAGAGTATCGATAATTATCAGGCCATCCGAACCGACGCCTCGGTTCCTATCGGATATACGTCGGGCGAGCGAAGAAATATTCATCTTCAGACGAGAGACCGTTTTTTTTTCAATGTAAACGTAATCATTCCCGGCGTTCTGGATTTTTATAAAGGGTATTTCCATGGATAAATGCAGCGGTTACACGGCCGTTTTGATAACTCCAGCCAGCCTCTTTATCCCCTCCAGAGTTTTCTCCTCATTGGCATAGCAGAAATTGAGCCGCAGCGTCCTATCATCGGGTTTTTCGCTGTAAAAATATTTGCCCGGTACATATGCCACGCCGGCCTTAAGAGCTTTTGGCAACAGCTCGGATGCCGAGATTCCGGCGGGTAGTTTCACCCACAGGAACAATCCGCCCTCCGGTTCGGTCCACGTTGTCCCATCGCCAAAATGGGTTCGCAAAAGCTCAATCATGACGTTGCGGCGAATCTTATATGACTTAATCATAGTGTCAATATGCTTTTCCAGCCCCTCGTCCTTTGCGAACTCCCAAACAACATACTGGGCAAATGTATTGGTATGAAGATCGCAGGCCTGCTTCATCCTCTCGCATATCGCCATCACCTGCGGATCGGCGACGATCCACCCTATGCGAAGCCCGGGAGATATCATTTTCGAAAACGTTCCCAGCTGGATAACATGCTCCTTATCTATCGCTGTGAACGGCGGCACAGGATCGCCCAGATAGCGTAGTTCGCGGTAGGGGTTGTCATCGACGATAGGGATATCATATTTTTTTGCCAGATCGACAACGGTCCGACGTCTGGGAAGCGACATGGTTATTCCGGATGGATTTTGAAAATCCGGAACGAGATAGATCAGCGTGGGCTTATGCTGAACAATCTTGGCCTCCAGATCGTCGGGAAGCATACCGTCAAGGTCAGTGGCCACCGAAACAAATCTGGTTTTATAGAAGGAAAAGGCTTGAATGGCGCCAACATAGGTAGGTTCCTCCGTTAAGACTACTGAACCGGCATCCAAGAATACTCGGCCGACAATATCAAGACCCTGCTGGGCGCCGCAGGTGATCTGGATGGACTCGGGGGAATATTCCATGCCACCGATAGAGATCCTCCGGGCCAGATATTCTCTTAGAAGTGGAACTCCGGTGGTCAGGGAATACTGCAGTGAATTCGGGCCGTATTTGGTCAGAACCCGGTCGCATGCAGATTTGATTTCATCTATGGGGAAAAGCTCGGGCGCGGGGAGTCCCCCGGCAAAATTTATAACACCGGGCTGGGATGAATCCTTGAGGATCTCCCTGATAATAGAGCTTTTTAAGTTCTTGGCCCGGCTTGAAAATTGCCAGCGATCTAATAAAGGCTTCGCCTTTTCCATCACATCTTCGCTATCCATATTACACCCACCTTAATATAATCACCTTCCTGCCACGAGGAATAAAGAAAAGCGGTCTATTTATGTCAAGGATATTCGTTTCAAAAAAGCTGTGAACCAGCGAAAAATATGGATTCCTCGCCATGCCTGTCGCGGAGGCGATCCAACAGTTTATCTATTATCTCGCTTTTCTTGCGAGGATCATCTCCTGACAGTAATTCATCAAAATATAGGTCTTTCTTACTCCTGAGGTTCGAGACGCTCACGCCTATTAGCCTGATCGGCTCATCGAGAAATCTATTTTTCATCAACAGCGTCTTGGCAGCCTGGAAAACTGCCTTTTCCGTGTCGAAATATTCTCCTAAAGTAGCGGCTCTGGTAGTCAATTTGAAACTTGATTTTCTGATCTTTAACGTAACCGTCTTCCCCTCGCATCCGGATTGCCTCAAGCGACGCGAAACTCTATCCGAGAGATACAATAACAATCCTATAACTTCATCCGGATTGTTCGTATCGCGATGGAAGGTATGCTCATGCCCCATCGATTTAGCCTCATGCTCAATATCGCTGGGACGGACATCGTCGTCCCCTTCTCCAGTGGCCATTTTCTTCAATGCCAGCCCTACAATTCCAAACATCTTTTTCAGTTCGTTATCGGAGGCCTCAGCCAGATCACCTATAGTTACTATTCCGATCTTCTTAAAGGCCTCCTCTGATTTCGGGCCTACTCCCCAGAGATGTCTTACCGGCTGGACCCATAAAAATTGCCTTACCTCATCCGGTGGAATTATTACTAAACCATCCGGTTTGTTCGCTGATGATGCCATCTTGGCCACGAACCTGTTAGGTGCGATTCCGATAGATGCGGTCAGGCCACACTCAATTTTGATATCTCGCTTCACACTCGCCGCAAGCTTTTCTGGCCCGCCATACCGCTCTTGCACACCGGTGATATCAACGAATGCCTCATCTATGGAAACCGGCTCGACATTGGGCGAGTAGTTTTTCAGAATATTCAATATCATCACCGACAGATACGAATATTTCCCCCCCGATGTGTCGATAAAGACGGCCTGCGGGCATAGCCGATACGCCTGTCTCATCGGCATGGCCGAATGCACCCCGTAGTTTCTGGCCTCATACGAGCAGGTGGAAACCACGCCTCTCGAATCGAGAGGGCCGCCAACGATCACCGGCCTACCCTTCAGGTCGGGATTGATTTCCTGCTCCACGGCCGCGAAGAAGGCGTCCATGTCGATATGCATGATCGCCTTGCGCCCGCGCCAGACCGAATCGTCTTCTACTCCACCCATATCTTGTTCAAAACCCAGACGGTGTTTCGCTCGTCGTAGGCGAGTTGAAAGAAGTTTGAGACAGAATCGAGCACCGCGAAATAGCGGATCTTATGCGCTCCCACGTCCGATTTCCAGGTGCCGGTGACCTTTTTTATTTTGATAGCTCGCCCGTTCCAGCGGAACTTAATCGGTCGCATGCGACCAGCCTCGAAGATGGCTATGACATCGACCTGTTCCTCGATATCCTGGTACATTGCTTACCCCCCATATTTTTCGTCGCCCCCCTTGCCCCCGGAAAATTACCCGGGTTTTCCTCGTCCAGAGCCCATTTCTGAGGATTCTCCCTGACGTATTCTCTGGTTCTATATAAATCATCATCGTTTCGTATAATGTGCTCGTAATAATTGCGCTGCCAGAATGAAACCCCGATAGATCGGCGGATTTGATTTATTGATTTTGTCGATTGGTATTTAAAATAGGCCACAATCTGACCTAATGTTATTTTCTTTCGTAGGGGCGAGGTAACCTCGCCCCTACGGAGTTCATAAATATTTTGATTGTTTATTATTATGATCCCGTGAACATGGTTAGGCATGACCACAAATTCATCC
>CBEWDL010000102.1:0-12113 GCA_965555375.1 uncultured bacterium
CTATTATAGATTATCGGACAGATATATATATTTTCAAGCAATTTGAGCCCGGTAGGTCAGGAGACCCGTGATCCTGACAACTTCTCTTTTCCTCTTGAATCTTAAAAGCCCTCATATATATTACCCCCATGGCCGATATCCGCACATTCATCGCGGTCGATCTTCCTCAGGAGATCAAGATGGAGATCGATAGGATGATCGCCGGTTTCCGGCAGCTCAACGCCAATATCCGCTGGGTGAAGGCGGCCAATCTGCATCTGACATTACGGTTTCTGGGCGATATCCCGGAGGAGACGATCCCCCCGCTTGCCGAAAACATCAAAAGCCACACCCAGGGATTAGGCAGGTTCGATCTTTCTCTGTCCGGTCTCGGGGCTTTCCCGAATCTAAGAAGGCCCCGGGTGATCTGGATCGGTTGCGGTTCCGGCACGGATAAGCTCAAAAACCTCGCCGCCAGAGTGGAGCAGGCGGCCATCGAGTCCGGTTTCGGCAAAGGAGATAAACCGTTTTCATCTCATTTGACCATAGGCAGAGTCAAATTCCCGAAAGGCCTCGATCAGTTACTGACTCAAATAGAGAAGACCGGGTATGAATCGCCCCCCTTCGACGTAAGCGAGGTAGTCATATTCAAATCGGATCTCTCGCCCGCTGGCCCGAAATACACAAAGTTGGAGACCATATCGCTGTAACTTATTTAATACTTGAGAGTAAGAGGAAAATTCGTGGGCGGCAGACCTCCTGGTCTGCCCCATAGTCTGTAATTCGAGTTTCCCCGGCAGACGAGGACGTCTGCCGGGCACGGGAATAATTGAGAGTAAGAGGAAAAGTCAAAAATATCATACTGTCAGATCATGTCATGAAAATCTTATGATGACGGCCAAAAAACACTTGCACATCTGAACAGTATATTATATAATCATGGCGGCTGATTTGAAAAATTATAACAAAGGGGCATAAATGAACAATAACGATCAGAAAAAGAAAGCCCTGGAGACGGCATTGACATCCATAGAGCGGCAATTCGGCAAGGGCTCGATTATGCGATTGGGCGATGACGTCGGCGATCTAAGGATACCATCCATACCGACCGGCTCTATCGGCCTCGATGTCGCTCTTGGCATTGGAGGGGTACCGCGCGGCCGCGTGGTGGAGATATTCGGACCGGAGGCATCCGGCAAGACCACGCTGGCGCTGCATATTCTGGCTGAGTCCCAGAGGCTGGGCGGTATCGCCGCCTTTATCGACGCCGAGCATGCCATGGATCCTGCTTATGCAAGAGCGCTCGGGGTCGATATCGAGAATCTGCTTATCAGCCAGCCCGATACCGGCGAACAGGCCCTCGATATTACCGAAACGCTGGTTCGCTCCGGCGCCATCGATCTCATCGCCATCGACTCCGTGGCTGCCCTGGTCCCCAAGGCGGAGATCGAGGGTGAGATGGGGGATTCGCACATGGGTCTGCAGGCTCGCTTGATGTCGCAGGCCATGAGAAAGCTGACCGGCAGCATCTCCAAGTCCAAGACCTGCGTTATCTTTATCAACCAGATCAGGATGAAGATCGGGATCATGTTCGGCAATCCCGAGACGACCTCCGGCGGAAACGCCTTGAAATTTTATTCGTCGATCAGGATGGATATTCGCAAGATAGCCACGCTGAAAGACGGGGGCGAGGTTACCGGTTCGAGAACCAGAGTCCGGGTGGTTAAAAATAAGGTGGCTCCACCGTTCCGCGATGCCGAATTCGATATCATCTATGGCAAAGGAATCTCCAGAATGGGTGAACTTATCGACCTGGGTTCAAAGCACGGCATAATCGAGAGATCGGGAACCTGGTATTCGTACGGAGAGGAACGTCTCGGCCAGGGTCGAGAGAACTCTATCGCCTACCTGACCGAGAACCGGGATCTGGCAAAGGACGTATACGCCAAGATCCGTGAGTGCCTGGGGATGATTCCTCCATCTAAGCAAAAGGAGGCCGGAACGTCCAAACCGGAAAAAGAGAAATCCAAAAAATAGTTTCCTGCGGGCGTTTTAATTGGCCGAATTTGCAATCACCGGCATAGAACCGGTCAAGAGAAAAAAAGGGTGGTTTGAACTGAAGATTGAGGGCAAACCGCCTTTTTTTATCGACGAAGAAACCGTCTATAAAAATAGCCTGAGGGCTGGAGACGTTATCTCTGATGCTCGTTTACAGGGGATTAAGCAACAAGCCGATCTGGCGTGGCTGAAGCACAGGGGCATGCAGATTCTATCCCGCCGCATGATATCGGAGAGGGATTTGAGACGAAAACTCTTGGCGGAGAGGAAATCGCCTGCCATAAGAGATGAGGCCATGGCCCAACTCAAGCGCTACGGCTTCTACGATGATTCCAGATTCGCAACCGCATTTATCCGATCCCAGATCGCTCGCGGCGTTAAATCGCGTTTATATCTGAAGCAGAAATTATGGGAGAAGGGGATTGACAGAGAGATGGCCGAGCGCGCTATCGAAACGGAGCTTGAAGGCTTCGATGAAGAAGCCGCGGTAATGGAGCTGGCCAAAAAGAAATTCAAATCCTTGCAGCATCTTCCCGCCGATAAAGCCAGAAACCGCCTGATCAGCTTTCTCAGAGGCAAGGGATTCTCCTGGGATACCATTAATAGCGCAGTCAAAAGCGTTCTTTCGAATGAATCTGAGGACTCGTGATGCCGTTTTACGATGCCGACGATGCGGCCATTTATTATGAGATCGACGGCGAAGGACCGCCATTGATTCTTCTTCATGGCTATGCGCTAAACGGCGCCATGTGGGAATTCCAGAAGCCCGTTTCTTCAAAAACCCATGCGGTTATCAGTGTCGATCTGAGGGGATTCGGACAGTCCTCCTGCGGTAAGGGCTGGTCCGGTTCCATAATGGCCAAAGACATTATCGGAATGATAAAATCGCTGAATTTGTCCGATGTGGCGATTCTGGGATTTTCCATGAGCGGGCCGGTGGCATTCCGAGTTGCTTACGAAATGCCCGATATTGTCACAAAACTGATTATGGTATCATCAATTCTGCCATCATCAGGCCGCCCGAAAGCAAGAAACGAGACGGAGCTTCAGCAGCAGGAGCTAAATATTCTCCGCCTGCGCGGCGTGAACGCCTGGGCGGATGAGACTGGCCTTTTACGCGGCCCGTTGGTGGATAACATATTCAAGCGCAACCCGGAGAGCCGTCCTCTGTGGGAGAGGATGATCTCCCGCCATAATCCCGATTACCTTCTATGCATGATGACTGCACGTCAGGCGACGCCATCTTCGGTAAACTGGCGGGCCAGATTGAGCGAGATCAAACAGCCGACGCTGATAATGGCGGGGGCGCAGGATTCACAATTATTGGACAGCGCCCGCTACCTGAGTCGCAATATAATCAATTCTAAACTCGAAATAATCAGCGGCGCCGGGCATATGGTGAATCTGGAGGCGCCGGAGGAGTTTAATAGAGTTGTTAGCGTTTTCCTAAAATGAGCTTCCCGCTTCAAGATAGCGATCCGCAGTTTTCTCGATTCAAACGGGTGTCAGGTTCTAAGGAACTGTAATAGAGTTATTATCATTTATCCGTTTCGACATATATAATCTTACCCCTCCTCTGCCACCATCCGTTCCATCAGACGCTTGTTATAGTAGCTAATGACGTAAGATTTGTGTATCACTCCCTTAATTTTGGTGGGATCGTCTTTTTCGACCACGGGCAGCAGATCAAAATCCCGCAGTCCGAATTTCTCCAGCGCCTGGTTGAGGTTTTCATCTTCGGTTATAGATACGATATCCCGGGTGGCGATATCGGAGGCTATCACCAGGGCGTCGATCTCGTGCTTGGTCAGTACGGTTCTTAGATCCTGGAACGATATCATGCCATACAGCCTGCCCTCGGGCGTCACAACCGGCAACGTGGTCTCGGTCGATTCCTCGAGGTGGCGTAGAAGGGCGTGCAGGCTGGTATGCATGGGAATAGTCCTGAAATCCCGCTGCATTATGTCTCCCACTTTTATAACCTCGAGCAGGTTAGCATCACGGCCTCCGCTCAGCCTGATCCCGCGCCGGATCAACTTCAATGAGTATATGGAAGGACGCAAAAACCGTCTGGCCACCAATGTCGAGAAGACACATGCGATCATCAGAGCCAGCATGATTCGATAATCCTTGGTCATCTCGAAAACGATTAGAATAGACGTTATGGTAGCGTGGGTCGTGCCTGCCACCACCGCCGCCATTCCCACCAGGGCGTAGGCGCCGGGATGTGCTGTGACGCCGGGAAACAGAGAGTGGACTACGATACCGAAGAGGCCGCCGGCCATAGCGCCCATGAACAGAGAAGGCGCGAATATCCCCCCGGAATTACCCGAACCGAGAGTGAGATTCGTGGCCAGTATTTTTAGCACGACTAAAGCTAAAAGCGTATACCAGATCCCGCCTCCCCCGAGGACGGAGCTTACCGCTTCATAACCATCGGCGAAGATGGCCGGCGCCGATAAAAGAGTGAAACCCGCATAATTCAGATTCATCGCTGCCAGACCTGCAAAACCAAGCAGCAGACCTCCAAGCGCCGGCTTCAGATAGCCGGGGATTTTTACCTTGTGATCGAAGAAATCCTCCGACATATAAAGCGTCTTAGTAAATATCACCGCCACAATCCCTGCAAAGCCGCCCAATAATATATAGAGGGGTATCTCCCAAGCCGACACCAGTTGATATGCCGGGACTATGAAGGCCGGCTGATCCCGCAATATGGCGCGAGAAACAACCGATGATAAAACCGATGAGAGAATCACCGGGGAAAACGTCCTGATGGTGAAATCACCCAGAATAACCTCAAGGGCGAAGATGACACCGGCTATGGGGGCGTTAAATACAGCCGAGATGCCGGCGGCGGCGCCGCACCCCACCAGAATCTTAACCCTGTCCCCCGATAATTTGAAAAGCTGACCTATAGTCGACCCGACAGCGGCTCCGATCTGCACTATAGGGCCTTCTCTCCCTGCTGAGCCTCCGGAGCCTATACAGATCGCCGAAGCCACAGCCTTGGCTACCGCCACCCGGGCTCTTATAACGCCGGATTTCAAGGCCACGGCCGCCATGACCTCCGGCACTCCATGCCCTTTGGCCTCAGAGGCGTAGAAATAGACAATCGGGCCGACCAGAAGCCCTCCCGCCATGGGGATTAAGGGTATCAGCCAGCTGATTCCGTGGCCAAAAAAGAGATCTCTGAAGGTCAAAATCAGCCAGCGGAACATAACAGCGCCCAGGCCGGTCGAAACGCCGACGACAAAGGATATGATTATGAGATAGGTGTTTTCGGAAAACCTCGTCTTTTCGCCGATCTTGCGAAAAGAGCTATCCAGATGCCCCATAGTCGTCATGGATAAAATATATTTGGGTCAGAACGGAATTTGTCAATCCTGTTCTTAAAAATGTGAATATCGGAATGACAATAACAGAGGTTGATAATCTTTAGAGGTGGTGATCAGCCAATATGCAGGTAGTCTGCGTTGTCAATGTTATACTTCTCGCCATCTATTATCTTGGTTATGGAAATTCCACTTTCATCGGAAAGATCGATTATTTTAACCTCGCCGACATCGAAAAGCCCGGTATCGTTACCTATGACTTTGACCTCAGGATGTTCGGGGTCTTCAAGCTTGTTGCGCGCCACAATACCTATTTCTCTCGACGATAAGGCAACAACCGTTCCTACCGGATAAATCCCGATAGAGTTAATAAACACCTTCAGCAGAATCGGATCATAAGATTTGCTGATGCGGTTAATCATGTTGGTGATCGCCTGATCCGGTAGATACTTTTCTCGATGATAGACCCTTCCGGAGGTCATGGCGTTGTATGCATCGGCAATAGCCACGATACGGGCATAAAGGGATGGTTTTCGTTTATTGAGAAGCTCCGGGTAACCGGAACCATCATATCCTATATGATGCTCGAAAATAACGGTCGATCCCTGCACCGTGGTCTCCTCCACCTTTCTGGTCTTATAAAGAAACTTGACGCCGTACACGGGATGCTTTCGCATCATCTGCCAGTCGTATTCATCATACGTCTGTGGCTTATTAACCAGATCGATGGGAAGCCTGGTCTTGCCTATATCGTGTAACAGTGCACCTACTCCCAGATGAGATAACCTTCTGCGATCCATCCCGAGGTTGTATCCAAGTACCAGTGAGAGAACGCATACGTTTACCGAATGGACGTAGGTGTAGTCGTCGAAATTCTTCAACGTGGTCATTTCCATGAGGGCGGCTTCATCTTCAATTATGATATCTATAAGACCTTGAACAACTCTTTTGGTCTTGGCCATATTTATGTTACCCTGATTGCGCGCCTTGTTGGTATTGTTTTGAACCACGGCCAGAGCCGAGAAAAATGTTTTTCTCGCTTTAGCCCGAATCTTATCTTTCTCCTCGTCATCGTCTGGTTGATCATCCTCCCGCGAATATTTCATCAAAGCAATTTCCTCTATTCGAAGATCGTCTAATCGTCGCTTGATAGCCTGATAATTCTCATCCCTATCTTCACCCGGTTTAAAGCCGCTGATCAAAAATACGAATTTGTCAAGTTCTCGAGGATCCAGGTCCTGGGAAAACGAGAGTCCGGACAGCCCCAACTCGGGCCAGCTCTCGAGAAAATATGTAGTGGCGGCATCGCTGTCACGATCAGCTCTGAGCCTGACATCGGATAGGTAAATATGTCCTCCCCTGGCGACGAGAACAAAATCAGACTCCTCCTCGAATATCTTATTGAATACTGCCCGCAGCTTGTTACTCTGTTCAATATAGCGGTTGTTATTCGGTTCGTACATCGTCGCAATCTTGAGGGTCGCAAAAAGAACATTCACCAGCTCGTGACCCAACTGCTCCAGAGATGCTTCGAGATCTCTCTGCTTTTTCTTGATATCCTTTATTGAGCGGTCAAACAAGGTTATTCCCTTTCAGCTTCTTGTTAATGGTCCGCCTGGCCGTATCCGCCAGCGACCCGTTCCTCGATCGGGATATCTTCTCCAGCAGTTGCGTCGCCCCAGCCGCATTAACATTGCCCAGGGCGCGGACAGCATAGTTTTTCAGACGTTTATCCTTTTCAGAAGCCAGTAATACCCGGCGCTTTATGATCCTCCTCAATGGCTCAAATGCATTCTGACCCCCGAGGATAGCGAACCCCTCGAGGAATTCTCTAATCTGTTCTGTTGAGCGATTCTTAAAATTCCTCTGCGCAATAATCTTGCCAATTGCATCAAAAGCCTTTTCGATCCTTTTGCTTACAAGCTCCCTGAGCGCCAATGTTTGAAGCTTTTCATCGTCGTCATTCAAAGCCGTTATAAGGAAATCGGCTGCCTCCGGTGCATAGATCTTGGCGGCTGAGATTATAGTTTCTTTACGAACCCTTAGATCGGAATGCCCGATCGTCCTCTTGAAATAATTCAAAGCCCGAGGGTCCTCGATCTTTCCAAGTATCGAGACGACGTTTCGAACCACATACCACCTCGGATTCTCCGTGCCTTTGCCAAGCAAATCAGCGTGATCCACCGCCAGGATTTCGAGCGCCTGACAAACAGCGCGCCTGGCAGGATAATGATGCAATTCGCCCAGAGCCCAAACCAGGGGATCGACAGCCTGCCAGGGAAGCATCTTTAGATAGTCGGTAACCTCCGAGTAGACAATATCATTTGATTTATTCAAGATCTCCACAACATCCCTGATTCTTTCTGATGCAGCAAAGCGTTCAATAAATTCGCGCATTTTATCTCGCTTGGAATCACCGAGATTCTTAAAGACCTGCTCCAGTTCCCGGGTCCTTTCCAGAACGGTCATGGCAGATTTAAAATCGCCAGCCTTAATAAAATCATTGCCAACCTTTGCGATCAAATCAAGCGACTCATTATAGCCGGCGTTATCCGTTTCCAACCCCAGAATCTCAAAGGAAATGTCTACGGCATATTTAATAAAATCGAAAGAGGCCTCAGCCGATAAAACCTCGGCGATGGCAGCCTTGTTTTCATCATCATACTCAGCGATATTTCGTATGAATTCGGCAACGTGATCTTCAGCATTACCATAGGCTCTGGGAGTTTCTTTAGATTTGTTCTTCTCCGAATCGAGATTGAAATCTTCTTCCGTGAAGCTGCTATTAATCTCGTTTTCGTAAAGCTTGGCCATATCATCTTTCGATGGCGATTTACCGGTCTTTATATCATCCGTTCCGTATTCGAATGTTTCAATATCCAAAAAATCGTCCATCAACTCGTACGAGATATGCTCGAACCCGGCCTCCCACAGGAGGGTGACCAGATCGTCATCAACCAGAGCCGATCTCATCATCCGGGACGTTATTTCCACGAATTCTCCAAGCTCTTCAATCGTTATCCCATTTTTAAATCTGAATTCGACGATCCCGTCACGGAAAAAGGGGTGGGCAAAGTTCTCTGCTTTGTCCCTGGCTTTGTAAACCTCGCGATCATGATACAGGATGGAATCGGCGTCAACTTTGAATGCGATCTCCTCCATCTCATCGAGCAACGTGGTCAGTCCGGTAAAAAACTCATCCTTAAACTGCTGAGGCAGTTTCGATGATGCCGGATAGACGAGCTTCGCCTTGACAGTCTTCATAAACTGGTTGAGAGTATCGGCCACTCGCCTTCTGGCAGGCTCGGAGATTTCAACCAAATCGTCGTCGGTTATTTCGATAAACTTTTCCATGGGCGACCGCAAATATCTGTCGACAGCCTCCTGTGATTTGCCTTAAATGGCTTCTTAATGTTGATTTCGGCTGGGAAAAAAAGTTGATTAGAAAGGAATATCGGATATCTTTTCAAATTGCAACTGTGATCGCTTCTGCAAACTCTTTATATGGACATGAAGGAACTCTAAACCAGACCTATTTCCCATGTCGTCCTGACGGTCTAATCGCTTTATGGACAAAGCCTTCCGCAGTCCTCAGACGTGCCTCGGCGGCTTTTCTGCCCAGACCCGTCCTGAACATGATAATGGCGGTTTTAACCGATCCTCCCGAGTCTTTTATAAGCCTTTCCGCTCCTTCATAATCCAGACCGCAAACATCCATGATTACCTTCTTGGAGCGCTCCTTTAATTTCTCGGAAGTGGCCTGCAGATCGACC
Source organism: uncultured bacterium (assembly GCA_965555375.1). Classification (GTDB taxonomy): domain Bacteria; phylum Zixibacteria; class MSB-5A5; order UBA10806; family UBA10806; genus CBDVBL01. Next base: position 9,146 of record CBEWDL010000102.1, read on the forward strand.
ATCCTATTGCCGAAGACACGACCCGTCTTAATCATGGCAGCGGTGGTGATCATGTTGAGCACCATCTTCTGGGCGGTTCCGGCTTTCATTCTCGATGATCCGGCGATGATCTCAGGCCCGACAACCGGACATATCGCCAAGTCAAATTCGCGGGGAGCGTCCTTCCGGGGATTGCAGCAGATGAAAATGGTTTTGGCTTCCTTCCTCTTCGCCTCTCTCAAACCCTCCAGGACATAGGGCGTTCTACGGGACGCGGTAATGCCGATAACCAGATCGCCTTTTTTCACTTTGCGCCCGTTGATATCTGCCACCGCCGCCAGCACGTCGTCCTCGGCACCCTCCCTGGAGCGAATCAACGATCCATAACCTCCTGCTATTACACCCTGAATCATTTCAGGATTCGTGCCGAACGTCGGCGGGCATTCAGCGGCATCCAGCACCCCCAGGCGACCGGAGGTCCCGGCGCCGATATAAAACAATCGCCCATTTCTTTTGAAGGTTCTGACAGCCATCTCAACTGCCCTGGCGATATACCGTATTTCGTGGGCAACTGCATCTGCCACGGTAGCATCCTCCCGGCTCATTAAACGTAGCAGGCCGGTGGTCGAAAGGCGATGGAGATTTTCAGCTGAGGGGTTGGTTTCTTCCGTCACAAGACCTGACAGCTCATCGAAGACATCGCGTCCCTCAGGCGCCGAACCGGTCTTGTCCTTACGAGTCGTGAGATCCTTTTTCAGTTTCTTTTTCAATGAATAACAAACTGGCGGACTATGATGGAATCCAGAGGCGCCACCGTACCATACTGCAGAAAACCGGATGGATCTGAAATCGCGTGTCGGGGCAGCCCCTCCGGCACCGGAAATCGGATACCGCTGTACGGGCCGAAACCCTCATTGAAGGCGATCAGGTATATGTAGTAAACGGCGTAGACGGGATCGCCGGCGAAATTTTCAAAAGTCGTGTCTGGAACCTGGAATAGAGTATTACTAGCCGGTAAAATCCTTCTCAAGGGAATTGTGCCATCCGCATAATAATTCTCCGTGGCGACCGCGAATACGTAATCTGTAGCACCGCTGGATTCCGACCACCCGACGATAACGTCATCCGCATTAAAGTTATATCTCGGGTTGACGGTTGTTACCGCGAAGCTGTCGGGCATCTCGAAGGTTATGCTCTTCGCGTAACCATCATCCGGGCTTTCAAAGGTGACCTCATTCAAACCAGAAGAGATCGGGAAGGTCGGGCTGTCGACAAAATACAAGCCTCCGCCCATTGAAGGCACGGCCCAACCTCCCAGGCTTATAATCGCATCCGAAAACGGGACCCCATCGCGCTCAAAATAAATCTCTACAATGTTTGTTCCCACCGAATAATCTTTAACCACTGTCATATCAACGGAGAAGGATGGCGTCTCTCTGGATCGTGTAGACACCGAGCCTCTGGTATCGCAGGAGAGGATCAGAAAAGGCAAAGCCGAAACCGCAAGAATTATCCGGATTCTCGCAGCCATAATCATCTTACTCGCCATCGTGCATTGTAATTTTGCCTGCCCGCGAAGTCAATATCATGAGCTTTTCCCCGATAGGTAAACAAAAGACGGCCTGGAAACGGTTTCATTTCCTGAAGAAAGGGATAAGCCGGAAAAACCGAAAAGGAGCAGGTTTATCAAAACGCAAATCATTTCAACGGCGCCCCTGCGGATTTTCAACTCTCCGAACTATTACCGCGTATCTTTTTGATCACAATGGACCCACCCAGTGCAATGAGCAATATCGGTAATATGTACCTGCCCACGCCGCCGTAAAGCAACCCGAGGTTGTTCAAAACAAATAAAGCCCCCAGGCAGATTAGAAAAACTCCAACCAGCATAAACTCTCCTTGCGCCGGGATAAATGTAATGTCAAACCACCGGAAAGTGAAGCCTTTTTGACGGGCGAAGCTAAATTCAAAAGAATAAAGGGCGGCACAAATCGGCCGCCCCCTGATCTCTTGTTTATTTTGCCGGGCTAATATTAGCCCACTGCCTGATAACCTTGAAAATCATGGATAACGGTTTGCCTCCAACTCGTTCGCTGTATGATGTTAACCAGAGGGGTACCTGGTGGTAGCTTCGTAGGATCGAGCAGATCAGTATCGAACGCCCAGTCAAGGTAGGGAGCCCTGTAGTAGGTTTCGTAGGACCAGGCGCCGGTGGCCTGCCGCGAATACCAGAGGTCAGCGGCTGATCCTCTCCAGGTGAAAGTTACGCCGCTCCAGTTCTCAAGAAACCTGGGCAGGTTTTCAAAACCGCCGTTATAGCCATGTCCGTCTGAACCGGTCTCGGTGTTGCCGGTCATATAGCAGGCGTTAACCTGCGTGGCAGTGGCGTTTCTGCTTCCCAGTCCCTGCCAGCTATTGCCGTCATCCCAGCCATTTGACAGGATAGTAATAGCATCGGCCATAAGGGAGGCCGGTTTCTTGTTAACTGTATTGAAATTCCCGAGCGTATACATCGGATTGTCGGTGGCAACCGTTAAGCCCGCGGGCAGATCCGAACCGTTTATCAGCCTTAACGCCATCACGTAGCCGTGGCTTTGCGGCTGTGACGAGTATATTACGCCGTTAGATGGATAATATCCGGAACTGGCCAGGGCACCGATATCGATATCAAGCGAGTTAACGTCCGCACCCTCGCGACCATCATGGAAATTGCCGTCAGAGATGACCCCGGACGTTATAAGGCTTGATGTCACATCCAGCCACGTTCCATCCAGCTGTTGATAAAGCGCTTGATCGTCAATGAATTTCAATCCGGCCTGATGTTCGTAACTGTCGGAATTGCCGGCGCCCCTGTCTATCAGATCGGTGGCGGGACCGTCGCTGACCACAGGCATATATAATTCCGTGATACCGTGATTTCTATCCTCTATATTTCCGCCCCAGCGTGAAAGGGAGCTATTGACCCAATCGGGATCGGTTGAATCCAGAA
>CBEWDL010000103.1:0-11917 GCA_965555375.1 uncultured bacterium
GTTGATAGACCTGCCGCCGGGGACGGGAGACGTCCAGCTTACTCTTGCGCAACAGGCGTCGCTTACAGGCGCGATCATAGTCACGACCCCGCAGGAGATTGCCCTGGGTGTCGCCAGAAAAGGCCTTAAGATGTTTGAGCAGGTCAATGTCCCCATTCTCGGCGTCATCGAAAACATGAGTGGATTCACCTGCAAGCATTGCGGGAAAGAAACCGCCATTTTCGGTACGGGAGGCGGGAAGCTGATGGCCGGTGAATACAACGTCCCCTTCCTCGGGGCAATCCCTCTCGACCCGGAAATTATGATGAGTGGAGAGGATGGGATACCGGTGCTCATAAAATCCCCTGACTCACAGGCTTCAAGAGCCTACCTGGATCTTGTCGGGAAGCTCAAGGAGCGTATTGATCTTGGCGATACGGTCGGAAAAGTTCCCGAACCCAGGCACATTGAGCTATTATCGGATAGCGAATTGCGCGTGGTCTGGCCTGACGGCCATGAGGGCTTGCACACGGCATACTACCTGCGCATCAATTGCAGGTGTGCGTCATGTCAGGATGAGAATACAGGACGCCGGACCTTAGATCCGGGCAGTGTTCCTCTCGATATTAAGTTTTCGAGCGTCGGGAGAGTAGGACGATATGCTCTTCAGCCGAATTTTTCAGACGGTCATAGCAGCGGCATATATGATTTTCAGAGACTGAGAGAATTGTGCGAATGCAAAGATTGCATGAAGACCAGGAAAAAAGACAAACCCTTTCCTGTCTAATGGGCGAGGAGGGATAAATGGCTGCGGCTGACCGGAAAATTGAAATCACCGCGGAGCCGTCACTGGATCCCCGGGTTTGCAAATTCATTGTAGATCGACCGATCTACCCCGGTCGAACAGTTGACTGCAGGAGAAAAGAAATGGCCAGGGGTTCTCCGTTATTGGAGGCGTTATTCGAGATCGAGGGAGTCCGGGAAGTGCTTGTCTCGGAGGATTCAGTAACGGTCGCTAAGTCAACTGGCGATGAGTGGAAGACCATGGGCAAACGAATCGGATCGGTTATCCGGGAATTAATCGGTTCCGAAAAGCCGTTGATCCCGGATGATTTCAGGCTCGAGGTTCCTGCCCGAGAAGACCTCTTCAACCAAGTTCAAAAGGTTATCGAGACAAAGATCAATCCGGGGGTAGGCGCTCACGGCGGCCACGTGGAGCTCGTCGACGTCAAGGGCACGTCGGTCTATATCCGGATGAGCGGCGGTTGCTTAGGATGTGGCGCCGCCGGTATCACATTGAAGCAGGGGATTGAACGGACCATACGCTCGGCATTTCCCGAGGTGACCGAGGTGATCGATATTTCAGACCACTCTGCCGGGGAAAATCCCTACTACAAAACCAAAAAAGATGCGATCAAGCCGTTTCCCGAGCATGGCGGAAACCTGATCGAAGAATAGATCGCCTGGCCGCACCGTATCGGCCTCTCGGCGGATGAATTGCTTGACATAGAAATCCGGGGGAATTATTCTTTTGCTATCGTTGGCAATGTGAACGATAGTTGATAGGAGGAGATACATTTCCCATCCAGTGGATTCGGCAAATACGGCCTGACTGTTTCTATGGATTTGACAAGAGATAAATAGAACATAGAGGAGGTTATCATGCCGGTAGACAAATTAAAGGATTTTTTGGACAGCAATAATATTAAGTACACCACCATCAGCCACTCTCCGGCCTACACTGCTCAACAGGTCGCGGCTTCGGCCCATATTCCGGGAAAGGAAATGGCGAAAACTGTGGTGGTTAAGCTCGATGGCAAAATTGTTATGGCCGTTCTTCCTGCTTCCTACAGGGTAGATTTCGATCTATTGAAACAAGCGGTAGGAGCAAGCAAGGTGGAGCTTGCCAGTGAGCAGGAATTTAAAGATATGTTTCCGGAATGCGAGGTCGGCGCCATGCCGCCTTTCGGAAATCTCTATGGAATGGATGTTTTCGCGGCGGAAAGCTTGACTGAAGACGACGAGATAGCATTCAAAGCCTGTTCTCACAAAGAACTGATTAGAATGACATTTAAAGACTACCAAAAGTTGGCCAAGCCGAAGGTGATAAAATTCGCATCCCGATAGGATGTTTTAACCGGCTATAGACGACCGTATTTACTTGAAATTGCGCTCAGAATCAGACTCCACAGGACTTGCGGCCAGTCGTCCCGGCCTCATTGAGCATCGGGATATATGCGGAGGGCTTATTACCCGTAAGATTCGAGCCGCATTAAGCAGTCGGCAGAGGTCGCTATTATTCGTGAATCGGATTATCTCTCAGAATAGCCTAAATTTCCCTGGCCAGCTCCACGAACCTCTTGTAGGGGATAGCCATCCAGCTTTCCGCCTGGAAGGCGCCATTAGCCAGGCTAATCATTGAGACTTTTGCGGCGATCTCTTCATCGGGCGCCTCATAGATATCGATAAAGTCATACGGTCCAAGCAAGCCGTAGTGAGCGATAAACTTAACCTCGGGGCATTTCTCTTTCACCTGCTCCAGCCAGGCCCGCCCGATGGCTCCCCTATCTTTAATCCTCATCGATACCTCCGGCGCCAGCTTGGTCATCAATATAAATGTTTTCATGGCCTCTCCTCACTTTTTGTGATATTCACATCAGCCATATTCCATATTATCAATATAATAGGCTCTGTAACGTGCCTGCAAGCGCCGAAATTGATCTTACCGCCTGGTCATCTAACGGTGGACTTTTCACTATTGTCCGTGACTATAGGTCAAGTATTTAGAATCATCTTTAGCTGCATCAGTCAATGACCGCCAGGGGTATCCACTTCGCTGACTTTTCCGCAGATTGTGAAAGAAAATACTTGCACTGGGCTTTCGTTTTTCCATATTAACACGGTCAGATTTGGCGAGTAGAATTTCCGCGGGGGCATTGCGCCCCTTATACAGGTCGAAAGGAGACTCTGATGAAGGTCGAGATCAATCAAGACGAATGCACGGGGGACGAGATCTGCGTGGATTTGTGCCCTGAGGTCTTCGAGATGGACGGCGATATAGCCAAGGTTATTGTCGATGAGGTTCCTCCTGACGTCGAAGATGCCTGCCGCGAAGCAGCCGATAGCTGCCCGGCAGAGTGCATTAAGATTATTGAATAGCAGATATAATCGAATTATCTTTCAAATGGCTTGAATCCGGGCCCCTTCGTGATTCTGCGGAGGGGTTTAATCTTATCGCTAAAGTTGCTGGTTGCGGCGTGGATTGCCTCCGTTACCTAACCGACATAACTCATATTGCCGGAAGTAACTTCCGGAACCACAACAGGGTGTATGCAGCCACCGGGGAAACTGCTTGACTCGCCTCGAAGTTGATGTATATAGCAATTGAGAAAGGGCAATCGATGTGCAGCAGGGGACTTACACGGCTTTTTAGAATTGATCTGGGGCGGACACGTTACAGGAACGCCTGGGAGCAACAGAAGCGTCTGGTCGATCTTCGATTTAAAGGCCAGGTAGCCGACTGCCTCCTCCTTACCGAGCATGAACCGGTTATAACCATGGGGCGGGCGTCGTCGAAAACGAATTTACTATGCTCTCCCACGGAGCTAAAAGAACGCGGCGTTGAACTGTTTGAGATAGAGCGGGGTGGGGATATCACCTTCCACGGCCCCGGTCAGCTTGTGGCCTACCCGATAATCGATCTAAACGGGCGGGGGCGGGATCTGCATCGATATTTACGCGATCTTGAAAGCATGGTCGTTGCTACCCTGAACGACCTTGGCCTGGTTGCTGGAATCAAGCACGGGCTGACGGGGGTCTGGGTGGATGATCACAAATTGGCGGCCATCGGTGTAGCTGTCTCACGATGGATCACCTACCACGGTGTGGCGCTGAACGTCAACACCGATTTAGACTATTTCAAATTGATCAACCCCTGCGGCATTACCCGATATCCGGTTGGCTCGATTTCGTCGATGCTGGGTAAAGAGGTTGACTTCCGGAAAGTGGCCGATTTAACGGCGGATAATTTCGCACGTCTTTTCCACTGTGAGATGGTAAAAGTGGCAGATATCGATTCCCTGCTGGGCCAACCGGCAGAGGTATGAATCTTGTTTGTAAATAATGATTATGTCGGGGTCGGGCGGCTGGACGATTTGCGAAAAGCCGGTTACTTGAAGGTCTCGCTGATGAGTCGTCGGATTATGATCGTTCTCGGCGACAGCGGTCTGCGACTGACCATTTGCCCAATAAAGATAGATGGCATCGATATTTTTGTTAGCGTAAACCCTGTTAATTAGGTGAGAATCATGATTATAACCGAGCCTGCGATCAACGAATACATAAAAAAGATACTTCCCCGAAACGACGAAGTTTTGGCCGAGATGGAAGATTATGCCTCACAGAATAATTTTCCTATTATCGGGCCGATGGTGGGGCCTTTTCTGCGGCAACTGGCATTGATTACCGGGGCCGAAAGCATATTCGAGATGGGGTCCGGGTTCGGCTATTCAGCGTACTGGTTTGCCGGCGGAATGAATGGCAGAGGCAAAATCATCTGCACCGACGGTTCGGATGATAATAAACAAAAAGCGCTGGGCTTTCTCAAAAGAGGCGGTTTCGACCGCCTGGTTGATTTTCACGTTGGCGACGCCCGTGAGATCATCCGCCGCTTCGACGGGCCTTTTGATATCATCCTGAATGATATCGATAAGGAGGATTACCCGGAAGCTTTCGACATCGCCATGGCGCAGCTTAAACCGGGCGGCGTTTTTATCACCGATAACGTTCTCTGGTCCGGTCGAATCCTCGATCAAAAACCGGATAAGACATCAAAAGCAATCTTAGAATTCAATCGAAAACTGTTTAATACTGACGGTGTATTATCGTCGATAATTCCCATCCGCGACGGTCTCGGGATGGCAGTGAAGCTATGACCGCCATTGAGCTTCTAAAGGCGCAACGCAAAAGCTTTTTTGAAGGCACGGAGATGGTGATCGCCGGTATAAAGCCGGAGTGGTTCGATCTTCGCCCGCTTCCGGAGCTTATGAGTTTCGGTGAGCAGGTCGATCATATAGCCGCCGTGGAGGCCGAGATTCTGGGCGAAACGGCGGAAGCGTTAGAGTTTGAAAAAATACCCTACGATTTCAAACAGTCGAAGAATCTTCAGGACGCGATTGCTCAGTGGAAAAGAATTCATCAGCTCAGCGACGAGTTTATTGGCAAGCTCGATGATGGAAAACTCTCGTTTCGTTTCTTGACGGTGAGCCATGTCCACGTCTCGGTTGCTCTTATGATTAATGTCGTCCTGGAACACGAGGTCCATCATAGAGGAGAGCTGGTCTCTTATTTCAGGATGATAAAGCAGAAGCCCCCGAAACGCTGGTCCGATTGATCGAAAGAAACGGGAGACTCGCTAATAGACGATCTACATTCCAATGAACTTGAAAGATACCGTAAAAGAAGAGGCCTTCACGCTGGGATTTTCCGCTGTCGGCATAGCGCCCGCGGATTATGATCCTGTGGCCCACGATAGCCTTCTTCAATGGCTCAATAATGGATATCAGACCGGGATGGATTATATGCAGCGGGCTACTCGCAAGAGATTCGATCCAGGAATACATCTATCCGGCGCAAGATCCGTAATAGTCTGCGCTTTGAATTATTACACCGAACCGAAAAGCAATTCCCGAAAAGGGTATGTATCAATTTATGCCACCGGAGAGAATTATCATCGGGTAGTCAAAGACAAGCTGGAAACTCTTAGCGGAAGGATCAAAAAGCTCTCGGGAGATTTCAGAGCAAGGACCTTTGTAGATTCATCTCCCGTCGGAGAGAAGTCGCTGGCCGTCAAAGCCGGTATCGGGTTTATTGGCAGAAACGGGATGATCATCATTCCCGGGGATAAAGAAGATCCCGGAAAGCCGCCTAAGGGAAGCTTCCATTTTTTAGGCGGGATTATTACCGATCTGGGTCTGGAGCCGGATAGCCCCGGTGTCGGAACCTGCGGCCGGTGCAGGAAGTGTATCGATGCTTGCCCCACCAATGCCATCGTAGATAATGGGATTATCGACGCCTCCAGATGCATATCTTATCACACCACCCAGAATAAAGGCGCCATCCCTGATGACATTGCCGTAGAGATGCAGAATATGATTTTCGGCTGCGATATCTGCCAGCTCGTATGCCCATATAATAAGAAATCCGCCATAACTATAGAGCAAGGATTCATACCGCGTCGCGATCTAATCGATGTCGATCTTGAGATGCTTAAAGACTTGTCTGAAGATGAATTCGGGGTTCGTTTCAAAGGCAGCAGTATCGAGGATATAGACTATACAATGTTTAAAAGAAACGTCGTAATAGCCATGAATAATATTAGATGTGGCGCCAAGGAATATCCCGGCTAATCAATTGATATTCAGGCAATTCGCCGAAGCAGATGGGCTTTCAGGTGAAGCCGAAAATAGAACCGGTTTCGAATGAGAATGGGCGATCATTTTGGATTATCGATCCCTTTGACATACGTAGTGGCATGATGATCATAGGGTTATATGGAGTTACAGATAATTAGATCGATTTTAAAAAAAATGGGAACGTTTTGGCTTGACAGATAGTATGTAGATATGTATAATCCGGATAAATGGATTCTTTAACTCCATGATTAAGGAGAGAATTAATGCAGATTTCAAGAAAATCCGACTACGCACTGAGAGCCATGGTTTACGTGGCTGCCTGGGAAGACGACAAGATCTGTTCAATAAACGAGATTTCCGAGGCCGAGCAGGTCCCCCGGGAGTATCTGGCCAAGATCCTCAAAGAGTTATCGCTGCAGGGATTCCTGCATAGCTATAAAGGTATTCATGGCGGTTATCGGTTAGCCAGGCCTCGTAAAGAGGTCACTTTCTTGAACATCATAGAGGCGATGCAGGGTAAAGTCGCGATTAACGATTGTATCAGGCATACCACACCGGATGGCACCTGCATTCGGAAGCGCGAATGCGCCATGCACGAATTCTGGAAAGCCGAGCAGAAAAGGGTGACCGAGTCATTAGCCTCAATCGGGCTGGCCAATATGGACTACGATAAATTCTATCCTTTTGCGCGCAGCAAACGCAAAAAACAGGCTGTCCAGACCGCATAATCGGTTCGATAAAGACCGGAGTTTCGGTTAGCCAGACCTCCAGAGGTTTGTTTTGAATAGTGGGAAGGTCAAGGCCGTTGCCCTTTATTCCGGGGGGCTCGATTCAACGCTGGCCATCCTGCAGATGATGAAATACGGGGTCGAGGTCGAGGCCGTTAAGTTTCTCACTCATTTCGGATGTGACGCGGTCGATTCATCGTCCTGCGGCTCCGACCCCTATCCCGCCGCCGAGCAGTTCGGATTTAAAGTAAAGCTGGCTCATCTGGGGCAGAAATTCATAGATATTGTCAAGAATCCCCGTTTCGGCCACGGGAAGAATATGAATCCATGTATCGATTGCCGGCTGGTCATGCTGGGCGAGGTCAAAAGCTACATGGAAACAAGCGGCGGCGATTTCGTGATCACCGGCGAGGTGCTGGGACAACGGCCGATGTCGCAGCGCAAATTCACGCTCGATCTCATAGCCAGAGAATGCGGGCTGGAGGGCAGGCTTGTCAGGCCGCTATCGGGACGATTGCTGGCCCCGACCGTCCCCGAAAAAGAGGGTCTGATAAAACGGGAATGGCTTCTGGATATCCAGGGGCGCTCTCGCAAGAGGCAGATGAAGCTGGCCGAGGAGTTCGGGTTGAAAAGCTATCCCAACCCGGCGGCCGGATGCCTTCTGACAGACAAACGATATTCCGACCGCCTGCGCGACCTTTTGAAATACAAACCGGATATCGATTTTAACGATCTCAACCTGCTCCGGGTGGGACGGCATTTCCGTCTAAACGACGATGCTAAGTTAATCGTCGGGCGCGATGAGAGTGAAAACGATATCATAGATTCGCTTATGCGGGATGGCGATTGCCGTCTGGAAGCGCTCGATTTCGGCTCGCCGGTCGGGCTTCTGCGCGGCCGGTATGATGATGCGGTACTGCAGACTGCCGCCTCGGTTGTGGCCCGATACTGCGACGGCAAAAACGAGAAAATCCTGCGGGTAGCCTATGAGGATTCGTCCGGCGACGGGTCTTTACAGACGGCTCCGGCACAGGATGCGTTTCTGGACGGGATCAGAATATAGGCTTTTTGTAGGTCGGCCCCGCGAAACGCGGGGTCTGCCGACTATCCGGGCGCGGGCAATAAATTACCCGCCTACTGCATTCCCCATACGGGCCGTATGGCCGATCAGATCGGGAATGACATCGTCCTGGCTGTCTGCGTTGCCTCCAATCCTTTCCGCGCCGTCAGTCCCGCTTACAGCGGGATTCCTGACGGGAATCTGTGTGTTTACTCCAATCGTTATCATCTTATCGTTTTTTTCCGGCCCCACGTTTTGAGTGGGGGAGGTCCCGGGACCTTGAATGATCCCACACAAGGTAGTACCTGCCCAGCAAAGATACGAAACGGGCAGCTACCAAGAAGGAGATTCCGACGCCGAAGGTGTTTCCTTCTACTTTATGGGAGGGGAGGAAAACAAATGCGGGGAGGAGAGGGTTTTGTGCGATGGTTCTATCGAAGAAATACAATTATTCGTTCTACAAGAGCCGGCAGATTTCTTAGCTGACATTCCCAAATAGTTAATATATCCCACCCTTGCTTTTTGAGATTTTTTCTATTTCTCTTATCACGCTCTTTATTGGATTCTCTTTTATTTTTCCAAAACCTGGCATTCGTTTTCGGCGTAACCCTGCCGAAGCGGCAATTGTGCATATGCCAATAGCAACCATGAACAAATATCACTTTCCTAAATATGGGAAAAACCATGTCTGGTTTTCCGGGAAGATCTTTTCGATGCAGTCTATACCTATAGCCCATATTGTGAATTAGCCGACGAACAAGGATTTCCGGTTTTGTATCTTTGGATTTTATGGCGGCCATGTTCCTACGGCGTTGTTCTGGTGTTAATACATCGGCCATAGTTTAAGCGTAAATTTTATTCAGTTCTTTTCGAATGTATTTTGCGATTATTTTTGCCATTATGGGCGGGACGGCATTCCCTACCTGCATAAATTGAGAGGTCCGTGGGCCCTCGAAGAGGAAATTATCCGGGAATGATTGACATCTGGCAGCCTCTCTTACTGTAAAGGACCGACATTGATGAATGTCCGGGTGAATATAGTAATGCCCATCTTTGCAGATGTGTGCCATTATTGTCGAAGCTGGCCGGGTCCACCACTGTACTCTGAATCTGTCAAGGAACTTGTCAAGATGGTTATGTTTCGGTACGAGATCAGGTCTTTCGGTTTTTAGATCCTCAAGGGTAGCGCCTTTATTGCCATTCATATGGTGTTCGATGAAGAATTTGTACCGATCAAGATCGCCATCCATGTGTTTTCTTGCATGATGATTCAATATTCCGGGAGAATCCTTTCTCATTTTGATCTGGTATTCTTTTAGGTCATCAGCAATGTCGTAAGGTGAATAGAATCGGTCGCTTCCGTCCCCATGCTGCAAATGGGGCAGATCTCCAATTGCGTCATCAATAGTAAGATGGCCCTTTTCCCTGCGTTTTTCGTAGCCTGCCTGCAAAAAGGAGAATAAATTTCTTAACTGGGGATTTTTTCTGAATAACGCCCTTTTATAGCCAATGAGAATGAGACGCTTTCTCTTCTGGGGAATTCCGAAATCGGCACTATTAAGGATATAAGAGGACGGATTCTCAAAAACATCTTCCATTGGTGGAGTAATTTCATATGACGGAGTTAAGTTCGCAAAATCATGAAGCATTTTTCTGAAGATTAGCCTGCCATTGGCCCGGGCTGAGAAAAGCCCCGGAACATTTTCATATACGAAAACATCGGGCTGCAGGGCCTCCAGTATATCGAGATAATATTTGTATAAATAATGCCTTTTGTCTTTATCCATTCTATCAGGATCTCTGGAGCGGCCCACCAAGGAATATGGCTGGCAGGGAGGGCCGCCGAGAAGAACATGAAATTTCGGCGCTTCGTGGGATTCCCGGCTTGATTCGATTTTTCCCAGGATCTTCTGGACGCTTGATTTTCCGAGCGTCGCTTGAATTACCCTGTATTGAATTGTTTCTTTTATATCGGTGAATTTGGCGAGGATCGATTCGAACGTCGTTTCCCCTCTTAAATATTTCTGATATTGACTCCGGTTCTTTCGCTTTTTAAGCTCATAATATAGGTGGCGCGTGGCCAGAGTGTTACAAGCCCATTTATCCATTTCCACCTGCGCAATGGGTTCGAAGCCTTCCTGCTTAAATCCTTCGCTCAAGCCTCCGCAGCCGGCGAAAAGGTCGATGGTAAAAAACTGTTTTTCCCCCTTACCCATTTTTTTTCTTTTGTGCAAAAACAGAGTCTAGTCTTTTGTATAGCTCTTCCGTGGAAAAAACCGTAGTATCTTTCTTCTCAAATTGCCTGTGGATCGCTTTTGTCAGGGGTCTCAACCAGTTTTGTCTAGATTTTATTTTTCGTCCCCTCGCTTTTTCGCCTAGCCACTCTATGATGCGAGGGTCGTTTTTAGGTTCGCTCCTATCAAAGAATTCGTGCCATGATGTCCAGTCACCGGCCGATTCAACGAATTCCCATGGGAATCGTGACAATTGATAGCAATATGAGAAGTAACTAGTGGCTGGGTTCCTTCTCGCGCGTTCTGGAATCGGACCGTCATGTAGTAATCGCACATGGTCGTATATAGCGCGCCATACGAACTCTCTATCTTCTGCGGGTACAATAGATGCGTCCATCACAAAGCTCAGGTGCTTACCGACCTCGTACCAAAGTTTCAAAACTTCGCCTTTCTTGCCTTTGAGATCAAGAAGTCCGCTTGATTTCATTTCGGCCTCGAGTTTTTGCAAATGCCCGGCGAGGAAAAGATCGAGTTTTTCTGCCTGATCGCGTAGTTCCCCTGTCAGGAGTCTTTTCGTCTTAAACACCTTTACTTTTTCAGGTTTCCCGTCGATCATTCTGGTTTCTCTGATAATCACGGCCATTAGTCGAATTCTCCCAAGCGGAATCTGTGAATAAATTCCCCTATCTTGCGTAAAGTCTTTCGTAATAGCGCATCAGGATTATCTTTCTCTTCTTGATCAAATAGCGAGGGATTATCCTGAAGCAAGTCATATCTACACATCTCGTGCCCCATTAGCCATACAAGGTACGCTGCTAAATCGTCTTCTTGATCTTGCACCGCTTCTTGAGCGGGATGGTTGAGGTTATACTGCAAAAGAAGGCCTCCTCTTTCGCCGGTAAGCGATTCAGCCATAATGGTCTTAGCGCGTTCCGGGAATATCATGGGGTCGCATTTTTCAAATAGCCCTCGTTCTGGGGGATCTTCCTCAAGGTAGACACTTCTATTCTCAATATCAAGCTCTTCTCCCTTGTCTTCGTCTCTAAGGGAAATTATCTTCGCAACAATTGCATACCTACCGGTATTTTGAAAATGGGCTTCTAGAAAAATTTGTTGAAATGGTCCGATATGCTCTGAACTATCGCAAGGGGGAATAAGAAAATCGCCCTCAAAATAAGTTTTCACTATCTTATCATAAAACCGGAGAAATAATCTGAATCTAACTGTTGCCTCACTTTCAGAGTTATTTATTATTTTGGCGCCTATATTCGATATACTTTCCCCGAAGTTGACCCGAAGATCGCCCTGTCTTGGGAAGATAACATCATCAAAGTCAATGTAAATTTTCTTATGAGTCCTTGGACCACCGCCACCCCCCCCTGATCTGCTGGGCCCCTTACCAACTCCTATTTCTTTTGCAAATCGGTTAATCGCTATCAGGGCTCTTCTTTCCGCATTCCGCTGCTGCTTCCTTCTAACTTCTCTAGTGTCAAGCCTAAAGCC
>CBEWDL010000104.1:0-11886 GCA_965555375.1 uncultured bacterium
GATCTGCCTGCAGATCGGCCAGGGTCTGCAAAGCATCGCTGTATCTGGTGTATATCTCGGGAAGCTGGGCGCCTGAATTGGCTGATGCCAGAATCAATACCGAGAAAATCAGAATAAGCCTGCAAAAGCGTTCCATGGCTCTTTACTCCACCTATTGATTATCGACTACACACCGGCTTAGATTTTTTGTTTACAACCTAAGATTGACGCAGAAAAATCTCCCATCCGGCAGGATGGCGGGAAGCACTATCTACTATCAATTTAAACCCTGCCCGCATATTGTCAAATGATTATTTATAGTATTCGACCAGAGCATAATAAATCTCTTATTTGCAACCATTCCTGAGAAATAACGGCGGGATAAACCTCCCGCCGATTCTCGAAGCATCATCTGAATACTACCGACGTTCACAATGTCTTTGATGCTTCCTCACACCTGATACCCAGGGTTTCGAGTTCATCGAGCATGGGGTTGTAGAGTTCGGGGATGACCGGAACCCATACGCCGGGCTTGGTGAACTTGCCTTCCAGGATAAGGCGCGCCCCGACCGCGGCGGGCAGGCTGACCGTGCGGGACATGGAGCTATC
Source organism: uncultured bacterium (assembly GCA_965555375.1). Lineage (GTDB taxonomy): Bacteria > Zixibacteria > MSB-5A5 > UBA10806 > UBA10806 > CBDVBL01. Next base: position 589 of record CBEWDL010000104.1, read on the forward strand.
TCCATGAGGGATACCGTAGTCAATCAGGGTAGAGGTTATCTCCTCTTTTTTCCCGGCGGGATATTCGGCAATGAAGTGGTGGTACAGGATGATCATATCCCGTTGGCCGGATTCGTAGGGCATCTTTTTCTCCATGTGAGTGGCGAGGATGTCTATGACGCCGCCCTTTTGCGTAGGCAGAGGGTCATCGGAAAAAAGCCCCAGCCATTCGAAATTATTTAAGATGAACGAATCCGACGGGATGTTCAGCCTTTCGGCAAAAGCTGCTCGCAGGTCTCCGGAACGTTCTTTGCCGACAAGCTGCCAGCCCAGATCGGCAAAGGTTTTACCGGCCCAATCCTTTTCGGTCGTATCAAGGTAACCCAAATCGGCAACAGCCTTCAGAGTGTCGCACCAGCCCTTGTAGCGCAAGGTGCCGCGGAACATGGTGGGGATGCCCTGTAGTCCATAAAGCTCAATGTAGCCCAGTGAATCGCGATTGGGATATGCCTCCAGTTCGCCGATAGCGGGGATGTCGATGTGCCAGAAGTGGGAGAAGAGCTCCGATCCTGGAACGGAAATTTCCTCCCCGTCTTTGCGATATCTGCCGTCGTTTCTCCCGGCGAGGAGAACACCTTTGGGGCTCCAGGAAAACTTATAGCCATAAGGGTTGGTATTGGCTTCCGGGGCGGGCAATCCACCGCAATAGGACATGAAGCTGACAACCTTGCCGCCGTTTTCCCCGACGTGGTGAATAATGCGCATGGCGGACATGTGGTCGATACCGGGGTCGACTCCGCTTTCGTTCAAGATTACCACGCCGGCTTTTTTAGCGGGTTTGTCGAGAGCCTTCATAGCGGGGCTGACATAGGAGGTTGTCGTCATATTTTTGCCGAGTTCGATACACAGCTCGGCCACCGCCGGATGATAGGCGGCCGGCAGAAGGCTGATTGCCAGATCAGCTTCCTCGATCATTTTCCTTAATTCGTCTTTTTTATCGACGGTCCATTGTATAGCTTCGCCGTTAAGGTGGTCGCCGATGAGTTTCTCCGCTTTACTGACGGTGCGGCTGGCAACGCGCACGCGGAAATCATGCTCTAAAAGATATTGAACCAGGGGTCTGGCTACCAGACCCGCTCCCAGAACTAAAACCGATTTCATCTTATCTCCTCATAACTGTTACACAAACGATCTCTATAAATATTTGCTTAAATGCTCATATCCCGGCGTTAGCTCCCCCTGATACAGAATAACCGCCCGGCGAAGTTCCCCCGGGAGATTTGAGTTTTCTAAAGGGCCGCTAAAGGTCGCATTCACTAATTGGGGAATGAATGGGGTCAGCGTCTGGCCAAAAAACTCGGAGGCTTCTTTGGCCAGTTGGCATGGCAGGTTATCCACCGCCATCACCACCGGCCCGAATCCTTCCCAGCCGTCGGCGATGGTGGAATCGAGAGGATTGTAAACATATACAGGGTTGCCGGGATCGGTGACTTTAACCGTGCACTGGATTGAACCCTTGATATCGCAACTGATATCGCCGATGATCCTTAAGCGTGGAGGATGGGAAATGGAGTATGCTCGCCTGAGATAGTCGAGGGTCACCAGCCGGGGATAACGAGAGTCCCAGTAGATACAGTTCACCAGAATGATCAGGTGGGGGAGATAGCTTTCGAAGCGTGAACGGTAGTTCTGAGGGTTGGTGTAGTAATCCTGCAGATCGAAAGTCCCGGCGGGATCGACCGGCTCGACCATGTCCTCCTCTTTGAAAACCACTTTGAATAACCTATCTTTCGCCAGCTTTTTTGACGAGCCGATTTTGTCGACATCCGGGGGAGCGATCTCCTCATGCGGGAAAAGATCGAAGATTTCCTGAGCGCCCCGGGAAACATTGCCATATCCTGCGAACCCGCATATCAGTGGCGATAGAACAGCCGGTATGCCTTCGCTCCGAATCCTATCCGCGATCCCCGCGATATGGGATCTGGCATCTTCGAGGCTCTCATATTCATGCGCCATTTTGATTTCGCTGAAAACGTTGGGGATACTCTCCCATGCCAACCTTTTCCCGAAAGCCCAGAATGTATCGATCATCCCGGCCAAGCCGGCGTACTTTCCGAAAAATATAAGGCGTCGGCCCTTATCATCGGTGACCAGTTCGTAGTCGATAAGACGGCATTTCAGCTCCATCATTCTCTTCAGCATGGGCATGTTCTGTTTCTGCCCTTTAATGACGTGGGAGAAGAAAATATAGGTCTTGCCGGGCTCAAAAAAGCCAGTGGGGATTTCCTTTATGGCGAGGATAACGGGACATGAAGATAAATCTTCGCTGATGACGGCTCCCATATCCTGGTATGCCTCATCGGGGAAAATTCTGATGGATGAAGGCTGGAGCCAGATTTCGATTCCATCTTTTACTAGTCCGCCAACATCATCAGGCGTGAGCGGGGCTCTTCTTTCCCACTCGTTTTTGTCTTCACGTCTAATCCCTATCCGCATCCGTCCTCGTCGCTTCTCCGATCTTGCCACAATCGCTAATCGCCGGATTATCCTCGACCATCGGGGCGGAAAGTAAAAGACTCTCGCCCGTTTAGCAAGATAATTATCCGGGAACTCTCTCAGTCATTTATGCGTGGAGACGATTCCCCACGTGTGAAGCTCAATGGAGATGAGTTCCCTGCTTCGAGTGATGAGTCAATTGATAAGGCCCTTATCCTGATCAATGATGATAGTGGGGAGGTAATATCTGTCTCGGTAGACTTTTGTGATATTTAAGTTGTAGACTTGATGTCAACGCGAAAACCAGAAGAGGATGGGGATGTCTCTTGACCTTTCCCGGGAGGTTCTTTATGTTCCAAAGCGGAGGTAAGCATGTTTCACGCTATTCCGCAGCCGATTCTGGAACAGATGCGTCGTCTCGAGGCGATCGATGCTAAGGATCGTACGGACGGTACTCCTCACCTTGAGCGTCTTCGGCAGATACAGCCTGAGACCGGTAGGTTCTTGGCCTTACTTGCGGCTAGTGCGCCGAGAGGTGAGTTCATCGAGATCGGAACGAGCGCCGGCTATTCCAGTCTCTATCTGGCATTGGCTTGTCGGGTAATCGATGTGCGACTCGTTACGTTTGAGCGGCTTGAGCTGAAAGCCCGTCTGGCGGAAAAGACCTTTCGTCTGGCCGGTGTGGATGATATCGTGGAACTGATCGTTGGGGATGCGCGCGATCATCTGCAGCGCTTTACCAATATCGCGTTTTGCTTTCTTGATGCGGAGAAAGATATATATCGCGACTGTTACGATCTGGTGGTCCCCAATATGATTAGCGGAGGACTCCTGGTTGCCGACAATGTTCTAAGCCATGCTGATATACTTCAACCCTTGGTTGATCATGCGATGGCCGACCGAAGGGTCGACGCCGTGGTTGTTCCGATCGGTAAAGGTGAGCTTCTCTGCCGACATTGCTGATGATCTGTCGGGACGCGACTATGCGGCTCTATATAAAATGCCGGGCCAACATCAGTCTTAGTAGACTTTTGTAAACTTCTGGAGTGATATCGGATTCGTCGCCAACCCCGGAACCCGATCCACGGAATTGCAGCGGTATCTGCGTAAGATATGGGAGCTACGAGGCGCGTTTATCAACCGGATTATGGAGAATTCGGAAACTCATAGCATATCAAAGTTATAAGGCATATGGATTCTCGATGGCATTAGGAATATGTGTTAACGTGGTTGATTAATTAAGGACGCCAATCAGTATCACCTGTATTCTTACTATAAATGTTCTTGGTTTTGCGACGACGTACGGGTTGCATCGCTGTTTCAAATATTGAAACATTCAAACAAAGTCCACGTTTATATAAAAAGGCGAAAGGAGGATATAATGACGTACTTTACAAAAGTATTTACGGTTGCCTTGATGGCAATACTTATCGCCTCGACGGCGATAGGCCAGGGAAATCTCACCGATCCCTATGATATACTGAATCGTCACTTCGAGGCAAATGGAGGTCTGGATCGTCTGAAGGCGGAGCGAACACAATATATGGAAGGTAGCCTTTCTGTCGCCGGTCTCCAGGGGACACTCAAGGTATGGATTCAGAAACCGGATCGTTCTCGTATTGAAGCCGATTTAGGAATATTTAAAATGACTCAGGGCGATAATGGCGAGTATCAATGGGTACTTGATTCTAACGGCAAACTTCAGCTGATCACGAATCCCGACGAAGCAACGGTCAAACGCAAAGAGGTTAATAGGCGGAAGGCCGAATACGAATACGCCGATTCGCATTCTGATGTATTCAATATATCGTTTGGAGGTATCGAGACCATTGAGGGCAAGGATTGCTACGTTATCAAAGTAAAAAACAACATCAACAGCGATACTTTCACAAGCTATATTAACGTCGAGAATTTCTTTCTCGAAAAGAGTGTTTCAATCGAGGCCGAGAATAGCAACGACACATTTTACAGAGATTATCAAGATGTGGACGGTTTGATGGTTGCATTCTGTACTAAGCAAATCGCACATCAAACAGGTCAGGAAGAGGAAGTCCTAATTACGGAATACATTTCGAATCCAGAGATCGATCCAGCACTGTTCGATGCTCCCCAGGAGACCGGCAAAGATTACGGGTTTGTCGAGGGCAGCAGCGCGGAAAACATCCCCATCCGTTTCACAGGAAATCATCTCTATATCCCGGTTACAGTAGCATGCCGCGAGAGATTCTGGATTCTCGATACTGGCGCTGCCCTGTCAGTAATCAGCGAGGAGTTTGCGGGCGAACTCGGATTGGAGATGCAGGGTAGTATCAAAGGTATGGGGGCCGGGGGCACGGTCGATGTAAGCCTTACGACCCTGCCGCCCTTCAGCCTTAAGGGTATTCAGTTCGCCGAACAGAATGTTGCAGTTATCGATATGAAAGATTTGAATCGCATGCTCGATGTGGAAGTGGCCGGCATTCTTGGATACGATTTCCTCTCGCGATTTGTAACCAGGATTGATTACGCCAATGAACTCGTTTCGTTCTATGATACCGAGACATTTGAATATACCGGCAGCGGCCATGAAGTCGACGTGCATATTAAGAATAATGTTTTTATGGTTGAGGGGACGTTGGACGATGAGCACTCAGGTACGTGGTTATTCGACCTCGGGGCATCAACAACCTCTCTTCACGGAGCGTATGCTCTTCGAAGCCGTATCACCGAGAGAAAAGGTGTTGAGGGTCTCGGGCGCGGGGCTGGAAATACATTCAGAAGCAAAAAGGTGAAGTGCAAGAAAATTGAATTTGCCGGTTTTACGGTGGAAAATCCAATGGTTAGTTTTTCCTATGGCGGTACCGATACTATTTTCACAGCTGATGAGATAGGAACCTTGGGAAATACGTTATTCAGGAATTTTACAATCTATTGCGATTACGCTAACGAGCGTGTGATCGTGGAGAAAGGTGATGATTTTGGCCGGGAATTTCCTGAAGATCGTTCCGGCCTCCAACTTTTTCGAGGTGGGGATGGCGAGCTGGAGGTCCTTTTCGTCGCCAGGGGAACACCTGCAGCGAAGGCTGGATTCCAGGAAGGCGATGTCGTGAGAGTCATAAACGGGATCGACGCAAGGTATCTTGGCGGTCTTATCTCCGTCCGCGGGATGCTCAAGGAAGCTCCCGGTACAAAGTATACAATAATTGTTGATCGCGACGGCCGGGAGAAGAAAATGAAGCTCAAATTGGCCGATCTTTTTTGATCCGGAAGTGAAAGCAAGATCCTTTGAAAGGGCCTGCATCAGAGTAACTATTTGTATAACGGTAAGTTTAGAAAACGTGGCGGTTCCTATATCACGCTCGGCGAACATTGAGGTTTGCGATCTTATGAAATATCGCTGGATTTGCACGAACTGTCAAAAGACCTGAGGGTATAATGAAAGATTTTTGTTTAATGATTAGCGTTATGATTAAAAGAATCTGTTTGTAATGCCGAAATCGGATAATACAAAACTACGTGGCGATCCGAAAATTCAGGCATACACAAAATGAAACCGTTGAGGATGAATTGCCGTAATTGGATACAGGAACAAACTTATGGAAAAAGAACACTGGAATGTTATCTGTTGATGCCATCGATCAACTATAAAATGATTCTTGGATTTTATCTGCGTCAAATGTCGTCCTTAATTGCTTAACAGGAATATTAAACGAAGGAGGTATGCTGTGGTCAGAAAGAGTCCTATAAAAAGTATTGCGATCATTCTTGTTTCTTGTTTATCAGGATTGATCTTGATAACCGGAATGGGGTTGGGGAACGAGCAGAAAGACACGACTTCCCCGTCAGAGGAAAACGGTGAACACAAGTATTCGAACGAAGCTACGATCTGGTTTCTCGGTCATTGCGGTTTTGCCCTTCAAACCGAAAACTATTTCCTTATTTTTGATTATATAGAAAAGCGTCTGGAGGGGTTATATGAAGAACCTGAAAGCCGCTCCTTGGCGACCGGTTACATCAATCCTGATGAAATCAGAGATCTAAAAGTGCGCGTTTTCGTGTCACATGGACACGGAGACCATTACGACTCGGTAATTTTCGGCTGGAAAGAGAAAATCCCGGACATCGAGTATTTCTTTGGCTGGCAAGCCCTGGAAGAGCCAGAGTATAATTATCTGATCGGCCCAAGAGCGGAATGGAAAGACCATTATACGAAGATTTACACCGTTAATTCTCATCATTCCGGTGTGCCGGAGGTCGCTTACCTCGTGCTGGTTGACGGTCTGGCGATTTATCATAATGGAGACTGTAAAGCTGACTACAAAGAAGATATCCCATATTTAAAATCTAAAAGCAATCATCTCGATATCGCCTTTATGCCTCCCGTTTGGGAGGAGAAATGGGATTACTACTGGATAATTCTGGAACTGATTAATAAGATGCAGCCGAAGGCCCTGTTCCCGATGCATGTGCGCGTCGGTGACGAAAAAGAATATTTTGCTCCTTTCATGAGCACATACGGGCCAAGAATGAAATCGGGCCAGATCGTCCTGACAGGAAACGAAAAAGGAACCACATATTTCTATAAAGATGGGAGAATCACTCGTAAATGAGGTCATCATGAAATTTCTTTCCCTTGCAATGCAAGGAGTCCTTTCCCGGCAGCCGCCGCGTTTTCGTCGGGAATGGGTTCCCGACGACACGGTGTAAATAAAATACGGCCCCGACCTCACTCTCAGCAAACTCTTGTGACCTTTGATTTTGAGATCAAAATGGGGATTTCCATGAAAAGCGGAACTCGTTGGGCGAAATCTGGCTAGGTGTGACCTTTTGATGTTCGTCGCTCCTTATTTATTAACAATGATTGGGGAAAATCGCAATAGCTATGGGCTTTAAAATTTATATCAGTTACGCTATATCAATCGGAAGATACGACAATTCATTCTCACAAATACGGGGTGTTGATGATTAAGGAAATACCTTTTCGGATAGATAGAGATCCTATCAGAAGCAATCTGAGCAGATACACGACAAAAGCATTTCGTTTGCTCCCGGAACTGGATCAGCCGCGTATTCTAGATATAGGCTGCGGTTCTGGTGTACCGACTCTTGAGCTTGCAGGATTGAGCAATGGTGAAATAACAGGATTGGATAACGACCGGTGCGAATTAGACAAGCTTAAAAGAAAGATCGAAGAGGAAGGACTTGCACACAGAGTTAAAACCCTGAAATGCTCGATGTTTGATATGGATTTTCCGGCTGAAAGCTTCGACGTCATCTGGGCGGAGGGTTCAATATGGGTAATGGGTTTTAAAAGAGGGCTTGAAAAATGGCGACGGTTCCTTAAAGCCGATGGTTACCTGGTGGTTCATGATGAGCTAAAGAGTGAGAAGAGGAAACTCAAACAGGTCTCGGCTTGCGGATATGAACTGCATGCGTATTTCATATTGACCGAAGATATCTGGTGGAATGAATACTACGCTCCCCTGGAAAGGCAAATTAAAAAGCTCTGCAGAAAACATACTGATAACCCCGCGATTCTTGTTAACTTTGAGAAGGAACAGCGGGAGTTAGAAATGTTCAAAAAGAACCCTCGACAGCACAGGTCATGGTTTATTCTCATGCGGAAAAGATAATAGATGTAAAACCTGATTCGAGATGGCCAGTCCCTTACGGTTTTGACAGGTGCCGACAAGGACATATCAATCGACAATAAATAACCGGCTGAAATGGGAGGTTGAAGTTCATGGCGGGGCCGATATCACTTTCAGCAGACGCTTGTAAGCTTCGAACTTGAGGAGCGGTTACACAATGCGTTCATTAGCGAAATCCGTTGAATGGCAATAGAGTATAAATATATTATCAACTTGACAGTCTATGGGGAACTACCTTATCATCTCGTAAGGCTCTTATTAAAACTCTAATTGCAGCCTGGAGTTTTTTATGCGGACAAGATTTCTCAATACGATGTGTCTGACATTTTTCTACCTGTGTATAGCATTATCTTCGCCAGCCCACTCTGTTGATTTCGACTGCTATTCCATAGTGGTCGGCAAGGATGCCTCCAGTGATGGTTATGTAATTATGGCCCATAACGAAGATGACGGTCCGCCATGTGTTGTTAATCATCATAAGGTTCCCAGGGAAAAGCATTCCCCGGATGAAGAATTCCGGCTCTTAAATGGGGGGCAAATCGATGAGGTCGAAGAGACATATTCGTATATCTGGTCTGAAATGCCCAATTTCCTTTTTTCCGATAGTTATATTAACGAACTCGGAGTTAGTGTTGCATCTAACGCCTGTCCCTCGCGGGAAAACAAACCGGAATTGACCGACGGAGGAATCAGCTATAATTTAAGAAAACTGGTTGTTCAGAGATGCAGGACCGCCCGGGACGGCGTTTTGCTGGCAGGAAAATTAGTCGAGCAATTTGGCTATGATGCTTCCGGGCGTACGTTGATTATTTGCGACCCCGATGAAGGCTGGCTGTTTGCCGCCGTTAATGGCAAACGCTGGGTTGCACAACGGGTTCCGGACAACCATGTTGCCATTATCGCCAACACTTATAGCATACGAAAAATAGATTTGTCAGATAAGGTAAATTTCTTGGGTTCTCCTGATATTATAGACTACGCTGTCTTCCGGGGGTGGTATGATCCTGAAAAAGACGGCGCCTTTGATTTCGCAGCCGCCTATGCCGATCCCGCCGCCGCCGTTGATCCCACCAATATCGGTCGCCATTGGGCCGGTTTGAGACTTCTGGCAGCCGATCAATATGATTTCGAAGCTGACTTACCTTTCTCATTTAAGCCGAAATCTAAAGTAGACGTTGCGACGATAATGACCGTATTGCGCGACCATTATGAGGGAACGGATATTTATGAGCCCGAAACGCAATATGATTGCTCGCATAATCGCAGCTTTGGGCCGATTTGTGGTTCCGATACTCGAACATCATTTATTGTTCAGTTGCGCAAAAACTTACCGCTTGATATAGGCATAAAATACTGGATGTGCCTGGGATCGCCATGCGTTTCCACTTATATCCCCTTTTATTTTGGCATAGATTCCTTCCCCGAGGGATATGCCGGTTTCGAAGATCCCGACATGGAATACTATGATCATAAGATTAATACACCGTTTGCCGCTAATATCGATGAGGCCTTCTGGACGTTTACCAATTGCCTCCAGAAGGTTGACAGTGAATCTCACGATCTACTTCCGGAGCTGAGAACTAGAATAATGTCAATTGAGAATAAGGCCCTGGAAGGGCAAGTGAAATTTGAAAAAGAAATCCTTACTCTATATGCCGAAGACATTAACAGCGCCAGGGAAATGTTAGTTTTACACTCAAATGATATATACCGAGCGACAATGAAGGCCATGGAAGAGGTTCTTGGCGCCAAGTAAACAGCCGGCAATGTAAAAGCCAACAGCAGCGCTATCGTCAGAGATGCATCCCTACCCTGACTTTATTTTATTCAGATATTCGGAATCGACGTAAGGCTCTACATATCCGCAGCTTGTACAAACATAAGTTCTGCAGTTGCCCCCGCAAAAGGGGTATTCATAGCGCTGTCAGGAATCCTTTCTTAACAGCCGCCGCGTTTTCGTCGGGAATGGGTTCCCGACGACACGGTGTAAATAAAAAACGGCCCCGACCTCACTCTCAGAAAACTTTTGTTAGTTTTGAATTCAAAATTTCCCCATCTTACAAATATGTCAATGGAACTCGCTAGAAAATAATTGAGCAACAAATAAAAAAGACAGGTCGAATTGACCTGCCTTCCTGAAAACCTACCGTCGCCTGTATTATTTCAACAACAGCATTTTCTTGATTTGAATCGATTCGCCTAAGCGGCCGCGGTATGCATCGAACGCACATGTTCGGCGATTTGACGAATTTCCTCGCTGAACTGGCCAAAATCCACCTGAAGGCCATTCAGGTAAGCGCTCCAGCCAGCGCTCGATTTTGCGTAATGCACAGCATGCTCGATCTCGGCCTCGGTGGCGCCATGAAGTTTGGCTACTTCCGTATGGAAATAAGCGCAATAACGGCATTTCGAGACAGCGGAGATCGCAATACCGATTAACTCGCGATACTTGGTTGGAATAGGGCCATCCTCAAACTGCAAATGCTTGAAGAGACGCCATTCCATCTCCAACGATGAATCGGGAATAGCTTTAAAAAAGCCGGGAACCAAACCAAACATTCCCTTGATCTCACTGTAAACTTCTTGTCTTGACATTAGCAACTCCTTCATTTGTTCGAAATGAGATGTCCCGTTGAGCGGCAACACCCCGGTTAACGTTAATTAAAATCTAAGGTAGTTAACGAAACAGTTTTGAAAACGGTTCCCATTTTCAAAAAAATAATCTCTATTCTAAATGTCTTAAAATGGGGAGCCGAGAGTGATAAAACCGTAATCCCCAAACTACTATAAGCTTATGTATATCAATTAGTTACATCAGAGGCGGGGCCGAATCCCGCTTTTAGCGGGAGAACTCTCGACATTCTCCCGGCACTATGTGGCGGGGGACGTTCTAACCAAACTCTCGATACGATCCCGGCTTTTCCAGTTCTTCAATTGCCGCTCTCGTTTCATTGCAGCCGAACGAGTTGGATATTCCTCTTGGTAAACCAGTTTCCAGGGAACATGTCTTTTCGTATACTTGGACCTGCCCGAGTTATGACGATGAAGCCTATCTTCGAGATCCGATGTCGTCCCTATATAATATGTTCCCGTCGCCAGGCTCTGCAATATGTACAAATAGTATGGCATAATAAAAAACGGGGCCGAATCCCGCTTTTAGCGGGAGAACTCTCGACATTCTCCCGGCACTATG
>CBEWDL010000105.1:0-11656 GCA_965555375.1 uncultured bacterium
AATCATAGCTGTAATGCTCTATACCTTCATCTTCTAATAGTATATCCTCCGTATTGGAGTCGAGCCTGATAAAACCATAAATCCTTTCAGCGATATCGCGAGGAAGGTACCTTGCCTCTATCGTGCAAATCTTCATTCCGTCTCTTTGAATTGCCACTCCCGTAATGTCGTCCGGTAAGGCATTGTCCTTCCTGTGCACAATATGTAGTCTCTTTATATGATGCGCTCCAACGCCGGAATGGATTTTCTGATTTAGTTTCAACCAAATCTTATATTTGCTGGAGTCGCTTTCTTTTAGAGCAAACTCACGCGGGATGGTGGCAACCTGCTCTTGGTCATATGCTCTTATGATTATTTTGGCGCCATATCTATGTATAATTTCCCACCAAGTTTCGCCGATATAACGTGCAAATCTGTTATGTACAATGTCGTCAAGCAACTCATCGACCGGATTCACGATGATTACTCTGGATCCCACGGCAGAAAGCGGTTTTATCAAGCCGCCCGTTAAATGCGTTAGTTTTTGTCTACCCTCGTTACCATCCCACGCATCCACGGGGGATTCAGTTTTTTCCACTGTTCTGTAACCAAATCTGTACGTGCCATCGTCACGCAGCGTATCATAGAGAATCGTGTTTTCTTTGGAAGCACCCACAAAGATAAATTTTCCTCTTCCTCTTGAGCCTATGGTCCTTTCTGATCGTGGTTGAGTGAACGCCACACCCTCAAACCGCCCCCACCGTTCCTCAGCGGGCATGTCTAACTCATACTCGTCTGGTGTCAATACTCTACCGGTAAGTCCAGTTGTTCCTACGTCGGTCATTAGTAGAAAGTCTCTATCCTTTGACTCGACGACTTCAAAGGTGAAGCTCCATCCATCTCCTCTTTTGTTCCGTCTTGCACTCCATCCATTCTGAATTGCATCTTTTTGCACGGCATGAGCAACGCCCGTATATGCTCGATAGCCATCTACTATTGCTTTAATATCTTCTGGCCAGTTGCGGACAGTTCTACGCCAGCGGCCGTCACCCAAATAATCATCAATCAACCTCTTTGACATAAAGCTCGCTCCCTTTACAGTCTGAACTTCCTCTCCTTCGGAAAATAAAACTTGGCCTTTATCTCCCTGACCTGCTTCTCTATGGTCGCAAATATCTTATTTACCTGCTCCTCTGAATATGCGTAATTCTGGCGGTTGGCGCAATGGCCTAATACGCGTAGCCTGTCAAGGACCTGATTGGTCCTGTGGGTCGCGAGTCTTTTGAATCTTTGCTCGGGCGTTTCGTTTTCCTTGTCTGCTCCCATAATCCTCCTTTGCACGCAGGTTAAAATGCTCATCGCTAATAAATATGTCAAGAGAAAAATGAGTGCTAATTGATATTTTTTTCGTATAGTATTTGCTTGTCAATTCGGTGAATTGTGTGATTTTCTCTGATCGAGATAACCCGTTATGATTCAATCTATTAATTCCTGGCACGCGCTGTACCGTCAGGAAAGGGTTCCTGACGGCGCATGGAAATGAGGTTTTTTGTAGGTCGGCATTTCAATGCCGACGTCCGGGTGCGGGCAATAAATTACCCGCTTACTGCAACGTTAGAGATCGCTTCGTCGTCCGGACGTATGTCAGGACTCCTCGCGATGACGGGTCCGGATTTTGTGGGGAGACGAGCTCCCCACCTACAGCTCAAACGACCCTCAAAACGGTTGACACGCTCATTCGGCAAACATATCTTTCATCGTGGACGTAGAAGCTCTATTAAATAATTGGAGCTTTTAGAGGTTTCACGTTCGTATAAAGAAGGGGCGTAAATATGTTTGACGATAAAGATTTCAAGGTAAAAGTGGGGCTGGCGGAGATGCTCAAAGGGGGCGTCATCATGGATGTCACCAACGCCGAGCAGGCTCAGATCGCCGAGGAGGCGGGCGCCTGCGCGGTCATGGCCTTAGAGAGGGTGCCGGCCGATATCCGGGCCGAGGGCGGCGTGGCCAGGATGGCCGACCCGGCCAAGATCGAACAGATCAAAAAGAAGGTCTCCATTCCGGTCATGGCCAAGTGCCGGATCGGGCATTTCGCCGAGGCCCAGGTGCTGCAGGCGCTGGAGGTCGATTTTATCGATGAGTCCGAGGTTCTCACCCCGGCCGATGAGGCTAATCATATAGATAAGCATAAGTTCAAAATCCCGGTCGTCTGCGGCTGCCGGAATATGGGCGAGGCCCTGCGCAGGATCGGCGAGGGGGCGGCCTTGATTCGGACCAAGGGCGAGGCCGGATCGGGCAATATTGTCGAGGCCGTCCGTCATATGAGGCTGGTCAATGGCTCCATCAGGCGGATTACCACGCTCGATGACGATCAGTTGATGACCGAGGCCAAGAATCTCGGCGCGCCTTACGAGCTCGTCTGCTATCTGAAGAAACATGGCAAATTGCCGGTGCCGAATTTTGCCGCCGGTGGAATCGCTACCCCTGCCGATGCGGCGCTGATGATGCAACTGGGGGCCGAGGCGGTTTTTGTCGGCTCGGGGATTTTTAAATCATCCGACCCGATGGGCCGGGGCAAAGCGATAGTCCTGGCCACGACTCATTATAAGGATCCGAAGATCGTGGCCGAGGCGTCGAAGGCCCTCGGGGAAGCCATGAAGGGCCTCGATATCAGCAAGATCCCCGAGGATCAACTCCTTCAGACCAGGTAATTCGCAGTGATAGATAGAGTTGTCGGTGTCCTGGCGATCCAGGGCGATTTTCAGGCGCATATATCCGTGCTCTTGAGAATCGGCATCGATCACAAAGAGATTCGCACAAGCAATGATCTCATCGGCATAACGCATCTGATCGTGCCGGGTGGAGAGTCGACCACCATACGAAAGGTGGCTCAATCGAACGGACTATGGGAAAAGTTAGCCCGGTTTGAAGGGCCGGTTATGGGAACATGCATGGGTACTGTTTTAATGGCACATAAGATCGAGGCGCCGGAGGATGAGGCCCTGGGCATGATCGATATGACTATCAGGCGCAACGCTTACGGTCGCCAGATAAATTCGTTCACCGCCGATGGCAGGGTCAAATTTTTGAGCGAGCCGTTTGAGATGGTTTTTATCAGGGCGCCGAAAATAATAAGAATGGGCAAGGATGTTGAACCGATAGCCTGGCTGGGCGACGATATTACCGGCGTCATGGCCGGCAACAAAATAGCTTTTACTTTTCACCCGGAGTTGTCGGATAGCGCCGATTTACATGAGTTTTTCATGAATTTTGCTTAGTTTTAAAAGTGCTTCGAGATATCAGAAAAGACAAACGTGAATATTTATCTTGCTAAAGCCCGCGGATTTTGCATGGGGGTGGAAAGATCTATCAGCATGGCCAAGGACGCCCGCGAAAAATTAACAGGCGAAATCACCATCCTAAATGAGATCGTACACAACAACTCGGTCGTTGCCGATCTCGATAAGAAGGGGATTGGCCGGACCAGGAATCTCGAAGATATAGTCTCCGGCACTCTGATCATTTCCGCTCACGGTGTCGCTCCTTCGGTAGTCCAGAGCGCAAAGGAAAAGGGATTAAACGTCATAGATTCCACCTGCCCGCTGGTTACCGTTCTCCACAAGGCGGCTGACTATTTCATTAAAAGAGATTATACCGTAATCGTTTTCGGCGATCCGGATCACGATGAGATGGCAGGAGTCAAAGGGCATAATCCGGAAAAGATCATCGTATTAAAGAAGATAGCATCGCTGGAGGACCTGCCGGATATCGACGGTAACGTGGCTTTGATTTCGCAGAGCACTCAATCGATGGAGTTGTTCGAAAAGGCGAGTGAGCTGGTACGTAAAAAGTACAAGGAAGTGAAAATTAGGAATACGATCTGCGATGCCACCCGTAAGCATCAGAGGGCGGTTATCGATTTAGCTTTGAGAATGGACCTTGTGATAGTGGTCGGCTCGCAGACCTCGGCCAATTCCCGGAGACTGGCCCAGATCTCCAAGCAGTTGGGGACGCCCGCTTATTTGATCGATGATTATACAGAGATAGATCCTGTGTGGTTTAAAGAAGTAAAAAACGTCGGTATTACCGCCGGAGCCTCCACTCCGGACTGGGCTATCGGCAGGGTGATGGATCGCATCAGGGAACTGGCTTTATCGAATGGCAATGCTGAAGTGAAAGTTTTCGATGAGAAATCTGATGAGTCCGCAGGGAATGAAAAATAGAAGGAAGACACGGACAGTCAGGGTCGGCCAGGTCGTAATCGGCGGCGATAACCCGATTGCTGTCCAGACGATGGTCAATACGCCGCCCGATCAGGTAGAGAAGACCATATCGGAAGTCAATCGAGCTGCCTCAAGCGGGGCGGAGATCGTCCGGGTAGCAGTGCCGGATCGCCGGGCAGCCAGGGCGCTCGCCGATATAAGGAAAGGGACCGATGTTTCCCTGGTGGCCGACATTCAGTTCAATTACCGTTTCGCTCTTGTGGCGGCCGATGCCGGTTTCGACAAACTGCGCATCAATCCCGGCAATATCGGTAGGGATGACAGGGTGCGGGCGGTTGTCGATAAAGCCGGCGAGAAAGGAATACCGATCAGGATCGGGGTCAATCACGGCTCGGTGGAGCCGGAGCTCATCGATAAATACGGTGGCCCCAGACCGGAGGCCATGGTCGAGTCGGCCTTGCGCCACGTGGAGCTGTTGGAAAAGCACAGTTTCCACAATATCGTTATTTCGATAAAGGCCTCATCGCCGCTTGAAACTATCGAATGCTATAAGATGGTGGCTGATCGCTGTGATTATCCTCTGCATCTGGGAGTAACGGAGGCGGGAACAGAGTTTGTCGGTGCCATCAAGACGGCGGTGGCTCTGGGACATCTGCTCCACGAGGGGATCGGTGATACCCTGAGAGTCTCTCTGTCAGCCGATATCGAAAAAGAGATCAAGGCCGCCTGGGCTATATTGCAGGCGCTCGGCTTGCGCCGCAGGGGATTGGAGCTTGTTAGCTGCCCATCCTGTGGCCGTACCCAGACGGATGTTTACGAGCTGGCGGCTAAGGTCGAGAAAGCCCTCGAAACGACAACTAAAGACATCAAGGTCGCTGTTATGGGATGTGTCGTTAACGGTCCGGGGGAGGCGGCAGACGCCGATATCGGAGTTATCGGCGGCAAGGGGCGGCTGATGCTAACCCGTCGCGGAGAAATCATCGGGCGATACAATGAATCCGAGATATTCGATGCCTTGATGAAAGAAATCGAGACATTCGATTCCATTTTATGATGGTTGTCGACAGAGATAATTGCGATTTGTATATGGTGAAATATTATGAGCGGGAACCGGCTGCGGTATAGGCAGGTTTGTTGATTCAGGCTATTACGAATTTTTCAACCGTTTTAACAAGGAAGGTTTGAAATGCGTTTTAGGAATCTGATTCATCCATGGATTATGCACAAAGCATTTCTACCATTATTGGTCATGGTTTTCGCGGGGGCTTCGGTGGCATCGGCACAGGAGCATCCGACTGAACATCCGTCCGAGCATCCAACATCCAAAAAAGCGACTCTTAGCAAAGAAGCTCTGGCTGATGCTATCACCGATTATGTAACCGGGGAGTCCAATCTCAAGGGCGGATATTTCCTCTTTTTCGATAAGCAGCAGGGCAAGCCGCTGGCTTTGACTCTGGACAGAGTACATAAGGAGAGGCTGGCTACACTGGGCGGCGGCGTCTATTTCGCCTGCGCCGACTTCAAAGCGATCGACGGTGATATGTACGATCTGGACATCTTTATGAAAGAGAATAAGGAAGGCCTTAAGGTAACCGATATCAGCCTTCACAAGAAAAACGGTCAAGCTCGCTATATCTGGGTTGAGAAAAACGGAATCTGGTCTAAGAAAGAGCAATAATCGCTTGACATAAGTAAAACATTTTAGCTTCAAATGGGAACGGGATGGGTTATGGGCTGTGTGCCTAGTTTGCGGCGTCTCGAATGATCGACATCACAGGATATCTCAGCCTGCACTGTCCAAGCCCGGTTGTGCCCACCGTTAGAGATAGGAGATTGAAATGATAAGTGAGAAAATGCAACAGGCGATCAGCGATCAGATAACAGCCGAATTCGATTCTTCTTATCTGTATCTTGCCATGTCGGCCTGGTGCGAAACACAAAACCTCAAAGGTTTTGCACACTGGATGAGGATGCAATCGGAAGAGGAAAAAGAACACGCCTTTAAGCTATTTGATTACCTGGTGGATCGGGGTGGCCGGGTGGCGCTCGGAGCGCTTGAGGCTCCGCCTGAGAATTTCGATTCGATTCAGGATGTTTTCGAGAAGACTCTGGCGCATGAAAAAAAGGTCACGGCCAGGATTCATAAACTCAACGAGCTGGCCATGCAGGAAAAGGATTACGCTACGACCACCCATTTGCAGTGGTTCATCACAGAGCAGGTGGAGGAGGAAGCCAGCGCGGAGGAGATTCTAAACCAGATAAAAATGGTCGAAGGCCAACCCGGGTCCCTGTTCTATATCGACAGGCATGTAGGTAAAAGACAATAACGACGGTTATGACTGTGGTGCGTGGTCGACGCCCCTGTGAATACGGAAAAGATGACGCAGATTTTTTAAGAAAGGAGGAATGCGGGAAGCTTTGCTAATTTGAACAGCGGTCGGTTGGATGGAGAAGGAGGCCATCGCTCGAAATGAAGCTCTCAGCATCTCGGGAGTTCATTTGAGGAAACTATCTATCCAGCTGCGAAAATCATTTCGCCAAAATGGAATATCGGTTTATTAACGAAATTTGAGGGAAGGTATCTATCATGAGTTTATTATCCAGAGATGGTCATAGAGAGAGGGTTATGGTATTTATCGACGGCAATAATCTTTATCATAGCCTGAAACATGTCATGGGAAGAACCAATTTGGATTTCCATGAATTTTCAAAACGATTGGTTCAGGACAGGCAGCTGATCCGCGTTTACTATTACAACGCGCCGCTCAACAGGGAAGACGACGAGGAAAAATATCGCCAGCAGCAATCCTTTTTCGATTCCCTTGATACGGTTCCTTATCTGACCAAGAAATTTGGACGCCTGGAAAAGCGACTGGTCAAACAGACCCTGCCTGACGGCACGTTCGTTTCGGTCCCGACATACGTAGAAAAGGGTGTCGATACCTTTATAGTTATCGATATGCTCTCCCACGCTTATAAGGATAACTACGACACGGCTATTCTGGTATCGGGCGATGAGGATTTTGCTATACTGGTTGAAAGCATCAAGGACATCGGCAAGCACGTAGAGGTAGCTAACCTTGGAGGATCCTATATATTGCGGCAGGCCGCGGATAAATACGTACTGATTGATAAGGGACTGCTGGATGGTATCCAGCAACCGGATAGAAACGGAAGGTCGGAGTATGGTTCGACCGAAGGCTCTCAGACGGGAAATAGGTTCGGAGGGCATAAGGAATAATTAGTCATCTGGCTGTTCATATCGGGGTAAAAGCGCACGAGCGACGAAATAGTCGACCGTGTATCACTATCTATTGTGATCACAGTCGAAACCGATGAAAAAAGGGAGACATCGACCATTACAGTTATTATGCACGTTTAGCTTTCTTACAGGGGCGTAATATGATGCGCCCCTCGTATTTTTATATTGTTCCTGAACGGATCGCAAGGCCCGGAGGATATGGATAATTCCGGCCCATCGGATAATATAAAATCGGATGCCCGCAAACAGTGCGTTTGCCTGCTTTACGCCTCGACCGGGTCCGGCCATAAGAACGCTTCCGAAGCGATACGGCTGTCAATTGCCCGGCGCCGCCCCGGCCTGGAGATCATAGCCCTTGATATACTCGATTTTATGCCGGGCTTTCTGGCCAGGATATATTCAAAGGGATATTTGCTGGCGGCAAGCAGGTACCCGTTGCTCTGGTATCTCATCTATGAAAGCGGTTCAGATCTTTCGGATTACAAGCAGCCAGGATTTCTTCATAAGGCGTTCTGGGGGACGGCCCTCGGAAAACTGTTCAACCTGCTGCAGAGGGAAAAGCCAGGCTATATTGTCTCGACTCATTTTCTATCGAGCTGGGTAGCCGGCCAATATAAAATCAAATACGATTTTAACTGTAAGGTAGCGACCGTTATCACCGATTACGGCGTTCATCCGGTCTGGATTGCGCCCGGGCAGGATGTGGTGTTTGTGGGCAGCCAGCAATTGAAAGCGGAACTCGAACCGTTCGCCGATTATTTTGGGACAAACAGATTCGAGGTGGTGGGCATTCCGATACATCCTCGCTATACCGACGATAAGGACGTTGAACTTCTAAAGAGGAAATTTAATTTAGATCCCGATCGGATATCGATTTTGATACTCAGCGACGTTTCCGGCACCAAAAACGTCAATCGGATCCTTTCGGCCTTAGCAGGCTGTCGGGCGCCGCTGGAATTGATGCTTGCCGGTGGTACCGTCAAATCGGCGCCGGAAAATCTGAAACGGATGCTTGAGGGCAGTAATAAAAGATTACAAATCTTTGGATATGTTGATTTCCTGGATGAAATTATGGCGGTGTCCGATCTGGCCATTTCCAAGCCAGGAGGTTTGATCAGTTCAGAATGCCTGGCTTCCGGGCTGCCTCTTGTGGTCTACAAACCATATCCCGGTCAGGAAGAGAGAAACTGCAACTATCTTCTGGAGGAGGGGGTGGCCGTCAGGGTGGAACAGGTCTCAGGCCTCTGTCATAAGATAGAAACCTTGATAAATGGGCCCGAACCGCTGGAGAAAATGAAAAACAACGCTCTGAGGATTGCAAAGCCGGAGGCCGCAGCAAAGATTGCGGAAGTCCTGTTCCGGTAACCTCGTTAAGTTATCCTATCCTGCAGGATTTTATTATCGAATATAAAAGGACCGGCTGTTTTGCCGGTCCTGATTTGAAATCCACTTTGAACGCCTGGCGCGTCTCAGATTTCTATTTTATCAAGGTCATCTTCTTGACTGCCGCTTTATCCTCAACCGTAAGGCGATAAAAATATACGCCGGTGGATAAATCGGAGCAATCCCAGATCACAGAATGAAATCCGCTTTCAAGCTTTTCATCGATGAGAACGGCGACCTTCCTGCCTAAAAGATCGAAGGCCTCGAGACGAACATCGCCTGCGGCAGCAATAGAGAATTCTATAGCCGTCTGAGCATTGAATGGATTGGGATAGTTTTGAGATAGGAAGAAACCGTCGGGGCGAACAGGATTATCGTCGACCACCGTCATCCCCCCATAACGAGCGATAGCAGCCGCGGCATTGTCCTGAATATCCGAAAGAGACGTTCCTCCGAGAATAGCGAACGCCGCAGTCACGGATTCACCCGGAGCGATATCGTAAGGGCCGGTAGTGATGATGACGGAACAATCTCTCTGAGTGGTAATGGCCGTATCGACAATGCCGGCGTTCATATAGCTCCATTTGTCAGCCAGCGTGAAATAAGGAGGATAGACGTGTTGCTCGTTATCGAGCGCCATGAAAGAAAAAACGCCGAGATCGGAGAGAACCGCCTGACCTCTATAGTTACTGCTGTTATACGCATAGCCCAGGTTTCTCTCTCTATCAAAATTAACCCTGTCGTTACCGACGCCCCAGGTCATATCCCAGTCCTCGAAATGAGCAATAAGCACACCCTCGAGATCCTGATTCTCTGCGTTTGTGATGGTGTATTCGAAAATCACATAGTCGTCGTCGGGGGCGTCCTCGAAGGCGAAGGTCTTCTGGCTGACCAGCACGCCGAGAGGTTCTGCAGCGTTCTGGTCGTTAAAAGCCGTATAATATTCCTGATCGGCAAAGGGACCCGGTTCGGCCAGAGTGATGCCGTCCATAGGGACAAAATCATCACCGATATTCTCGACCTCATCCCGGGCGCCATTGGAGACCCTTGTCGGCCAATCGCCAATAAACAGCGCTCCTTCAAAGAGGTAATTTATGCCCGTCTGGGGCATTTTGAATCCGGCTCCGGGCCAGGCGCCGTTCATTCCGTCGGGATGAAGTCCGTATTGCCCGAAATTGGAGATAGTATGTAATACATTGCCGATATCGTGATCGGCAATAGCCGGGTCGTCGAGTCGCCCCACCATCACGGAAACCGATCTGGTTACGCTGTAATCACCGTCGCCGACGATCCTCAAATCGAATGCGATGACTCTGCCCGGAGGCGTGTCTTCGGCAAAAGACATGGTAAAGGGATCCGATGAGAGAGCCGTATCATTCAGTGCAATGAAACCGTAGAATGCCGAATCCGAAGTTATGGTGGTGTACGGGTCCTCTGTCGAGATTATCCCGGATACATTGTCGATGTCCAATCCGGAATTTGCCAGCCTAACGTAAAGATCGATAGTCTCACCCGGATCGGGGTAATCGTCATTAGTCTCTTCCACGTACACCGCATTGGGGAACACATACGGAGCGTCGATATCCGGGATCAACTCCATGGCGTGCAGAATATTGATGATTCCAAAGCCGTAAGCGTTATCCTCGCCTTCGCTGCCGAGATCCTGGGCCGATTCCATGAGCGCCCATTTGATCGTATCCACGGTGGCGTTGGGATTGACCTGCCTTAAGAGGGCAATGGCCCCGGCCACGTGGGGGCAGGCCATCGAGGTGCCCGACCATCCTCCCTGGTAGCCGCCGTTAGGGACCGATGATCTGACGTTTAAGCCCGGGGCGACCACTTCCGGCTTGATCGTTTGACCATCGCACTGCGACGGTCCCCTGGAGGAAAAACCGGCAATGGGGTAATGATCGTAGTTGCCGTCTATTGCGCCCACGGAAAAGCAGTTGTATGGCGTGGTGATTCTATTGGCAGGGATTCTCAACGTCTGGGGGCCCGGGCCCTCGTTACCGGCGGCAAATACCACGGCCGCGCCGGCTGCCTCGCAGTTGTCGATCAGAGTGTAGTAGGAAGGAGGGCAGGCTCCCATGTAACCAGGAGTTGGAGATGGCGTCGGGGACATCCTCGACGGTGTTCGGGTCGCCATCAGGATCAGCCGCCCATTCGAAAGAGGCAGCGATGTTCCCGCCGGAGACATCGACCGCCCGGGCCGCGATCCACTGCGCATCGATAGCCACGCCGACGGTGTCGGATGTGGTTGTGCTTCTCCCGCAGATGGTGCCCATGGTATGTGTGCCGTGGCCTTGTTCGTCGTGGGGAAAGGAGTTATTGGGGTCAGCGCTATCGTACCAGCTCTCCTCCGGCGTGTAGCCGTTCGAGCCCCGCCAGCTGTGATTCAGAGCAGGATGCGAGCCGGCCACACCGGTGTCGATATTGCAAACCAGCCGGCCCTGGCCGGTGATTCCAAGCGCCCACATGCTGTCGGCGCGAACCGCACGCAGGCCGTTTTCCACGCTGGTTATTAAAGGCGGTTGATAACTTTCGTCGATGATAGGCTTGATTATCTCCCCCTCGAAATCGGAGTAGACGACATCGACATCAGCCCTGGAGGCCACTATATGAATTTCCTCCGGGGTCATCTTCGCAGAGATCATGTTGGCGATCCAGAAACCGCGGAAAGATCCAATCGTTCCCCTGGACTGAGCCCCGGCCAGATATGCCAGCAGGTTCGGTTGAGTTTCTGTGGCGATTGCCTGCAGCGCGGTTATGACATCGTAATGCCGTTGGGCACGAGTGGCGGAGACCAGAT
>CBEWDL010000106.1:0-11560 GCA_965555375.1 uncultured bacterium
CAAAAACATATGTATCTCCATTATATATGGATAGAAAATCACCTGTTGAGAAATCTACATTATTTGTAGCTTTATTAAAATGAGCGCCCAGGTTTAATTCAAATATGGTATTCCTGGATTCGTTGGAATTTCGATTTTCATCTCGCGGTAATATGGGACCTTTCAAGATCTTTCTTATTTTATCCATAAAAATGGGATTAGTCGAGATCGGCAGGTTATTAAAGATGGATATTAATTCAATGGATTCTACTAAGGCAATTATCGATGTTTCAAAGTCATTTGATCTTCTAAATTCGTCTGTCTGTTTAGCATTAATAGCGTCCCATAATTTTCTGATACGTTGGTGGTACGTTCCGAATCGACTCTTATCAAAATTCAACTTAATACTTTCAATAGTATGTTTTACTTTCTGTAGATCTTCCAAGATGTGTTCGAAAGTGATTTTATCAATTACGAATGGATCATTTGAATTCATGATCTAACTCACGTATCGTCCTACGATTTCGAATATGACTTTACAATTTTCAACGCCGCCATGGCGGCGCCGAAGCCGTTGTCGATATTGACCACCGTTACGCCCGGCGCGCAGGAGTTCAGCATGGCCAGAAGCGCCGCTATCCCCCCGAAGGATGCGCCGTATCCCACCGATGTGGGAACCGCAATCACGGGCGCCGTAACGAGGCCGCCGACCACCGAAGGCAGCGCTCCTTCCATACCGGCTACCACAATCACAACCGAGGCGCTCCTCAATTTATCCTGGTAAGCCAGCAGTCGGTGAATGCCGGCCACGCCGACGTCGTATATACGCTCCACCTTGCCGCCGAACGCCTCGATAGTTGCTCCGGCTTCCTCGGCCACGCTCAGATCCGAGGTACCGCCGGTTACGACTGCAACGGCTCTGTTGTCGTCGGTTTTCTTCCGCCTGCGGGTTTTGATTATCATTCTGGCGATCTCGTTATATTTCACATTCTTATATTTGCGTTGCAGTTTGTTACATAGCGCCTTGTCGGCGCGGCTGATCAATATATCCGAGCCTGCCCTATGCATCCTTTCGAATATCTTTATTATCTGCCGGTCGGTTTTTCCGGGTGCGAATATAACCTCGGGCACTCCGGTTCTGACGGTGCGATTATGATCGAGTTTAGCGAATCCCATGTCCTCAAAGGAGATGGATTGAAGCCTCCGAGCGCCCTCATCGATCGAAAGCCCGCCGGAGGCGATTTTTTCAAGAACCGATCTTATTTTTTTGGAATCCACAGCTTTTATGTCAGTCAGTTAAAATCCCGGTCGCAGCCGTTCTGTTACCGCTATCAAATTGATCTTCTATCTCGTCGAGATATTCATAAAACAGATCTCTTATCTCCGATCGTGTTTCCATACGAACCAATCTGCCCCTGATTCTGGATGCTTCCGGAAGGCCCTTGATATACCAGCAGATTCGGGAGCGCATCTTGTATATCCCTGATGGCAGCCCGTAGTATTCTATGTTCATTTCGAGATGCTCCAGAGCCAATTCGATCCTCTGGCGAGCGGTCGGCGGCGGCGGAACGATACCTGTTTTGAGATATTTCTTGATATTCTGGAATATCCAGGGGTTGCCGATGGAGGCTCTGCCGATCATGATAGCATCACATCCGGTCTGATCAAACATCCTTTTAGCATCCTCGGGGGTGGATATATCGCCGTTTCCGATGACCGGGATAGCCAGTGCCTGCTTCAATTCGGAGATCTGCGACCAGTCGGCCTTGCCGTCGAATCCCTGAGTCCTGGAGCGGGGGTGCAGGGTGACAGCCGCCGCTCCGCAGTTTTCGATAATCCTCCCAGCCTCTAAGTAGACCGGCGTCTCTTGCTTCCATCCTGACCGCATTTTGACGGTTACCGGTATGTTGGTGATCCTGACCACATTACAGATAATCTTCTCCATCAATTTCAGATCCTTAAGGATCGAACTGCCGCCGTTTTTGTCCACGATCTTGCGCGCTGGACATCCGAAGTTTAT
Organism: uncultured bacterium; assembly: GCA_965555375.1. GTDB lineage: Bacteria > Zixibacteria > MSB-5A5 > UBA10806 > UBA10806 > CBDVBL01. The sequence goes on from CBEWDL010000106.1 coordinate 2,000, forward strand.
ATCTATGAGATCCGGCTCCAATTCGCTTAAGATATTTGCTGCCAATGCCATGGAATCCGGGTTTCCCCCGAAAATTTGAAGGCCAAAGGGTCGCTCGTCATCGTCGAATCTGGCCAGATCAAGGGTTCCTTTGCCACTACGGATGACCCCCTCGGCTGAAATTAGCTCTGAGACGGTGATATCAGCGCCGAATCTTCGGGCTATTTTCCTGGATGGCGAATCGCTTATTCCGGCTAAGGGTGCGTATATGGTTGCCTTAGATTCTTTAAAGTTCGGCGCGTTCATTCCGACAATATACAAGAAGCGAAAATTCTCGGCAAGGTCATTTATGGGCGCCATAAAGGCTGCGCTTGCAACAAAAGGTTGACAAAAATCTGCCGTTAGCGCACATTGCAACGGCGCCCTTTGAGGAGGGGTTTATGCCTGAAATAATCGTTAAATACGAGGATAAGGTTATCGAGAAATTCATAACCGAAAAAAAGAGAGTCACCATTGGGCGAACTCCGGACAACGATATCGTTCTTGATAACAGAGGAGTCTCCCGTTGTCACTCCCAGATAGAGTTTGGTGATGATCAGGCTGTTATAATAGATAACGAAAGCCTGAACGGCACGTTCATCAACTCCCGCAGGATTTCAGAGGATATTTTAAAGGACAACGATATCATTACAATTGGTAAGTACTCGCTTATCTACAATTCCGAGCCTGAAAAATCGGGATCGCCTTTCGACTCTGACGGGACCATGGTTCTGCAGACCAGAAAGCAGCGGGAGCTTCTCGCTAAGGATCAGAAGGATAAGGAGATGACGGCGCTGGCCGGCGTTTCGGTCCTTCTGGGTGAGGCAGGGGCGGATTTTGAACAATTCCCGCTGAATCGAAACGTCATCACCATAGGCAAATCCTCCTTAGCCAACGTCAAAGCAAAAGGCATGTTCCTCTCCGGGGTTCAAGCCAAGATCGTGCATGAAGATGATGGGTTCTGGGTTGTTAATCTTGGCAAAAAGGGTAAGACCAAGATTAACGGCGAGGAAGTTGACCGCTACATGCTGAAAAACGATGATATTATTCAGGTCGGTAAAACGGTTTATAGATTTGTTGAAAGCAGATCATAATGAGGTATGGCTTTTTCTCCGACGTGCATGCCAACCTTGAAGCTCTAAAAGCCTGTATTCTGGATTTCAGAACCGAGAAGATCGATAAGCTTTTTTTTCTCGGCGATGCCGTCGGTTACGGTCCTAACCCCGATGAGTGCGTCAAGCTTATCGATGAGATCTCTGAGATCGAATTGATGGGCAACCACGATTACGCCGCCCTGGGACTTATGGAGACCGAGTATTTTAACCAGTATGCCGCTGAATCGATGGGTTGGACGAAGGATTCTCTGTCGGATAAATCAATCGAAATAATGTCCGATTTCGAGCTAACGTATCGAATCGACGATATATATATGGCGCATTCGTCGCCCAGAGATCCTGAGAACTGGCACTACATTTTAGACATGGATGACGCCGAGGAGAATTTCAATTTTTTCGAGCAGAAAATTTGCCTGGTAGGCCATACACATCGGCCATATATAGTATACAAACGCCAGACGGAGGCGGCGGTCCTTTCCAAACAGACCGAGGAGATTCTAAAGGACGATTGCCGGTACCTCATAAATATCGGCTCGGTGGGTCAACCGCGTGACGGTGATCCTCGAAGTTGTTATTCGGTTTACGATACCGATACAAAAACCGTAAAGCTTCAGCGCGTCGATTATAATGTTAAGAACACCCAGACCGACATGGCGAAATTGGGTTTGCCCGATTATCTGATCGAGCGACTGACCACGGGAAGATAGACCCGAAATTCTGGAGGAACGTTGTCGTTCATTCTAAGAATCGCCATATTCTTGCTTGCGCTGGCGGGCATGATAGCGATTTCCGGATTCATTCGGCCCGCGTAGAGATGACTCTGAAAAATTCTCAGTTATAGAATTTATAATATTGTTAGGTGAATGGAGCTTTTGCGGCTGTGTGAGAAGCCGGTCCGAATCCCTTTTGACCGATCAAAAGTTTTCTAAATATTTTCAAAATGATGCCGATTCCATTATCAGTGACCGCCTGCCGTCACGATGTATCTATACGGGCGATTTGACGGCGGAATGTCAGGAGATGCTTTAAAAATGACTAAGAAATTTTCAGGTTTCATTTTATACGTTCTGGTCACCGTTCTGGTTATCAGTGTATATCTGGACCGTCCGAGTAGTCTCGAAAGGCTCGGGCGATTTATTCAGGACACTATGTTTAAATTGCGGGGGGAGAAGACAGTCCCGGAGGATATAGTTATTGTGGGGATAGATGATGCCAGCCTGGAATCTGTAGGCGACTGGCCCTGGAATCGCGATAAGACCGCCGCGCTTATAGACGCTATCGCCGCCCAAAAGCCAAATACTATCATGCTTAATCTGACGTTCGACCCCAATGAATACCAGAAGGCGGCCGGATATACGGATTCGCTGGCCAACGCCATAGCCAGAGCAGGCAATGTTATCTCCAGCTATTATTTCTCGCGCTCTGATCTTCCGTCTCAAGGCGAGACTCTGCCCATCGGTATGACCAGGAGCGCATACCGTGCAATAGATAATCCCAGGAAATTTTCCAGATTCCCCCCAACAGGCGCTTCGGCTATTCACTCGCCAGCGCCTTCAATTACCGATTCGGCCGCTTATCTCGGATTCATCAATATTATGCCCGATAATGACCGCAGCGTCCGATGGCAACCGTTAATAGTCGGATATAGAGGAGAATTTTTCCCCTCGGCGTCAGTGGTCGCAGCCGCGCAATTTCTCGGTGTTAGTCATGTCGGCGTCCATGTAGGGGAATCTATCGTTATTGGAAATCGACAAATTCCTACCGACGAAACAGGCCGGATGGTCATCAACTTCAGTGGCCCGGAAGGAACATTCAAATATTATTCTGCAGCGGATATAATGAATGGGATGACCGCTCCCAGGGAGCTCTCCGGAAAGCTGGTCATAATCGGCTATACGGCGTTTGCGGCAACGGATGTTTACTCGACGCCGGTTGGCCGGAGTCTTCCCGGCGTGGAGATACTGGCAAACATTACGGAGAATATAGTCCATGGGAATATATTGAAAGGCATCTCCAAGCAGTTCAGGATCAATCTGGGAATACTTATCGGTATCGGTCTTTTCTGTGCCTTTATGCTGCCACGGATATCCCTGGTTAACCGCATTGCGGTTTTGCTTTTGTTCCTCGTTATACTTGTAAATATGGGTTATGTCCTGTTCTCCTCGTTTGATATCACTACTAACAGCCTTTATCCGGCTCTCCAGATAGTCATCATGTTGACCATGGCGCCGTTTGTAAGATCGCCGTCCGGTTTGTCGACCGAGCAGAAAACCGACGATGAAGAAGAGATAGATTACGAGTCCTTGCTCTCATCGAGCGATACGATTCCGATCGGCAATATGGCGGGGCAAACGCCTATACCAGGATACCATGAGACGGTAGCGCAGCCACAGGCGACCGGAGGATCGACATCTCCGGGAACCGAGACGATAGGAGAAGAAGGTACATTTCCTCTAACTTCATCCGGAACCGCGGGCGTCGCTGCGCCTGCAATAAATCATTTCGGACGTTATAAGATTCTGGGCACTCTCGGTAAGGGGGCCATGGGGATGGTTTACAAGGGGCTTGATCCTGCAATCGATAGACCGGTTGCTCTCAAAACCATCAGGCTGGATCAGATTTTCGAGCCGGGGGAAGTCAAGGAATTGCGCGAGAGACTGAACCGGGAGGCCAAGGCAGCCGGGAAACTATCTCACCCCAATATCGTGACCATCTACGATGTCGGTGAGGAAGTCAATATACAGTATATCGCCATGGAGTTTTTGCGCGGCAACACTCTGGAATCGCTTATCAAAACGGGGCTTAACTGGGATTATAAGACACTATCTAGAATAATGATTCAGGTTTGCGAAGCCCTCGACTACGCCCACGAGAATGGAATAGTGCATCGCGACATTAAACCCGCCAATATAATGATTCTCGAGGAAAACAAGGTCAAGGTCATGGATTTCGGGATAGCACGGCTTGATAAATCGGCCTCCATGACCCAGACGGGCACGGCGTTGGGAACTCCAAACTACATATCCCCGGAGCAGCTTAAGGGACTGCCGGTCGATAGAAGGTCTGATATATTCTCGCTGGGGGTGGTTTTCTATGAGCTCCTGACCGGACAGAAGCCGTTCAAGGGCGAGACAATTTCAGCATTGATATATTCCATATTGCATACAGAGCCTCCACCGCCATCGGAGATCAACCTTGATGTACCCAGGATATTCGATAAAATAATCGCCAAGGCACTGGTTAAGGATCCCGATCTCAGATTCCAGAGAGCCAGAGATATGGCCGATATCCTTCGCAAACTGATATAAGCCACTCTAAATATGAGGGGGAGCCTCGGGACCTCGGTCGCGGGGCTTTTCCTTTTCAGGTAAATCTCAAGGCCTGGTATCAACATCACATGTTTTTTATAATTGTTATTTTTGTGCTTGATTAGTTTACCCTATGGCTTATACTGAGCCGAGGATCCGGGAAGGAGGAGCGAATGGAAAGAATTGATTTCCCGCTGACAGGCAACAGTATCATAATGGCAATCGTCATCTTGATCCATGTCTTTTTGGCCTTCATCGCCGTCGGTGGCTCGACTCTGGCGGTGTTTTCTGAATGGCTCGGGAGAAAGAAAAACGATCCCGACTATGTTACACTTGCTCGGAGTGTAACGAAGTTCCTGGCCGACATGATGAAGATAAACTGCGTGCTTGGCGTGGCCATCATCGTGCTCCTGATCGGGCTCTGGGGAGCTTTCACCAAGTTTCTCTATTCCGTTGTTTTCTGGGCTTTCGCCACCGAGGGATTGTTCTTTTTAATCTTAATGATTTTTTCCATTTCTTATAACAACACCTGGGATAAGGTATCTCCAAGAAAACATCTGTTTTTCGGCGGCGTCACGGCCTTCGCGGCTATCGTAACTGCATTTCTGATAAATGCGATCTGGGCTTTTATGATGACCCCCGGAGACTGGTTGATGACCAAGAATCGCTGGGATGCTTTTTTCAACCCGATATTGTGGGAATCCTTCATCCATATGATCCTGCCCTGCCTTATCAACGGGGCGCTGGTCGTGTTTCTCTGGACTTTCTGGAAATCGCGTCAAACGGGTCCGGAGGTCGATTATTACAAGAAGACGAATAAATTCACGGCACGGATAGGCGCGACATTGATCCTCCTGCAGCCACTCTCAGGGCTGAGCTTTCTGTTCAAGGTGAAATCTGCCACGGAGAATCTGCCGGCCCCAAATCCGTGGGGACAGGTCTGGAGCGGCCTGGGCCGGCCATACCTTAATGCCATGATAACTCTGGGTGTACTGGCGGTGATATTTGCCCTGCTTTACTGGTTGCTCGGCCATGAGAAAGGAAGAAAATTCCTTCTCGGAACCGCTATAACGGCGTTCGTAGCCTTCTTCATGGGCGGGTATACCCGCGAGAAGGCCCGCAAGCCGTACCTGATCTGGGGCACCATGTATATGAACCAGAAATTGGTGGGAGAGAAAATCCCATCTGCAATCCCGGTGGAAGAGATCTCCGGGGAGCAGATTTTCGCAGATTGGGAATGCCGCTCCTGCCACACGTTTCAGGGTAAGGGCGGTACGGTCGGCCCTGAGCTTGTAGATTTACACGAAAGCTATAATCTGGATGAACTGAAAGAATTCCTCATAAATCCTCCCGAGGATATGCCGCCGTTTGAGGGGACCGAGGAGGAGCTGGATGCTCTGGCGGGATATTTGCTGGAGGAATCGAAGGATTAGAAAAAAATCGCTAATTCGGAGTCCGGCACAGGCGGGCTATCAGTAAACCTATCTGGCGTTCAAAGACAATCAGTTGTTTACTTAATCCTCGAGCGGGTCTGCCTGTTGCCCGGAACTTTTCCCTTGAACCTCAATATACAACCCCATATACTGCTTAAGGTATAAAGGGGAACGATCTTATGGTAATGAAAGCCATCAAAAAAGTCTTCGGCAGTAAATCGGAAAGAGACGTCAAAAAGCTAAGGCCGGTCATCGCCGAAATAAACGAGATATACGAGACCCTGAAGGATAAAAGCGATGACTGGTTCCCTCAGCGCACCGGGGAGTTCAAGGCTGAGCTGGCGGCTCATCTTGAGGAGATGGACATAGACTTAGATCGCGATTCGATGGATCCCGACGTTTATAAAAAAGAATACAGGAAAAGACTCGATGGGAAATTGGACGAGATCCTGCCGGAGGCTTTTGCCATGGTCAAGGAAACCTGTCGGCGGCTGGTTGGAAAATCCTGGGATGTTAGCGGGATCGAGACCGACTGGGAAATGATCCCTTATGATGTCCAGTTGATCGGTGGGATCGTCCTGCACCAGGGCAGGATAGCCGAGATGGCCACCGGCGAGGGGAAAACCCTGGTTGCGACTATGCCGTTATATCTCAATGCTCTCGTCGGCAAGGGCGCTCATCTTGTCACCGTCAACGATTACCTCGCTCGCCGCGACGCTCAATGGATGGGTAAGGTTTACGAGTTTCTGGGGCTGACCGTCGGCTGCATTCAAAACGATATGTCCCCCTTCGAGAGAAAACAGCAATACGGTTGCGATATAACCTACGGCACCAACAATGAATTCGGATTCGATTATCTCCGGGATAATATGTCGGTACGGGCGGAGGATCAGGTGCACCGGAGTTACTCCTATGCGATCGTCGACGAGGTAGACTCTGTTCTAGTCGATGAGGCCCGGACGCCCTTGATTATTTCGGGCCCGGTCGAATCATCAATGAATGTCAGGTTTGATGAGATGAAGCCGTTGGTGGCCAGCCTTGTCAAGCGGCAAAACCAGTTTGTGGCTAAGCTAATTTCCGAGGCTGAGAAGGCGATTGAGAACGATGGCGATCAAATCGAGGCCGCCGATAAGCTTCTGATGGCACACCGGGGCGCTCCTAAGAATAAGCGGCTATTGAAGCTTTACAAGGAAAAGGGAATCCGCCAGATGGTCGAGCAGCAGGAGCTTCTCTACCGGCGTGACAAGAAGCTCTATGAGATCGACGAGAAGCTGTATTTCAGTATCGACGAGCGCGAGCATACGGTCTATCTCAACGAGCCCGGGCATAAGATGTTAGCCCCTGACGACCAGAAGCTTTTTGAAATACCCGATATCACCGAGGGGCTGGTACAGATCGACTCGGATGATAATTACACTCCCGAACAGAAGATCAAGAAGAAAGAAGAGCTTTATCGCCTTCATGGGGAGAAATCCGAGAAAAACCACGCCATAAATCAGATTTTGCGGGCTTACCAGCTCTTTGAGAAGGACGTCGAGTATGTGGTGCAGGAGGGCAAGGTCTTAATCGTCGACGAGTTCACCGGACGACTGATGCCGGGCCGCCGCTATTCCGATGGTCTCCATCAGGCCATCGAGGCCAAAGAAAGCGTCACCATCGAAGGAGAGACGCAGACTCTGGCCACTATCACGCTCCAGAATTATTTCAGAATGTACGACAAGCTGGCCGGCATGACCGGAACGGCGGAAACCGAGGCCGCCGAGTTTTTCGAGATATACAAGCTGGATGTGGTCGTGATACCGACCAACAGGCCGGTGCGGAGATTCGATTACGATGATGTCATTTATCGCACGCGACGGGAGAAATACAACTCCATTATCGAGGAGATCATCAGGCTGTATAACAAGGGTCTGCCGGTGCTGGTAGGTACCGTATCGGTGGAGGTTTCGGAAACGCTTTCCCGTATGCTCAAGCGACAGGGGATAGGCCATTCGGTTCTCAACGCCAAATACCACCAGCAGGAGGCCGAGATTGTAGCCAGGGCGGGCCTCCCGGGAGCCGTAACCATCGCCACCAACATGGCTGGCCGCGGCACCGATATCAAACTGCAGGGCGAGGTTTTAAAATCGAAAGCCTGTATGTTGATTTCTCCGGCCCAGCCCGATCAGAGGTGCCCGTTCTATGATGAATTGAAATGCGATCAGGATGTTCCCTGCGGTCTGCACATTATCGGCACCGACCTGCATGAATCGAGGCGTATAGACCGTCAGCTGCGAGGCCGCGCCGCCCGCCAGGGCGATCCCGGCGCATCGACATTCTATATATCCCTGGAAGACGATATGATGCGGATCTTCGGCGGCGGCCGGATCGAAAGGGTCATGGATACGCTCGGCTGGAAAGAGGGCGAGTCTATCAATCACCGGATGGTAACAAGAGCCATCGAGCGGGCCAGGAAGCAGGTGGAATATAACAATTTCTCCATCAGAAAAAATCTGCTTGAGTATGATAACGTCATGAACTCCCAGCGTATCGTCATCTACGAGCGCCGAAGCGATATTTTAAAAGGAAAAAATCTCAAGGAAGAATCGCTGGAGATGGTCGAGGCTATAGTCGAAAGGAAGGTCTGGGAGTATTGCCCCGAAAAGACTTACTCCGAGGAGTGGAACCTGCTGGGACTGCGCGAGGAGCTTCGCAAGATTTTCCTTTTAGACATTCATTATCCCGATTCGGAGATCGAGAAGCTCAAGCAGGAAAAAGTAATCGATGATATTACCACCGCCGCAAAGAAGATCTACGAGGAAAAAGAGGAGCTTCTGGGCGAGGAGACCATGCGGCGGCTGGAGCGGTTCGCCTTTCTCTCCGTTTACGATTTGCACTGGAAAGAGCATCTCTACGAGATGGATCATCTCAAGACCGGCATCGGGTTGCGAGCCTACGGCCAGCGCGACCCGGTCATCGAATATAAAAAGGAGGCCTTCGGCGCCTTCGAGGAGATGATGGGGCGCATCGACGAGGAAGCGATCGGCATGATCTACAAGATGAAGCCGGCCACCGAACCGACCCGCCTGCCCCGGGGCCAGATGGTGGCCGCCAAGCAATCGGCGGTCGGTATGGGCGTGCAGGTGGGGGCGGGAGCGCAGGCCGCCGCGGATGATGCCCTCGATGGCCCGGTTCGCAAGGCGCAGGACCCCTCCGAAGCCAAGCAGAAACCTATCCGCGTCACCAAAACCCCCGGCCGCAACGAGCCCTGCCCCTGCGGCTCCGGCAAAAAATACAAGCACTGCCACGGGCGGTAGAGGGACTGAATTTTAGGAGAGCGTTTCTGAAGGCACTTTGAAAGATCGGTTATTGGAATGCGCTCGGCGAAAATCATCTTTATTATCTCTATCCTATCCTTTGCCAGTTTATCGGTTTGGTTCTATTGCACTCTCGAATATGAGGATTCACCACTCGATATATTGGAGTATCGGCTTGATTCCACTTCCAGCCCGGAATACCTAACAGTTGAATCCGCCTATGCCTACATTCCCCATCCTTCGATATTCTTATTGGATGATATTGATTCAAGCAGTGCCCTTGTTGAGTTCCTTTATAAGTACAAATATCGAGTCGGGATTATCCTGGCGCCCAGACAAAGTGAACTAGATCTCGAAGTTATGTATTTTGATATGATAGAACTTACTAACC
>CBEWDL010000107.1:0-11556 GCA_965555375.1 uncultured bacterium
CTTCAAAACAGCAGCTCCCGATCGACGGTCCCAGATGAAAAAGCATGTCTTCGGGAGTCAGTTCGAAACTTCCGGACTGATAAAACAGCTCCTCTACCATCCCGCCAGCGAAGCCGCGCCATCCTATATGCACCGCGCCGAAAAAGCCGGTCGACGGCTCAACCATCAACATCGGAATGCAATCAGCCGAGCGGACTGTAAGGCATACGTTTTCCGAATTGCTGATTGCCCCATCCGCGGAGAGGCTCCGGGACTCATGATCTTTTTCGATGACTGCTATTCCGGAACTATGTGTCTGGAATGGTGATATCATTCTGATGCTATTTCTTAGGAATTCTCTTTTTATGTGATCGTAGATTTCGTCTTGATTCTCCCATCGCCCCTTCAAAACCATTCCGGCTGTGTATCCGCAAGACGAGAATTCGTTGAACATGCAAACTGGATCGCCCGCCATTATTTCCAAGACCTATTGGCTCTGATCGCCTCCGCTTTCTCTCTCTGCCGAGAGAACGCCATCAACCTTTCTCATTTTAGCCAATACCCTGGCGAGCTGTCCATAGTTTTGTATCTCTACGATGAATCGTCCTGTTGCCGGCCAGGTACCGGTGCTTATTTCGCCACCCCTGACATTAACATCGGCTTCAGCGATAGCCTCTGTGATCTCTTTAAGCAGATTCTTTCGATCCTCGACCAGCGCATGTAATCTAACCAGGAAGGATTGTCCTTTTTCGACATCCCATTCTACGTCAACCAATCGCTCCGGCTCCTGTAGAATGGCCGCCGCATTCGTACAATCTGCTTTATGAATCGAAAGCCCGCGGCCTCTTGTGACAAATCCAACGATTTTTTCCCCGGGGACCGGCTGGCAGCAGGAGGCGAATCGAAACATCAAATTTTCGACACCTCCAATTTTGATCCCTTTGGAAACGCCCCTCGCCTGGTCTATGAATCTGCGGATCAGCGACGGTTCATCTTTTTCGGGCCTCGGGCCAAGCTTGCTTATGAGGCTCTGGATCGAAATGGTTCCCGAGCCGAGGCCGGAATACATCTGTTCCATATTCGTGAAGTCGTTGCGCGCCGCCAGATCCAACAGCTCGGCTTCCGGTGGCATTTCCATCCTCTTCTTCTTAAGCTCTCTTTCAAGCATTTCCTTTCCCAGTGAAACCGCCTGCTCGTAACCCTTCTGCCTGAGCCAGTACTTGATTTTGGATTTGGCTCTGGCGGTCTTGACTATCATCAGCCAATCAGAACTTGGATTCTGGTGAGATGACGTCTTGATTTCAACCTCATCGCCACTATGTAAAACCGTGGAAAGCGGCACAAACTTACCATTGATTGTGGCCCCGACACAATGAAATCCGATATCGGAGTGAACCGAAAATGCGAAATCCAGAGCGGTCGATCCCCTGGGAAGCTGTTTCAAATCGCCTGCGGGGGTATAGACGAAAACATCGTCCGGGAAAAGATCGATCTTGAGATATTCTAAAAACTCCTCGGGGTTGGTCATCTCCCCCTGCCATTCCAGGATTTCGCGAATCCAGGCCATATGTTGGTCGATCTCGCCAAGATCCTTCTTGCCCTCCTTGTAAAGCCAGTGGGCGGCGATCCCATACTCGGCGGCGTAATGCATGGCGTGAGTGCGAATCTGAATTTCAACCATCCTGCCTCGCGGCCCGATGACGGTGGTATGAAGCGATCGGTAACCGTTCGATTTTGGATTGGCGACGTAATCGTGGAATCTTTCAGGCACAGGCGGCCACATGGTATGAATAATCCCCAGTGCATGATAGCAATCGGTGATCGTATCGACAATGATTCTCATGGCCAGAAGATCGTATATCTGATCGAAAGGAACACGCCGAACCTTGATTTTCCGGAAAACAGAATAGTAATGTTTGGCTCGCCCCGTTATCTCGGATTTGATTCCCGCCGATGCCATCGCTGTCTCCAGGGCACCGGTCAGATCACTTATATAAGCCTCTCTTTCCTCCCGGCCCTCTATGATTTTCTTTTCGATATCGGCGTATTCAGCCGTACTGAGATACTTAAATGAAAGGTCCTCCAGCTCCCATTTCATCCTGGCCATGCCAAAACGATGAGCCAGAGGAGCATAGATCTCCCTCGTCTCAAGAGCGATTCTTTTTCTTTTCTCCCCCGGAAGATGGCCGAGGGTGCGCATATTGTGAAGTCTATCAGCAAGTTTTATGACAATTACCCGGATATCATTGGCCATGGATAAGAGCATCTTGCGAAAATACTCCACCTGTTGTTCGGCGGCATTTTTGAATTTCAGGCCCGACATTTTTGTAAGGCCGTCAACCATATCCGCTATCTCCTCACCAAACTCGCTTTTGATCTCGGAGACTGTGGCGCCGGCATCCTCAATAGCATCGTGCAATAGTCCCGCCGCAATAGTGGCGGAATCCATATGAATTTCAGCCAGTATAAAGGCCACATTCAGACAATGCTCAACATACGGATCGCCGGATTCACGATATTGCCCGGCGTGAACTCTGTCGGAAAATTCGTAAGCTTTGCGCACCAGGGGGATATCGATATTGGCGTTATAAGATTCGACATGTATTATGAACTCGGCCAAATTCATCATTGCCCCACTGTGGCATCATTTTTATGCGACAGTATTCCTTCTATTTTCTTAAACGCTTCAAAGGGTAAAATTCGTTCCAGACAACGGCAACCTCTTAGATTCCGACAGCGGCAGTCATCGGCAGGCGTTATGATGCCTTCCATATTTCGCCTCGGTCCCCATCTTACGGGGCCGATATCGGGCCGATTCAGGAAAAATGAGATGCAGCGCACGTTCAGCGCATCAGCAAGGTGAAGCGGCCCTGTACTGCTGGATACAAACAGGCCGGCAGCTTTCACAACACCAGCCAGGGTCTCGATATCGGTTTTGCCACTGATATTCAGACAGCCGGCGAATCCATCGTCAATCTTATTGCGAGCTGTGACCACGACATCATAATCGGTCTCCGCCAGGATAATCTCCGCCAATTTCTGATAATTTTCAATCGGCCAGTTCGGCGCCGATCCGAACGATCCTGGATGAATCACTATATATTCTCGCTCGGTTGGGCCAAGCAGCCCGGCGGCCATCTGCCGTGCATTTTCAGTGACTTTCAGAGTGGGTAGTATCCCCTTCACCTCTATCCCCAGGGGCTTAAGAAGCCTCAAATCAAGATCCGTTTGATGAAAGCCGGAACCCTTACGATGGACGGATATGATACGGTTATATAAAGGAGAATAAAGCCTCCTGGAGGTGCCTATTCTGTTTTTGATTCTGGCAAGAAAACCGGCCAGAGCAGTTCGCCATGACGGTTTAAGTTCTATAATGTGGCTGTAATTGGCCGTCCTTATCTTCTCTATAAGCTGCGATAAAGACAATCGGGAGCCACGCCCTCCATCATCCACCAACCAGCCGTCGACATAGCTCACCAACGGCCGGATACCGACCGCCCCAGCGGACACAAGATAGTGCACCTCGCATCCCGGAAATGAGTCCTTCAACGTATTGGCAACCGGCAGAGAAAGAATCAAATCACCCAGCCCGTCCGGTCGGACCAGCAGTATTTTGTGGGGATATTTCACTATTTCGCCTGATAGTTGAGCTGGCGCAATTTGGCGTATTTAACAAACACATGATAAGACGATAGGATCGCCAATAGGAATCCATTGACACCATCGAGAAAGCCAGCTTTCAGAATATACATCTTAACGAACGTAGCCGCCGGATGGACTATTAAATCCCGGAAATGCCATTTCCTGCCGTTTTTATACATCTCCTCGGCATTCAGACGTGAGTAGATATTCAACTTCTCTATATATTGGTCGAGATTTTCATAACTGTAATGGTAGAGAAGACCTTCCAGCTTACTGGCGGCACCGTTCAGTTCTACTCCTTCATGAACCAGCCGATTCGAAAACTGGCCCCGGCCCTTTTTGAAAAGGCGGAGGACATAATCAGGGTGCCATCCGGAATGCCTGACGGGCCTGCCGAGGAAGTAAGAAAGGCGGTTAACGGCATAGCCATCGAACTCCGAATTATCCACGATGCTTTTAACTATGCTTTCCGCAAGTTCCGGAGAAACCCTTTCATCGGCATCGAGAAAGAATATCCAATCCCCGTTGCAAAACTCAAGCGCCCTGTTTTTGCTGCTGCCGAAACCATCGAAATTGATGCTGTGAACCTCCGCTCCTGCATTTCGGGCCAGTTCGATAGTATTATCGTCGCTGCCCGTATCGGCCACCACAATCTGGTCGGCAAACCTTAAGCTTTCGATGGCGGCTTCGATATTTTTTGCCTCATCGCGAGCCATGATCACCGCTGATAGGCCGGACCTTTTCATATCTCAGCCATCCCCAACAGCAGCCACAGCGCCAGAATCGCCGATGAGCATCCGGGCGTGGAGACATACAGACTCGATATCGACACGGCAACGACAATTAATAATGACGCCAGATGGTAAGCTTTCGCTTCGGGAAAAGAGATCTTCCCGATTCTCGCCAGATCACGCCGGGCCCGCTCAATCATGATCCAGATAAAAAGAATGAGGGACGGAGGTCCGTAATATCTTATTAGCGTAATGAAAAACGGTTCATCGGATGTTGTTCTTACTTCCGTCTGCGATGGATCACCGCTGCCTCCATAAAAACCTGCACCGGAAATCATGTCGAAATTTCGCTCTATCCCATAAACCGGGGATCTGGCAAGTTCTATCAAGTCATGAGTATCGGTGAATTCCGCGATTTTTCCCCTGAACCCAAACAGCCCGGAAAACATCACAACAATAACTAAGCCGACTACTATCAATACGGTTCTATCTTTAAGAATTCCCACGCCTATGAAAATCAGAAGCAAAACCATTATTACCGCCCTGTCGAACGCAAGCGCCGCCAGGACTGCTATCGGCAGAGATATTAATCCAAAAAAAAGCTTCTCCGTGTAGTCATGGGCTTGCGCGTAATAGGCAATAACTACGCAAAAGACCAGCATCATCAGAAACGACAGTGATCCGGCGGCGAGACTCGGGGAAAAACTCAGATCGAAAAGCCCTCCCCACCTGTAAAAAAGATCGATTCCGGAGGCGAGAACGACCCCTGAGATAAAAGTCCAGACTATCATCTTTCTCTTTTCCGAGGACCGCACAAAGCTTCTGGTCACAAAATAAAAAAGTGAAAATACGGCTACACAGGGCGCCGGGCTCCAATCATGCAATAGCCCCGATAAAAGCCAGGCAATCACAGAAAAGGCCGCAAAACCCGCAATCGGGTTGAATAAGGAGGATGATGCCCAGGATCTGTCACGGAAAATTAAAAGCTCCAGAAGCCAGATACAGAATGCTGCTATCGCAAGAATATAGGCAAAGCGCGGGAATACCGAAACCGATAACGAGAACAATAGAATTAGATAGAATCCGATCCGGACCAATATGGCTGATGGTTTGCTCATCTATGGGTTTCCGTTAACGCCAGAACATGGAGATTTACTCCCCGGAAGCAAAAAGTCACAGCCGACGTGGACGAAACCATTACCCTCATTATTGGTATGCTCCTCCGCTGGCCAGGATTTCTTTCAGTCGATTATGCGGTAAGCTCTTATTCGGCGACCAGTCTGCCTTTTTCCTCGCGACAAGCATCCAGGAATCTCTCCAGCCCTTAAAAACAGTCGTTACCGCCTTATAAATGGGTCTTGCCATGGTTGGCAATTTTTCGAGCACATGATGACAGGATTGAATCTCTTCTATATGCAGGCCGAGATACTTGGCGAGCTTGGCAAGGTCGTCTTTTGTGTATTCACGGACATGTCCCCTCCAGGGTCCGGGATACCAATAGAACACCTCAAAACGGGGATAGTTAGTCCTCCCAAATAACACATCGATGCGCTTTCTGATATTCACTGCGTTTGGAACGGTGACGAATAAATAACCATCGGGCCTAACAAACTCCAATAGATCATTGAGCAGGTCGCGGGGCGAGTCATGCAGGTGTTCTAGCACATCGTGCATCATAAGCATATCAAATGAATTATTCTCAAACGGCGGATGGTCATCGCGTCCGACTCTAAAATCGATTCCAAAATCCCTGGCAAAGGCAAGGATCTTATCTTTATTCCCCGCCGTTTTATGCCAATCGTCCTGCAGATCGTCGTAGGCGGAACATACGAAACTAAGAGTCTGCATTACCGCGGTTTTATCACATGGGCCGCTGCCAAAATCAAGTATTTTTCCGCCGGGCTCCAGAAAGCGAAGAATGGTTTTCGCAATATTCAAATGCGCTCCGCTTTCGGGATGGATATAGCCTTCAAAAGGGAACCTATCGCAGACGATTTTAATCGCTTCTTCAGCCGTCATGCTTGTTCTTCACTCTTTCGTCGCAAATCCTTCAACGACTTGACGCAGGAAAAAGTCGGTATCTTTGCCCAACCGCTCCAGCGTTCCATTTGCCTCAACCCAGGTCCTGCCGGCCGTTGCCGCCGCTGCCCTCTTGCTTTCGTCCTCAATCAATTCCAGAATCGCCTCGCTCATTCGCTGCGGATCTCCTGGAGGCACGATCAATCCGGTTCCTGATAAATTAATGAGTTCCTCTAACTGATTCACTCTGGTGGCAACTACCCCGATACCTGCCGCAAAATACTCCATCAAGACCCGGCATATCATCTCCGATCCGATAGAGGCTATCACGCCGATATCGAACGACGATATTAAATCCTCTATATTTTCGATTAGACCAAAGATGTGTAAATTGGCCAGGCCGAGATCCTCAGCATTTTCCTCAAGCTCGAGTGCCGAAATCTGAGCATCTTCCCCGGCAATTACAAATTGAACATCGGCATTTTTCTCGGATACGATTTTCATTGCCTTCAGAAAATAATGATGCCCCTTTACCGGCGATAAACGACCAACGATTCCGATAACCTTCCTTTCAGGATTCAGTCCGAACTGCGATTTCAATTCCATCCCGGACTTAGCCGTCCGGAAACGAGAACTGTCGATTCCCGGATATATCACCATCAGGGGGATGCCATTGAGTCTGAATCTGTTCTCATATTCGTTTTTAAGACGCATCGTGGAGACGGCTATCCCGTGAGTCATTTTATCGTTCAGCAACCGGCTGAATATATCGCCGCGAGGAGATCTAACATCGCCCCTGAACCTGGCTATCGGACAGCCTATTTTCCTGGAGGCCAGAGCGCCAATCAGATGCGATTCGCCTCGATGCGCGAAAATAATATCCGGACGGAAATCCTCGGCAACCTCCTTAAGTCGCATCACTGACCGGATGATGTTTAAGCTGGCAAAATCAACGTCCTCTGAAACGTCCAGACCGGCTTTTCTGGCTCTTGATGCGGGTGGGGTGCCGGGATTGGCCATCAATAGAACCTCATGACCCAGCTGCAGAAGCCCCAGAGCTTGCTGTATTGCGAAATCGGCGCAGGCGTTATACCAGCGAATGTCCACTATCTGAATGATTTTCATCTGGCTTTTAGCGATGACGCTGGTGAAGGTAAGCTCGCTACCATCTGTTTCAGCTTATCCCAGACGGCGCCTGCTGAAATTTCGCGGATACAGTCTTTGTCGTACTTATGATTCAGACTCCGGCATTCGTTATCGATATCCGCAGGGTGTATATATTGATGGCGAGAAAAATCCGGGTATGTCCAGCTTACGGGGCTATGCGGGCCGTAGATGGTCAAAGTCGGAGCGCCGCAGGCCACGGCGATATGCTTGGGGCCGTTGTCATTCCCCAGATGCAGGTCCGCATGCTCGAATATCGCACCCAGCAAACCAAGACGGTTTATTCGGAGAACCAGAGGTTCAACTGCGATCATCATCTTCGCCAGATCGTGGGCCACCTGGTCCTCGCCAGGGCCTGTGAGGACAACAACTGCGAAATTAAGCTCAGACGATAAAAGCTCTCCCAACTTTGCGTAACTTTCCAGTGGCCAGCGATAAAATTCCTTGCGGGACACAGGAGATAAAGTAACAATCGACCTACCGGATACAGGATTTAGAATATCTTTGGCTTCCCGACGATCGCTGTCGGTCGGATTGAACTCAAGCTGCAAACCATCGGATGGAACGTTAACTTCTCTCAGAAGATCCAATTTGTCCTGTGCCGCATAGGCGGGCTGATCGGATTTCCTGGGGGTGCGGTTATAAGCCCACTTTCGATGGCCAAATCCGTAACTCAACCTGATATCCGCGCCGCTCAAGAAGGAATAATAAGCGCTCCTGGGATTGGCGAAAAAGTCAACTACCAGATCATATCGGCTGGCTCTTATTTTCCTGATTAATCTATACTGGTACACGGGATTGATTTGCCGGGAATTATCCACGGAAATTATCGAATCGAGACGCGGGTTGTTGTCCAGGACTTCAGGAAGTTCCGTTAGGAAATCGAGCCGGCATTCAGGATACATTTTCTTAAAGGCCCTGATCGCCGGGGTGCACATCAGGACATCGCCGATCCGGCGAAGCTGTATGAATAACGCTTTTTTTGGCGCGGTCATATTCCGGCATCCTCAAATTGCAGATCGTGCAGCTTCTTATATAAGCCGCCTTCGCTGAGCAGATCGCTATGATCCCCGGTCTGGACTATCTGCCCGTTCTCAATCACCAGTATGACATCCGCCTTGCGTATGGTCGAGAGGCGATGGGCAATCAATATGACTGTCCTGCCGCTCAAAAGGTTCGAAATCGCCCGGGTAATGAGTTGTTCGGATTCGGAATCGAGCGAGGATGTAGCCTCATCGAAGATTAAGATTGGCGGGTCCTTCAACAGGGCGCGGGCAATAGCCAGCCTCTGTCTCTGGCCGCCGGATAACTTAACGCCCCGGTCTCCAATATAGGTGTTAAGACCCTCGGGCATTTCCCTAACAAAGTCGAGAGCGCAGGCGGCCTCTAGAGCCCGTTCGACTGCCTCTTCACCGATTTTCTCCTGCCCGTAGGCGACATTATTGTAAATCGTGTCGTTGAAGAGGATAATCTCCTGAGTTACGATCCCTAATCGGTTTCTCAGGGACCTGGTCTCGACATCTTTTAAATCGGTGCCATCTATAGTAACCCGGCCGGAGACGGGATCATAGAAGCGGGGTATTAGATCGACAATTGTCGATTTGCCTCCGCCGGACGGCCCCACAAGCGCCATCACGTGACCCTTAGGCAACTCGAAGTTTATGTTTTGAAGCCTGAATTCACCGGACGGGTAGTTGAAGGAGACGTTTTCAAACCTGATGGCGTCTTTGAATCCACTCAACACCACTGGATTGGGAGCCTCCACTATTTTAAGTTCAGTATCGAGGACATCAAATATCCGGGCCGCGGCGGCCAGACCCTGCTGGATATCTATATTGACGCGACTTAAGACTTTTATAGGCTGCATAAGGGAAAACATAGCTACCAGAAACAGGAGGAATCTATCGGGGGTCAGGCCGGACCCGCTCAATATCTGGCGCCCGCCATACCATAGAATTAACGTGCCGGCGGCGACGCCAAGCATCTCTGTCAGGGGGATGGCAACCGAGCCGATCCTCGTCAGGCGAACCATCGTCTTGAAAAAATCGTTCGTAAACCGTTTAAACCGGCCCAACTCGAATCTCTCCATGGCGAAGGCCTTCACCACCCGGATACCGGAAATAGTCTCCTGCAGAACGGTTGTTATGGATGCCATCTTTTCCTGCGTTATCCTGGAACTTTTCTTCAATTTCTTGCCCAGAACCGCTATCAGGCCGATAGAGGGAGGAAGAACCAGAATTCCAGCCAGGGCCATCTTCCACGATGCCGCAAAGACCAAAACGACAAATACGACGCTCAAAAACAGATTCTTAATAAGATCTGAAAGGCCATTGGCGACTGCCCCCCGGACGAGGGTTATATCATTGGTGATTCTCGATATCAGCTCTCCCGCCCGCTGACCGTGAAAATATTCTAAAGGCAACATCTGATAATGCAAAAAGAGTCGATCACGAAGATCCCGGACAACCCCCTGTTCCACCCGGACGACCAAAAAGCTCCAGCCATAGAAGAAGATGTTCTTGATCAGAAATACCAACAAAAGCAGCATGCAAAATCTGCCAAGCCTCTCGACTTTGGTGTCGCCCCCGATGACCCGAACAAATGTTTCCTTATCGAGTTTCAAAAGCTTCGAGTGATCGATCCGGTCCGATTCAACGGTCTGCGATGGCATGTCCTGCTCGAATATGATTTTCGTGAAGGGAACCACCATGGTCAGCGAAACCCCGCTCATACCGGCATAGAGCATACCCAGAAGGACCGCTACTACATAAAATCTCAAATGCGGTTTTAGAAATTTCAGCAGGCGCCAGTATAGTTTCATGGTCGGGCCCTTAAAGAATCGGCGACTTCAGTCTTCAAAAGAATTTCCCACGCCTGGTCGAAAACCCGATCTATGGTAATCCCCAATTTAGCGTCCAGAGCCACCGAACCGGCCCCGAGCGGTTTGAACTTATCGATCTCCGAATCGAGAAATATGGCGATAGTGGGAACCGCCTGGGTCCAGGCGAGATGCATGGGGCCGGAGTCTGATGAAATGAATGCGGAATATTTACTTATCGTCTGTTTTAATTTTCTTATGGGCATTAGAGGAAGCAATTGACTGTTCGAAGGCAAATTTTCGCCCAAGCTGGTTCTTAAATCTCCCTCATCCGGCCCCAGGATGAACTCAACGCTTATCCCTCTGTCGGATAGCCTCGAGCCAATCTCAACGAAGTTTTCCAAAGGCCATCTTTTCGACGCTCTGCCTCCGCAATTGATACCGACAATCAGCTTATCATTATCCGACCGTTTCAAGCTATCCTTGAATAATGGGTCGCCGGAAAGCTCCCTTTCAAAAACACCGGACAGGAGTCTGGGAATCATATCCCTGGCATGTATGGTTTCGGCATACCTGGGAACCTCAATATCAAAAATCCGGTCACTGCCCATTTTCCAGCCGGCGGTGACCCTGGCTCCGCTCAGAAGAGTGTATATTGCACCCGTCAACGAACGCGAATTGACATCGGAACAATCTATCGCCAGATCATACTTAGATTTCTTAAGCCTCATTATCAGGGCAAACAGCCTCCATGGCCGCAGAATATACTCCCTTTTATGTACTTCGATGATATGACTGACTCTCGGATCTCCGGCCATCAGATCGGCATAAGCCGCCGGCAGGAGAAGATCAATTGTCGTTTCGGGAAGCGAAAAAGAAAGAGCATCGATAGCAGAATTCAGGAGAATGACATTCCCCATGCGTTCGGATTGCTTTACAAGCAGTATTCCTTCGGGTTTTCTTATGATGTCGCTTTTATCACTGCCGCTAAATGAGGATACCGGTCGCCGCAGTAAACCCAATAATTTCGTCTTCTGGGATCTCAAAAGCATTGTTAAATCTATTCATTCAAGCCGTTTAATGTCAACTAAAAAGCCCCCGTAACGGGGGCTTCCGTAGCCTATCAACTATAAATCGCTTAAGCCTGTTCTTCCGGCTTGGCCTCGTCCGCAGGTTTTTCCTCCAGTGGCTTTTCGACAGGCT
>CBEWDL010000108.1:0-11426 GCA_965555375.1 uncultured bacterium
GTGTCGTAAATAGTGTTCAGGAATATAAGACTAAAAACGACGATCCCCCAAAGGGATTTCAGAGAGTTATGACCCTCAATTTGATCGCTGATATCCCTAAAAAGTTTATCGCGTGCAGGGAGGCTGTTTCGGATACGATTTGTTTTCAGGATAAAAAGGGGGAATATAATATTTACGGCTTCGTAAATAATGACATCGAAAATAGACTCCAAGGGAAAGACCGACAGAATTATGTCGCGGCAATGGTCGATTCATGTAGTCAGGCCTTATCGAAGAACATCTCTTTTGGTCCTCCTGTTTTTGAAAAACAACGATACGGATATGTAGGATGGACCGATGGTATAGCGAAGGATAATAGTGGAATGGTGCGAGTTTTGGTAATGTCTAATCTTTATTCCAGACTATTCATAACGATTATCTATCTGGGACAGGGTAAAGAGGAGTTTTTAAAGATTTCCGACACTTTCTCCCATTCGTTGGTCCTGACGGAATTCGGATATTGAATTGAAAAGCTTTTAGAAAACCCTCATGGGCTTGCTAAATCAAAACCCTGCGGATATTCCTAACTAAGCCTCCCCCCAATCACCTCCACCAGCTCCCCTATCTTATGCCGGGTTTGCTCCATGGTGTCGCGTTCGCGGACGGTGACCGTGTCGTCCTGCAGGGTCTGGCCGTCGATGGTGATGCAATACGGTGTGCCGGCCTCGTCCATGCGGCGGTAACGCCGCCCCACCGCGCCGCCGTCGTCATAAAAGACCTTGAAATGCTTCTTCAGATCGTGGTAGATCTTCTCGGCCACCTCCGGCATCCCCTCTTTGTTGACCAGCGGAAAAACGGCCGCATTTATGGGGGCGATCTTCGGCGAAAGGCGTAGCACCACCCTCTTTTCGCCCCTGACCTCCTCCTCATGATAGGCATCGACTAAGACAACCAGGGTGCTGCGGTCGGCGCCGGCGGAGGTCTCGATAATATAGGGAATATATTTTTCGTTGCGCTCTTGATCGAAGTAGCGCAGATCCTTGCCTGAGGATTCCGCATGGCGCGAGAGATCGAAATCGGTGCGATTATGAATGCCCTCGATCTCCTTCCAGCCGAATGAAAATTCATATTCGATATCGACCGCCGTCTTCGCATAGTGAGCCAGTTCCTTATGCTCATGCTCGTGCCAGCGGAGCTTCTCTTCGCGAACACCGAGCTCAAGATACCATTCCCAGCGTTGCTCTTTCCAGTAATCGAACCATTTGACGTCCTCCGACGGATGCACGAAAAATTGCATTTCCATCTGCTCGAACTCGCGGGTGCGGAAGATGAAATTGCCGGGCGTGATCTCGTTTCTGAAGGCCTTGCCTATCTGGGCAATACCGAAAGGCAGCTTCTGGCGGGATGGCTGGAGGACGTTGTGGAAATTGACATAGATACCCTGGGCGGTCTCCGGACGCATATAGACGACGGAGGAATCCTCCTCCACCGGCCCCATGAATGTCTTGAACATCAGGTTGAACATACGCGGCTCGGTTAGCTCGCCTCCACAATCGGGGCACTTGTCGGTTATGATCTCATCGGCCCGGAAACGATGTTTGCACTGCCTGCAATCGACCATCGGATCGGTGAATCCCTCCACGTGGCCCGACGCTTCCCAGACTCTGGGGTGCATCAGTATGGCGGCGTCGATCCCCTCTATATCATCGCGGCGATGAGTCATGGCCTCCCACCAGGAACGTTTGATATTGTTCTTCAGCTCGACCCCCAGGGGCCCGTAATCCCAGCAGGAACCAAGCCCGCCGTATATCTCCGATGACTGAAATACGAATCCCCGCCGCTTGCAGAGCGATACCAGTTTATCCATTAGAGGATCGATTGCTTTTTTCTTGGCCACGTGTATCTCCTAAGATTATTGTCGGGAGTACGGGCTTCCCGATCTAAAGCCACAACAAGGATATTTATTTTGTAGGGGCGAGGTCACCTCGCCCCTACTACGAATATTTTTCGAATTATTCCACATCTCCACCCTGCCTTCAATAATCAATCGGGCAGATTTTCGAGGAATTTAAACGATTTAAGGCTGCGTGGCAAGCCAAGATGATAACTGGCGAAGGCCATGACCACCTCCGCCGCCTCCTTGCCGATTTTCTTATCATGGGAAATTTGAGATATTCCCGAAAATGGTTCAGATTCCATTTGTCTTAAAAGATCCAGCGTCTTCGCAGACAGATCGATTACGAGTTCATCCGGTTCCGCGCATTTATTGCAGATCAATCCGCCGCGACTTAAAGATACCATGAGTCTTCCACCAACCTTATCCACGCCGCATGAGACACATTTATCTAAACGGGGCGCATACCCCTCGATTTCCAGAAGCTTGACGACCCCGCTCCAGAAAAGCAGGCCGCAAATTTCGGGTTTCGATTCGTTCAACGTTCTGAGATAGTCGAGCGTCAACGCGAAGGTTTTCGGCTGGGCCTCTTCGGCATGAGATGTTTTATCGAGAATCTCACACCAGGCCGAGCCAAATCCGAATCTGCGCGGATCGGTCACAATATCTTTAAAATCCTCCAGAACCGAGGCCGAGCTTAAGGTCCCCAGATCTACAGTTTCCTTTTTGTAAAGCACTCCCTCGATAAAATTGAACAACTCGATTGAACCGGACATCTTTGACTTAGGCCGACCGACCCCTTTGGCCACAGCTTTAACCTTCCCGATCTCGCGGGAAAACAAAGTCACCACCCGGGACGATTCCGCCATCCGGGTGGTGCGAATGACAAACGCTTCGATTTTGAACCGGCTCATTGATATTCTGGCTACTGATCGGGAGATTGCATAGGGGCGTCTGTGCCTGTCGAATCGCCCGGAACGAACTGTATCACCCTCTGGTCGGGCCGGGCGTAGCCATATTTTTCAACGGCGTAGCGCTTGATATAGTCGGAATCGTTTTTCATCTTATCCATTTCCCAGAGCAGATCCTGCTTCTCAACCTGCAGGGTCGCTATCTCCTTTTCCAGCCTCTCGATCCTTTTTGAGAGAATCCACATTCTAAAAAAGCCGAACTCGCCCCAGAAAAAGGAGAGAATAACAAATACTACAACCGTGATTATTCCGAACATCAAAAGCCGCGACTTGATTTTCGATCTTTTCAGCCGGCCTTTGAACTCTCTCGATACTTTCGGGTATCTGGCCATATTACCTATCGCACGATGGATGACAACGCTTTGACACCGAGAAAGCGGGCGCGATCTCCAAGCTCCTCCTCGATCCTTAGAAGCTGGTTGTATTTGGCAACTCTGTCCGTTCGGCAGCCTGAGCCGGTTTTGATCTGGCCGCAGCCCGCGCCGACAACCACATCGGCAATAGTAGTATCCTCGGTTTCGCCTGACCGGTGGGATACCACCGCCGTCCAGTCGGCCCGTTTGGCCATTTCGATGGCTCGCATGGTTTCAGTCAGCGTGCCTATCTGGTTGAGTTTTATCAGGACGGAATTAGCCACACCCTCCCGGATACCGCGTTCTATCCGGGAGGTATTGGTGACGAATAGATCATCTCCCACAATCTGAATCCTTTTGCCGATTTTCTGAGCCAGGATCGCCCAGCCCGCCCAATCTTCCTCAGCCAAACCATCCTCGATGGAGATTATAGGATAGCGTTCCGACCAGTCGGCATACAGATCGGCCATCTCCGCTGCAGTTAGTTTTCTGTTCTCTGATTTCAAGTTATATTTGCCGTCTTCGTAGAATTCCGATGAGGCTGGATCAAGAGCGATGAAGACGTCTTTCCCAGGCGTATATCCGGCAGCCTCTATAGCCCGCATGATGACCTTGAGCGCTTCCTCGTTGGATTTCAGATCCGGAGCGAAACCGCCCTCGTCGCCAACTGCGGTATTGTAACCCCGCGATGATAAGACCTTCTTCAGATGATGGAATATCTCGATACCGCACCTGAGAGCTTCGCTGAAATTGGGCCGCCCGGCGGGCATGACCATGAACTCCTGCAGATCGACATTGTTATCGGCATGCTTACCGCCGTTTAAGATATTCATCATGGGAACAGGAAGGATATTGGCATTATCCCCGCCGATATACTTATAAAGCGGTTGACGGGTATGGTTAGCCGCTGCCTTGCACACCGCCAGCGAGACGCCGAGTATGGCGTTAGCGCCGAGATTTCCTTTATCTGATGTACCATCAAGTTCTATTAGGAACTCATCCAGCGTTGCCTGGTCGAGGGCATCGAGATCGGAACCGGTCAGGGCCGGGGCAATCTTCTCATTGACATTCTTTACAGCGTTCGAGACGCCTTTGCCCATATAGCGAGACTTATCGCCATCGCGAAGCTCGACCGCCTCGAACTCTCCGGTGGATGCCCCAGACGGCACGGCCGCCCGGCCCTTTTCGCCGGTCTTTAAGACACAATCAACCTCCACAGTCGGATTGCCGCGGGAATCTATTATCTGCCTTGCCCTTAGACCTGCAATAGTAACCATAATCCTCCCTTGACCCAGATCATCATACGAAACGCAGAAAGATTTTAGTATAGCCGGATCGATTGTCAATCTTTTTTTGGGAATTGCGTTCGGAAAAGCCGGGCCGATTCTTTATGGAAGCGTTAGAGATTACGCCTGAGTCCATTCTTATCGCCTCAGTGCCGGATTACTCGTCTTTACACTTTTAAAAAGGAGAAAATCGATAAACGGCCTTACCTGACGGAACAGAAGATTATTCTTGCGTAAAGATAACTTATAAGCTATATTAAAAATGTCTCCCCCCGGGACTAGACGGTAAAGTATAACTTTTAAAACCTGGAGGCAAAAATGCGCAATCCGTTGGTATTTTCCATCTTGCTCATCATTTCGCTGCCCTTGTTTAACTGTGGCGGCGACGATGCGACATCTCCGGAACCACCCAACAATCCGCCGGAAATAACAGCAGTATCGGCTAACCCTGATCCGGTGCCTTTGAACCTTACCACAACTCTATCTGTAACCGCGACAGACGCAGACGGGGATGCCCTATCATATGAATGGCAAGCTACGGCGGGCACTTTCCCAGCAGGCAACACGTCCGCCCAGGTAACGTGGATACCTCCGGAAACACAGGCGGAATATTTAATTTCTGTTGCGGTATCCGACGGAGAAGTCTCTGTCGATACCACTATATTGGTTGAAGTAACCGGAGCAATTTATGGTCTATCAGGTCAGATACAAAATCAATCAGGGCAAGCAGCGACTGATTTATACGTTGTCATAACTGATTCCCAATCAAGCGTAGATTCAGCCGCGACAGACGCCAGCGGCAATTATTCCTTTTCGGATCTGCCAGAAGGGGCTATATCGATGTCCCTGCGGTCTTCGGAAATCATTGTTCATATCCTTCCCCGATACATAGAGGAGGATACCACAATAAATCTTTCCGACGACCTTGTAGTAAACCTTTCTGTTAGAGAATTCAATACCATATTCCATGATGACGGGAATGACACTGGACAATGGATCATGAACGGCGGAGTTTGGAACGATGGGACAAAATACATCTTTGAGGATCAATTTCTATTTGATGATTATATGGTAATGCAATACGTTTACACAGTTCCTTCCAATGCTCAGGATATTGGATTTTTGTTGCATGGGGAAGCGGCTCCATCAGGCAGCTCTGCTATCCTAACCTGGGTCTGGGTAAATGATGATTATGCGCCATTCTACTGGAATTCAGAATTTAATACGTCTCCCAGATACTATTGGGGATCTTTAGAGGCAATTTCTAACCTACCTGGTAGTGCCACGGCTCTTTATCTAGAGTATAATGAACTAACAGCGACTTACGTATACATAGACGACATCTGGATTTTCAATTATTAGCTTTCGGGTTTCTCGCTTTGCTCGGTCGTACGATCCTATAGACCCGCAGGACCTGTATGGGAACCCGATCCACAAATCTATGTCATGGCAGCCTGAATCTCTTCCTCAATCCCCACTCGATTGACAGGCCGGCCAAAAGAATAATTAGAAACAGCGGCATGCCGAACGGCCTTATCCGAGCGTGGGTTTCTTCGGTATAGGGGGTCAGTTTCAAATCGCTGGAGAATTGTTGAAAATCATCTTTTGTATAAGCGATAGCTTCCGTGGCTTCGCTAATCCTGCGGGTCAGGTTGTAATCGGGAGAGCGGGATGCCATCTCCAGGCTGAACCTTTCTATCGTAAATTTTCCCGACGTCGTACCCGCGGTATCCCCGTAGGATGACGCTAAGGCATTGAAAACATAGTCACCCGCTGGAAGCGATGATATTTCGCCGGTGTAAATGCCGTTGCCTGATTGGGTTAATACGGCATCCTTAATTGGAGTTTCCTCACCCTCCGGGATGATCGAAACCGTCACCAGAGCGCCGCTTCTCGGGCGGCTGGCCTCGTCGTACAGGTACCCTGTCAGAAGCACCGGCTCGCCAAGACGATATACTTTGCGGTCGGTTATTATCCGGAAATTTTCCGCTCGCTCGCCGGCCGTTGCCCATCGGGCGAGATTTCTCCAGAATCCCGGAATTGCCCTTGATAGTCTATCATCCTTTGCCGATCCGAAATGGCTGCGCCATAATGGAAATCCGGTAATCGCAGCCACCCGACCGTGACCGTACTTGCCTACTGTCAGCACCGGAATTGCGCCCTCGCTTCTCTGGCGATTCCTGGTTTCGAGAAGCACATCGCCGGTCGTGCGAATACCAGAGATGAAGCGGCCAAACGGCGGAAGAGAATTCCACAGCCTGCCGCTTGTCTCCGGATCGTCGTCAAGCAGGATTGCGGCATGATGTTTTTGGGTCGGCGCGATCTCGAAAAAGAATTCGCCTTCCATTACCGATGGTTTCCGCAGGTCCAACGGAAACAGACCATCGAATGAACCGATGTCCGAAAGACAACCTGCGCCTGCCACATAGATGAGAGAACCGCCATCCTCCACGTACTTTTTTAGATCGGAGACGGCTATCCGCAGCTCCCGGGGCGAGCTATCTACAAGCAACACTATATCGTATTTCTTAAGATCATCTATGCTTCTCGGTACGCCGGGCGATGAAAATCTTCCGCCGCCTTCCGGGAACACATCGTCCACCTCGAATTCATCGAATTCCGACAGGGCACGATTGATAAATTTGTATTCCCAATCCAGAGACGCCGACCCGAGAAATATTCTGATTTTATTTTTCAGCACCCTGACAGCGAAAATCCTCTCGTTGTCGACACTTTCTCTCTCCTGTCCCAATATGGGAGTTGAAATGGCATATTCATAATCGCCCGGTTCCGGTGCCGTTATGTCGAACTCTATTTTCGTCTTACGCCCTTCACGAGGTATATCAAAAGGCTTCTCCGCGACTACCTTATTGCCGATCTTAAGATAGATCCTTGATTTCTGAGCCTCGATCCCTTCGGCGCCTATTTGTACCTCTATTCTGAAATTATCGCCGCTATAGGCAACTGCCGGCGAAATTACTTCATCGATAGCGAGATTATACTCTTCGATTTTCTCCCCGACTGTCAGAGTATAAACCGGAACGTTAAGCTTCATACCGGCTTTAACCGGATCGCCTCCGAGATTCTGCCGGCCATCCGTTATCAAAAGAATCCCGCTGAACCTGTCGAAATCCTTCCCTGAGCCGAGATCTTGTAACGCCCGTACAATCGATGTAGCATCGCCCCGGAGATCCGAGGTCGACGGGAAATCCTCTATCTGCAACAAGCTGTCCGAAAAGGAAAAGAGCTTATAATCGTTTTTAAGATCCGGCAGCACCTGTCGACTGAGACTATCGGCCAGATCGATCCTTGGACTACCTTCAAGAGTAACGGCCATGCTCCTGGAATGATCGACCAGAACCGCCAGCATCGGTCGCACCAGTTTCGACGAATAGAGATTTAACACAGGTTCTATTAAAAAAAGTCCCAGAAGAAGAATCATGGCTCCCCTGAGAATGGCCAGTAATATTCTCCAGAACCGGCGCAGGGGAGGAAAACTTCTACGATACGATACTACGCCAACTATGATCCCGATCAGGGTGAAGATCGAATACCAGAACCAATGACTTGATAATACTGCGATTTCCATAAAAGGCACCGTCGATCTTTCCGACAAAAAAGCCACTCACACTATCGAACAGAGTGGCGAAGCGTTACCCGTTAATGTTTGAAAGCCTATCTATCCCTGATGGCCGCCAGAGTGGCCAGATCCTCCAGCGCCGGTTTCATAGGCAAGCCATCCAGCCCGCCCAGAATTTCCACCGCCCTTTCAACGTAGTGTCGGGCCTTTTGTTCCGCATATTCGATGCCGCCGTTTTCCCTCACGAAATTCACAACCTCAGCGATATCGGCCTGGCCGACATCACCACCCAGAATCTTCTTGAACTTCTCACGAGAATTGCCATTATCATTTTTCAAAGCCTTTATCAATGGCAGAGTAACGCAGCCCTCGCGTATATCCGATCCCAGCGACTTACCTGTCTTCTTCGTCTCGCCGATTAAATCGAGAATATCATCGGTAATCTGGAACGCCAGCCCGATATTCTCGCCGTAGTTTCTCAATCCTCTTCGTATGTCGCCATTTTGTCCGGAACAGATTGCCCCGGCCTCCGCCGAGCAGGCAAACAGCGACGCCGTCTTGTCGGCGATTATGCTCAAGTATGTCTCCTCGGCGATATCGAAATCGCCGGTACAAAACACCTGATTGAGCTCCCCCACCGAGACCCTCTCGGTGGCCCTGGCGAATGTCTCCATAAGATCGGGTGAGTCGGCTTTCACCAGCATACCGAACGCTTTGGCGAAGAAATAGTCCCCCATCAAAACCGAAACAAGGTTGTTCCACTTGTGGTTGACGGTCTCGATACCTCGCCGGGTAACAGATTCGTCTATCACGTCATCATGAAGAAGAGTGGCGGTATGAATCAACTCGATCGCCAGAGCGGCGTCGAGCGAAGATCGATTCTGTTTTCCCGAGGTCAGAAACAGAAGGGCTGGCCGCAGACGTTTGCCGGAAGAACCGTAAAGATGATCTGTTATGAAACGAATGATAGGAGAGTCTGTCTCAAGGACTCTTTTTAATTCCGATTCAAATTCCTCTAACTGGCCGGAAATGGGGGCGAATACGCTGGAAAAATCCATTAAAATGTCCACAAAAACCAATTTCTCACATTTCAATTATCCGTAGCCTGCATAATATCCCCTGCCATATTGGATGTCAACTATAAAGCTTCAAAAAGCTGCTTGAGGAATATCGGCGGCTTAAACTATCCCACAAGCACGGCGCCGCCATTGACATTGAGAATCTCGCCCGTTATGAAACTCGCCCATTCGGAGGCCAGAAAAACGATGGGTCCTGCAAGCTCTGCGGCCTTAGCTCCCCGTCCCAATGGTATAAGCGAGACATACTCGGGACCGTCCGGGCCTGTCAACGCATCATGGCTCATATCGGTATCGACCCAGCCCGGCGCAACGCAGTTGACCCTGATCCCGTAAGCCGCCAGCTCCGGGCAGAGCGATTTGGTCAATGATATCAGGGCCCCTTTGGTTGCCGCATAATGAGAGTGCCAGGCCTCGCCGCGCTGACCGGCAGTGGAGGAAACAAAGATTATATTGCCGGATTTCTGTTTTTTCATATAAGGGACAGCTGCCGATGTAGTATAGAAACAGCCCTTGAGATTGATATCGATGGTGCGGTCGAGGACATCATCGGTCATATCCTCGATGGCGGCTTCGGTCCAGATGCCGGCATTGTTGACGAGAATATCGAGTTTGCCGAATTCATCGATAGTTGCCTTGACAAGGTTCTTACAATCGTGTCGTTTGCCGACATCGGCTTTCACAATCAGGCATTTCCGTCCCATCTCTGCAATATCCGCTTTGACCTTTTCGGCCTTCGATTTGCTTGCATAGTAGTTGATTGCAACATCGGCGCCCAACTCGGCGAATAACCTGGCGGTCGCCGCGCCGATGCCTCGCGATCCACCGGTTATGAGCGCGATTTTATCATCGAATCTCAACATGATTATCCTTTAATCCTTCTTCCATGAGTAGGTCAAGACCCTCCGGGTCTTGACAATTAAAGCCTACTTTTTCTCGTCCTCCTTCTCGTCAACTTTATCATCCACAATCCACCCCTCGCCGACCTCCTTCCCCGGCCGCTTTTTCTTCACCCTATCCTGCGGCTGTTTCCTCGCTGTAACCCGGAATAGGGATGACAATAGCCTGTACAATACAAGAGCGGCCAATATGATCAGGATGATTCTAAGCAATTCATGCCCCTGATTTCAATTGCGATGCCATGTCGCCGAGACCTGCTTTTCCCCCATGGTCATCCAGAGAATGCCCTGGCGGCGATATCGGTAGTCGTGCTTATTTGTGCTGCTATCTCTTTTAGCCGATCAGGTGAAACCAGCGATATTTCTGTATTGGGAACAGGCCGATCTATCGAGTAAAGATGAACCTCTTTCGGCTTAATCTGTCTGAGCTTATCGATATATTCAATCAATTCATCCTCACCGCAGTTCGAGGGTTCGCCGTCCACAAATACCGTCTGAATATAAATACCATTCATCGAGGAAAGGATTTCGACAATATCCTCAAACTTGATCCCTTTAGCCGGCCTGTTAATAGCCCTGAAAGTCCCGGCCTTGCCGGTATCGAGTTTGAATACCGGCAGATCCAACTTTCCGATGCTGTCTTTTACATCTTTATTTATCAGGCCGGTCGAATTTGAAAGCAGTGCGACTTTGGCATCGGGCCGATATCTATTTCGCAGATCCACGACCGCATCGACCAGCTCGGCAAACCGGGGATAGAGAGTCGGTTCGCCGTTGCCGGAGAAGGTGATCAGATCGAGTTTCACGGGTGACTGCAGCGTCTCCTCCAGGGCCTTCACGACATCGTCAAATTCCGGCAGATCGGAGCTGTATTGCCCGACATTCATGGTGCACCTTTTTGTCAGGCCGTAGTGGCAGTATACGCAGTTGAAGGAGCAGAGCTTATCGCTGGTCGGCATGAGATTGATCCCCAGCGCCCTGCCGTATCTCCGCGAATTCACCGGGCCGTAAAGGATGCCCTGCTGGAGCGGTAAAACCATCATATCCTCCGCTTAATTATACGATATTGGTTCGGTTAAGCGAAAGGGAAACGAGCCATTTTTGTTGCGCCGTCGGGAACCTCATACGAGTCGTAGACCCTTCCCGACGGTTGGCTTGCTGTCAGGAAAGGATTCCTGACAGCGCGGTTAATTATCCTTATATTTCCTTTTCCCGTAATGCAGCCGGGCATGGCTCCCACGTTTCATCACCTGCAGGTTTCGGGGGCTGTTATTGAGCTTGTTGCCGTCCCGGTGATGAACCACATGCCCCTCCCAGATCTTGCCGCCCACCTTTTTCTCGGCGTTGTAGATATGGGTGAATCTCCACCGGCTCCACCAGTCCCGGTA
>CBEWDL010000109.1:0-11394 GCA_965555375.1 uncultured bacterium
TTAATGTTAAGTATGCTGGATAACATTGTCAAGATATTTTTTATGGCATCGTAACTACTTTAGTAAGTGATACTTTACATATTTATCACTTCGGCGTTCCCCTACTCCAGAAGCTCATAAAGCGAATTCGCCTCATCATAGTCGAACTCCAACTCCTCGGGCAGGATATATTCTTCATATTTATCCATACCCGAACCGATTGCAATCGACGTGACCAGGATAACAGGCGGAATAAAAACCTTCCAGATCGCCTCCCCCAGCGTGACGCCGCTTAAATCGTAGCTTTTGGCCAACCCGAAATATCCTCCTGCTGCTATCGTCCCTATAGTAAGAGCCTCCCAGATCCGGTTACCGACCTCGATTTTAATGCGGATAACACCGGAAGCCGGAATTTTAACAGGCAGGTCCGTTTCTCTCGACTGAACCAGAATCGAATCCGGTTTCCACCTCAGTAAAAGCCCCTCGCTACGGCTGCCGTCCGCATATTCAAAATGCGTATAGGGAACGTCGCGATGCAGTCTCCAGAGAGTCCGTTCGGTCAATATATTGTCTCCATCGCCCGAACCGCGCTTGAGAACAGACGAGCAAGATACAAGCAACAAGGCGGGAAAGCCTATAATGAGAACTTTCTTTAGCATTCTTCGAATAATTCCGATCGTATTTTGAAATTCTTAGACAATCAACACCAATGATAATCTGATCGTGCCAATCTCACTCTTACCATAAGGCCGTCTTCTGCGATGCTTCCAGCCGGGAAGCCGGCCCTGCTGACTACCTCCTCTTTTTGCTGATGATTATAATTCCAAAATCGAACCCTGTCAAGCGTGACAATTTGACCCTTATTCGTTGACCGAATGTAAATATACATCTATAATAGATATTGGTAATATATTCTGGTGCAGCTTGTTTTCTTATCCTCGGGGAGCAGGACATTGAAACCGGAGAAATATTTAACGAATAGAATCACAGCCAACATAATGCGAATCTCTATCCCGATCTTATTGTCATCGATCCTGATCGCGCTCCCGGCAGCGGCCTCAAACTGGGGCAATCTGGAAATCGGGATAGGCGCGGTCATGCCCGAGGGCACCTTCGGGCATTATTCATCCGATGGCTTCACAGGTACGGTCAAGATCGTATTCACCCCCTTCATGTCACGGACTATCGGTTTCGTGGGATCGTTGACCGGCAACCTTTTCGAGCAGGAAACCGATGAACGTTTCATTGACGATTACGGATTCGTTGAGTTGAAGACCACACACTTCTCGGTCAATGGCAATTTCGGAATCCGGATGCAAACCGAAAGGAATGTTTTTCGCCCGTATGGCGAAATTACGGGCGGGCTATATAGTTTCAATATAACTACATCGTTGGAGGATGAGCACGGTAACTCCTTGGAAGACCGCACGAAGGAATCTCAGCTTCTGATGGGATACAATGTATCAGGAGGCGCGGCGCTCTGGTTCTGGCGAAATGTCGGACTTGATTTCAACATCAAATACGATAACGTCTTCGATCTGAAACAAAGCATAGGAGCAGGCCAGACGGCGCTTTTCAACTCGCATTTCACCAGTATTTATTTCGGCCTCCAGCTCGCTTTCGATTCCACGCTCGACTGAAGATATTAGAGTCCGTATAAACGATGGTCTATTATTGCCAAGAAAAGACCGGTTTTAGACCGGCCTTTATCATTATCCAAACCCTCTGGGATTATCTCGATATCGATTTCCCGATCTCTCAATCGACATCATCTTTAATCCTGCATATTGGAATACACCACAATAAGCAATTCAGATCGCGCCAGGTCTCCAGGCGCCACCACTGGCCGGTCACCCGGCACCCCGCCGAACCGTTCCGCAACAGCTTCCTCGACTGACTCAAGATTATAATCCCGAAAGCGCTTCGGATCGCAAAGGCTTATGCCGCAACCGCGGCTGTATGCCTTGTAGACAAGTTCCGAGCAATAAAACTCATCGTCGCCCCAGAGGTAATCATGGTCATACGGCAGGCCAAGGTATTTTTCGGCGGCGCGGATAGCATCATCGGCATTGCCCCCCTCCTTCAGACGCAAAACTGAATATAATCCCTCGCCATTCTCGATCCACCTTTCAAGCGGAATCTTCCTGACAGGTCCCACGGCCTCGATGACGAATGCACTGTCATTCTCCACGGACACCAGACCACAATGAGAATAGGGGGAATCTGTCGCCAGTTTGATGGCCTCAGACGAAGGGCTTTTCAAATCCTGGAGGACTACATCCCCTGTTTGCGGCTGATAGCTGCCGGGGCCGCAGGAGAGCAGTAAAGCGGCAAATAGAGCCGGGAAGTTTCTCCTCAGAAGCTCCATCGTATTCCAAACTGGTTGACGGGATCGGCTATGAAAGTCCCGTGAATTCTCTGATAATTAACCGAAAGCTTCTTCCAGACCGGTTTTACCAAACTTATTTCGAGATAGTAATCTTCATCCTCGCCCGGGGTCATCCTGCGATTGAAATCGGCCGTGAATTCCAGATTGAAGGTTGTGCCCAACTTGATCTCGTTTATCGAGATGATCTGCAGGGTCTGGCCCAGATCGTTTCCTTCGTCAGAACTATTTTGATAGACGGAGACCTCGTTAACGATCGGAGCGAAATCCAGGGGGCCGTCATCTGTATGCCCAAGCCTGGGCATGCCAAGACTCACTATGCAAATAACAATAAATTTTTTCATACTCTCTCCGGCAGGTTTAAAGGACTATCTAAGGCGATTATGTATGCCTTCTATACTCTCTGCTTGTCTGATAATTAAATCTTCTCAAACGCAGCGGCAATACCCTGTCCGCCGCCTATGCACAGCGATGCCACGCCTGTTTTAGCATTGCGACGATGCATCTCATAAATAATCGTCAGGGCCAGACGCGCCCCCGATGCGCCCAGGGGATGTCCAAGCGCAATAGCGCCGCCGTTTACATTTACCTTATTGCGATCAAGCCCAAGCTCTTTTTCGCAGGCCAGATATTGCGCTGCAAAGGCCTCGTTAATCTCTATCAGCTCGAAATCCTGAGGCTTGATCCCGGTTTTCTCCGAGACCTTCCTTATAGCCGGAACCGGACCGATCCCCATGATATCAGGATCGACCGCGCAGACACTGTGAGCCATCAACCGCACCTTAGGCGTCAAACCAAGTTCCTTTGCTTTTTCGGCGGAGGCGATAATCAGAGCGGCACCCCCATCATTGATACCGGAGGCGTTCCCCGCCGTTACACATCCATCCTTCTTGAACACCGGCTTTAATTTGCTTAGTTGTTCTATGGACGTTTCGCTAATTTGCTCGTCGGTCCAGAATTCGGTCTCGTTTCCCTTTCGATCTTTGAGCATAACGGGAACAGTCTCCTCCTTCAACAAGCCTCTATCCCGGGCGTCGATAGCAGCATTCTGAGACCTCACGGCGAATTCATCCTGCTCCTCACGGCTGATATTATATTTGACCGCCAGGTTCTCAGCGGTGATGGCCATACTCATATTGTTATAGGAATCCAGAAGCGCCACCCAGAGGGAATCCTCCATCTGGCCCCGTCCTAAAGGCAGGCCCCATCGAGCGCCGCGAATGACATGCGGACATTGCGACATGTTTTCCATCCCCCCGACTAGGCAGATATCCGCCTCGCCAAGCTGGATAAGCTGCGCTCCGTAAACCAGAGCCTGCAGACCCGACCCGCA
Organism: uncultured bacterium; assembly: GCA_965555375.1. Taxonomy (GTDB): domain Bacteria; phylum Zixibacteria; class MSB-5A5; order UBA10806; family UBA10806; genus CBDVBL01. The sequence continues at coordinate 3,699 of CBEWDL010000109.1, forward strand.
GATCCTGTTGACCGTGATAGCGGGCACATCGATCCGAACCCCCGATTTCAGACCGACATGGCGGGCCCCGTAGAGAGCATCACCCGATGTTTGCATGGCATTGCCGAATATAACCTGATCCATCTGACCCGGCTTGACCCCGGAACGCTCCATAGCTCCCCTGGCCGCTATCGCCCCCAGATCGTTGGCTATGATCTCTCGCAGCGATCCGCAAAATTCCCCGAACGGAGTCCGCGCGCCGTCTATTACTACGATATCTTTAACCCGGTCCTCCTTTAGTCAAATCCCGATAATCATCATACTAATTCAAACCAAAAAATCCCCCTTAAGGTCGTTTGTCAAGGCGAAAGGAACTGTACCATACGTGCCGAGATCCTCAATCATATCTACTGCCCGATTATTTTGATAATCATCCGCTTTCTGCGGCGTCCATCGAACTCCGCATAATAAACCTGCTGCCACGGCCCCAGATCGAGCTTGCCGCCGGTAACGGGCAATATCACCTCATGTCCAATCAAGAGGTTTTTGAGATGAGCATCGCCGTTGGTCTCGCCGGTGCGATGATGACGATAATCCGGCCCCTCGGGCGCGAGCTCCTGCAGCCAATCATCGATATCGGCTATCAAACCGGTTTCAGCATCATTCACATACACTCCTGCTGTGATATGCATGGCTGATACCAGACAGAATCCCTCCCCGATGCCTGATTCCACAACCTGCTCTTCAATCATGTCTGTGATTCTTACATATTCTCTTTTCTTCTTAGTGTTGAACCAGTGATAATATGTATGGGCTTTCATGGTGTTTCTCCTTTATGGACTATCTTTGACTTATTCTTTACTTGCGCAACCACGCAGCAATTATATAATTGAATATCAGAGGCATCAACGGAATATACCATGGCCGGGAAGGTTCACATCGGCACATCGGGGTTCTCCTATGACCATTGGAAAAGAAGGTTTTGCCCCGATGATCTGAAAAGCAGACGGTGGCTGGAATACTATTGCAAAATTTTCGATACCGTGGAATTGAACTCGACCTTCTACCATTTGCCTGCTGAAAAGATCGTAAAGTCCTGGCATGATAGATCTCCGAAAAATCTCACCTACGCGGTAAAAGCCAGCCGCTATATAACCCATAGGTTGAAACTCGCCAATACCGAAGAATCGCTTAAGTTATTCTACAGCAGGGTCAGGCAATTCAAGTCAAAGCTGGGCCCTGTGCTTTTTCAACTGCCGCCGTCGCTGAAAATGGATCTTAAAAAGCTCAAAGATTTTTGCCGGCTATTGAAGAAATCCTATCGCCACGTCATAGAATTCCGCCACGAAAGCTGGCAAACAAACGATATCGTGGATCTTTTGAGAGAATACAATATCTGCGCCTGTTTTGTCAGCATGCCCGGGATACAAAGCACAGAAGCGGTAACATCGAATTTCATTTATATAAGATTCCACGGCTCTGCTGAACTTTATGCTTCCAGATATACAAAAAGGCAATTATCTGCATGGGCTCGCCTCCTGGACGAATACAGGAAACTAAACCTCGATATTTACGCCTATTTCAATAACGATTACAATGCATACGCCGTGGAGAACGCGATCACGCTTAAGGAAATGCTATCAACATAGATGTCAATTAGCGGATTTTCACAGCGGTCGACTGTTCCTTCACGGGAGAGTTAGCCCGCGAAAGATCCAGGTTCAACCATCTTTTCAATCTGGCCTTTATCAGCCTGATGATTCGCTCATCCAGATTTTCAAAAATCCGCAACTCGAGATCTCTCAGTCTCTTTTCTACCGGCCCGTTATAACCGGACCAGAGGGAACCATAAAGACTCAGAATCTCCCAGGAGTCGCATACCAGATCGCTTTTCCTGGCGATCCTGTAGGCGGCCATAAAGGAGATGCGAGCTGTCTTCTGATCATCTTTTGTATACTGCAGTATACCCCTGAGCTTATTTATTCCGCAGATAAGCTCTGGAGGCGGCTCTTTCTCTTTCAGTCTGGATAGTCTCGATAAAGCCGATTCCCGATTATCGTATCGCCCGCTTAGGATTTCCCATTCCAGAAGACAAAATTGCGCTTTTAGTTCGAGATCATGCCATTTTTTCTCTACCGATTCTTCATAAGCGCTCTTCATCAAAGCCACCGCAACGCCGGTATCGCCCATCAACATCAGGCGCGCTTTTCTTATATTGGTCTCACAGATTAGCTCCTCATTTTTCAATTCATTTGCGAGCTGAATAGTGCGTTCGCAAACTTGCATTGCCGCATCGTTGTCGCCAATAAGGTAATACCAATCGGCCAGATTGCCGATGGTTAAGGTATAGCTGCCGCGATCGCCGATTTTCTCGAACAGTTGCAACGTCCTGTCGATATGTTCTCTGGCCGTATTGGGCAGGCCTCTCGTAATGAAATTTGTCGCCAGGTTGCCATAGCAGAAGCCCTGGGATCTGATATCGCCGATCCTCTCGAAAACCGTTGCGGCTTCCCTGTAAGACCCCGCCGCCCCGGCCAGATTTCCCTTCTGCTCCTGGATGATGCCGGAATTATTCGAGATCTTGGCTATCCCCTGGAGATTTCTTTTCTCTACATAGATGGCTTTGGCATCCTCATATTTTGACAGGGCCTCGTTAAGACGTCCCAGCATCCACAGGCAGATTCCCATGTTGTTCAGTATCTGAGCCGTCAACCCCGGTTCTATATTATCCTCGTATCGCAGCCCGCAAGAAAAATGCTCCAAGGCCGGTTCCAGATCCCCCCCGCGTCTGGCGATCTCCCCCATGCCGTTTTGATATACTGCCTGATACGTAGGATTGTTTTCGTCCAGGTTCAGAAGCTGTTTCAGAATACTGGATGTTTTATCGAATTCGGTCTTGATCCGGTATACCTCGGAAAGCTCCTTTAAGGCTTCCGATCGCCAGAGCCTGCCCGTGATACGGGATGCCAGAACCGTTTTGAGATGTTGTTCCGCATTTTCATATTCCCCTATCAACTTGTAAACTTTTCCCAGCCCCAGATTGGCCCGGCATATCATCTTCGGATTACCGTCGGGGCCTAAAAGATCCAAAACCTTTTTGAAATAGAATATCGCCTCGGGATTAGAGAACGCTTTTCCGGCAGCCTGCCCCGCCAATAAGTAATGAGGAACCGCCGCCTTTGGGGTTTCTGTGCGTTCAAAATGATAACCTATCAATTCAGGCCCGATACCGCGACTTCGCCTACAAATTCTATAATGTCTCGCCAGAGTTAGATGAAGCATTTTTCTGGATTTATATGATAGCCCTGAATACGCGACCTCTCTTGTTAAAATGTGCTTGAAGCCGTATTCGACCACCGGTTCCGTATGCTCCAGAGGCGTAATATCCAATGCCACGGACTTATCGAGGTACTCGGGGATGTTAGATTTACTTTCCCGCAATGGAAAAATCTTTATCAAATCCTCCAGGCCGAATATCCTGCCTATGACACTGGCCGTCCTGACCGTGGTTTTGACCATCTCATCGAGCCGATCTATTCTGGCCGTTATTACCCGCTCGACGCTATCGGGAATACCCATTGATTCCGACCAGGCTTCCATGCCCATATCGAGAATTGCCTTGGCCATCTCCTCCAGGTAAAACGGATTTCCGCCTGAGGCTTTAACGATCTCGGCCACGAAGTCATCCGGCGTTTCCTTTTTCAAAACGGATCTGAAAAGCCTGGCGCTGGAATTATTATCCAGTAATCCCAGGTCGATGATGGTTCCGTAGTCGTATCGAGGTATATGTTCTGAAAAACGGGAGACTAATAGAAAGCCGATCCGGTTCTCGGTCAATATTTTAGTATGATGGTTTAGAAACTCGATTGTGGTGGCATCACTCCAGTGTAAATCGTCGACCATGATACAGGCTGGATTCCGATTACAATAATGAAGAAGCAGGGAATTGATTAATTGGAACGTCCTGTTGCGTTTGGCCGTTTCGGAAAGGTTGCTTATCTCGGGCGTCGGTTTTATCGCATAGCCTACCAACCGGCAGAGGAGTCCCTCCCATTCCAGATCGCCGACATTTTCAAGCGCGGACCGGAGCTTTCGTTTTCTGTTCTCCCTGCTATCTTCATCCCCGATCCCCAAACTCTTGCGAAGAATCTCGCCCAGAGGATGAAGCGGCGTATTCGACGTATGCTGGAAGCAGGCGGTTCGCAATACTGCAATCCTGCCTTTCAGGAAATCTGAACAGGCCTTCTCCATCAGGGCCGATTTCCCCGAGCCGGCCTCCCCGAAAATCTGTATGAGCCCACCCTTGCCAGCCGACACAGCCACCACGAACCTATCCAGAATCTGAATCTCTTTTTCTCTGCCGACCAGATTCAGGGATCCCTTTCTCAACGCTGGGACATCCCTTTCGGCGACGACCTTTTTCAGCGTAACGGGTTTTTCAATTCCTTTCAAAGAGAAAGTGCCCTTCCCCTCGGTTTTGAAGAATTCCCCGGCTGCTTCCAGCGTTGCAGGCCCGGCGATTATCTCCCCCCAATCGGCCTTTGTCATCAGACGGGCGGCCAGATTGACCTCTTTGCCCATGGCGGTATATTCCCTGCGGAAACTCCCTCCTACATCTCCCACATAACTGATGCCCGAGTTAACCCCGATCTTTATCTTCAGCGGCTTCGGAAGGGATGTCGAAATCTCATCGGTGATTTTCTTCATCTCCAGAGCCGCTTTCAAAGCATCTACTGGAGCATTTTCCCTTAGCACCGGCGCCCCGAAAAGCACGAGTGCTCTCTCTCCTGTATCTGTAAGATCCAGCCTGACGACATTCCCTCCGTATTTCTCTGTAATGGCAAATAACTCAACGATATGATTGTTTATAAGGCTGTAATATCCTCCCCGGTTAACGTCCCGGGATGCCAGGTTTTTATGCCACCCGTCGATTCCTACGAACATGGTGGTTATGTGGCGATGTTCTCCCTCGATTTTCCCATTTGAAGCAAGAGTCATCTTTTCCCAGAGCCCGGCAGGCAAAAAAGGTTTTATCCGCGAGTACTCTATATCTATCACCTTACGATCATCCGCAGTGTATTCGGTCGGGCTATCAGCGGGCTTATCTATCTTGAGAAAACGTCCATTTGATGAGATACCGATAAGGCTGGTTTCCTGATAGGCTTGACGATTCTCCGCCAGGAGAAGTTCTCCAGATCCGGCTTCATCCGCAGCCGCATGGGCCAAGGAGACATCCGGGCCGCAGAAGAGGTGATCGCAGCGCCCTCCCTCTCCACCGACAATTACAGAAAGCGTCGAACCGCAGGATACGCCGATATGAACGGCGATGGGGAAATCTCCTACACTGGTGGAGACCTTATAAGATGACCCGATGCTCTCGAGGAGCGAAAAGCCGCATACCGCTGCTCTTCTGGCATGATCTTTTCCAGCAAGTAAGACCAGCACGGCATCGCCGCCAAATTTCATGACATCACCGCCGTAAGAGAATATTATTTCAAGCAAGGGATCGAAGATATAGTTGATTGCCGATGCTAATTCCTCGGAACCGAGACGTCCGGAGGCGCTTAACTTATCAGACATGGCGGTAAAGCCGGAGAGGTCGGCGAATAAGAAACTCCCCTTAATCTCGATGAGATTTTTCTTATCCTTTATCTGCCGTATGGCCAGCCGGGAGAGATATCCGAGATACTGGCGCTGCGGATACACTTTCCCCGATTCATCTATGATATTACCCTCCCACGATGATCCGCAAAGCGTAAAGCGCCGCCAGATGCAGGGCCTGGTCAATGTAATAGCACTGGCGCGACTCGCTAAGATATTTCGCTTTAACGAAATCCTGAATGATATGGAGGGCGAAAATCAAGATTATCCACGGTAATGCAGCTAAGAATATGGGAGGCCGGTAGAATAAATCATGTATGTAGGCAGAGGCTGCTATGGTCAGAGAATAGATCGTTGCATGAAGGACTAAAAGACCGCTGATTTTCTGCTTATTGGCGGCCATTGCATCGGTTTGAAGAGCATAATCGCCAATAATATGTCCCAGAAAAAAGAAAAACAGCGGGTCCATAATATTGTTACCCTAAGCCGTGGCCTCAACCGCTTTATCAACTCGGACCTTTAAGCGCCTTGGTAACTCGATTGTGAAACTGGCGCCCCCCTCGGGACCGGGCGAGGCCGATATCTTACCGCCATGGCTCTTGATCGCACGCTTGACCGCCAGAAGCCCAAATCCGTGCCCGGTTTTCTTCTTGGTAAAATGTTGACGAAATACCCTGCCGTAATCTTCCTCCGACATCCCGCAACCGTTATCGCTTATGGTCAGCCTTATGATGTCTTCCGAACCGGAATACGTCGTCATAATCGTCACTCTCCGTTTCCCGGGCGGAATTTCAGCTAAAGCATCAGCGGCGTTATTTAGCAGATTGAACAACACCTGTTGAAGCTGTCCGCGATCAGCCTCAATGGCCGGAATGTCGTTTCCCCAGCGACAAATAAAGCCAATCTCCCTGAACCTGGGTTGAGGCTTTAAGAAGAACAGTTCGCTATCGATGAACTGGTGAATATCGAAGATTTCCATTCTTGTCTCGGGCCGGGCCACTGACATCAGTCCCTCGACGAATTTGGTGATCCTGACCAAACCGTTTTTCATGGCGGTGGTCTTCTTTTCCACTTTATCAAGCTTCCCGCGCCCGATATCCATGCCCAGTAATTCGAGGTTCCCGGAGACAATTGAAAGATAATTGTTCAATTCGTGAGCGATCTCAGCAGCCATCTCGCCGCGAGTGGCCATCCTCTCAAGCTGAAAAGCCTGCCTTTGCATATGCTTTTCCTCGGTAACATCGTTGCCCATGTAAAGCACCGACGGGTTTTCGATATTATTCTCCCCGACGTTTACAACGATCAGATCGATAATCGTCTGAGAGCCATCGGACCTTCCGGTGATCAACTGCCCTCTCCAAACGCCATTATCGCTCAAAGATTCGTTAATCTCACCAAAAACATCTTGCTCCCCGATCGCCAGAATCACATCGCTGATAGGCCTGCCCTCGACCTTTTCGAACGAATGACCGAATATCTTCTCCGCCGACTCATTTATAAGAACGATATTGCCAAAATCATCGGTAATAATCATGAAAAAAGGCGCATTATCAATAATCTTGTCCCTGAAATTCTTGGCCCTGGTTAAATCGTCATTAGCGGACTCAAGCTCGGCGTTTTTTTGCTCCAGGTCGTTTATCATCTGGAGATCCGCCTGCCGCAATTTGGCCGATAGCGAGCTCATGATTTCGATGGCCACCACCGGGTTTTCGGCCAGCAACCGTTTAAACTGATTCTTGGAGAGAGCCAGAACGGAAACGTCATCCCTGGCCAGCGCATCGGCAAACCGGGGCGAATCCTCGATCAAAGCCATCTCCCCCAGGATCTCTCCCGGACCTCTATCGGCCAGGTGTATATCCACATCCCCGGAGGAGCCGTGTTTTATAATCTCTACCGTACCGGTTTCAACAAGCATGAAGCAATCACCGGCATGCCCCTCTTTAAAGATGTAGCTTCCCGCCGGATATTTTTGCTGTTCAAAGAGTTCCGCCAACCTGGCAAGGCTTTCATTCGAAAGAGAGTTGAAAATAGCGGCTTTTTTCAACAAATCAAGCTTAGCATTATCCATCATTTCCTTATATCGTCAGATCAAAACGGCAGTTAAGCAGTAATAATT
>CBEWDL010000110.1:0-11342 GCA_965555375.1 uncultured bacterium
GCTTATAATATATCGTAATCTACTTTTCTTTAAGAATTCACTTTTAAAATATTGATAAATTACCCAAAAGAAAAATAGAATAAATCCAAATGCCATCCATAACCCAATGTATTTATCAGGTATCTTATGTGTAAGCATTCTTACGGGTATTGCGACAAAAATGCCCATCAATATCAGCGGAATTACAATCGCTTTTAACCCAAATCTTAAATCTTCCCTCATTCAAACTCCTAAACAATGTTCTATTCTACCTGATTTATTCTATCTCCATGAATGCCCTATAAAAATGTAAGCTCCTGCTCTTATACTTAGACCAATTCCTCTGAAAGGATACCTGAAACCCGTTAAATCATAAGGTCCGTAAAAACCATATGTGTCCGATCTTGAAGTTGTTCCGGTAGTTCCTTCAGCTCCTAATTCCAAATGATACCCGCCGCCAGCAAAATAGGGTCCAATCCCGGCTCCTGCTCCTGCTCTAGTCTCAATGCCGCCAGCCACACCACTTTCTTCGCCCAGACAAGGATTTAATTCTAATTGTTCGGGAGGTCTTCCGTCCAGATTAACAATTATTCCACCTCCAACCCCTACACCACCCCGAACATGCCAAAAATGTGTACCTTCATAACTACCAAACGTTAATGTACCTCCAAAACCAATAGGAGCAGGATTACCTAACGTATGCCATGTTATAGAAATCGACCATAGCCCAAACGGATCTTTAAACCCCACCGGCTGATTCCCCACATACCGATACAAATTAACATCCCCTGCACCAAAGCCAAGCGGGTCGCGACTGATAAACCGTCCTGTGAGCGGATCATAGTATCTGGCGCGGTAATAGTAAAGCCCAAACTCGCTCTCTCGCTCCCTCCCGGTATAACTGACCTCCTCAGCCGCCGCGCTACCGCTCTCGGCCACGATATTCCCGAAACTGTCGTAAGTCATACTCTTTGCCACAACCCCCAAGCTGTCGGTTATCTCAGCCACAGAACCAAGGGCGTCCGCGAAATGCTGCTTCGTGCCATCACCGTCCACAGATTCCAGTATATGGTCGATCCCCGGGCCGTAGAGATAGCGTATCTGCACGTCGTCCGTATCGTCATGCTCAAATAATAGATCGGCGCCGTCGTAAGTGTATTTTATTCGTTAAATTTTGGCTAATATTTAATACCAGGAGAAAAAAGTGTCAAACATCCATCCTTCTTTCGTCCATACGAAATAATTCGTTGTCAGAGGTTCCTTTTTATATGCTTCCGGCATTCCCTCCCAATCATAATGTATTGCCCCATATACAAAGTCGGGATACGTCTTATCGTGGAATACGGATGCTTCAACTTTCATATTCTTAGCACTTCCTTCCAAAAATATTTCATGAACACTCGCCACAATGTCAGAATCTCTATAACACGATATATCGAACAGCTGGCAATATTTTTCACCGGTGGTGTCCACAAGATCAGCTCTAACCTCCTCGTAACTTTTATATACATCCGGAAAGTAACTTACAGAATTATCACCCTTTTGAACATATTTTAGTAATCCGAGAGCGTCTTTATTTAAAATCATTTTGGAGATGTCGGCCCCTACCTCTGTCAGACTATTTTCAAGTTCTTTATCAGAAGGTATAACGGCTTCGATTGTATCGGACAAAGAATCGGCATCATATTCTGGATCCTCTTTCTGCGCCATGCATCCAAAAGGGTAACCGACGAAAAGAATAATGACAGAGGATATCACGATTGGAATTGTGCTAGCTTTCATCTTTTTCCTCCTCTTTCAATTCTATAGTGTGAGCGTGACAATCATTCATAGCTCTGACCAGCTAATCAATTCAACATCCATATGCGCGGTCTTATGGGGTGGCCCCGTGGATTTAATTGAGGTAGGATTTCCATCGGATCACTTCTTGTTTTCCGCGGTGTATTTGGGGGCTGATAGCCAAAATGGAGATGGGGTCCGGTTGCTCGCCCGGAAACATCGCTAACCGCTATTTCCTGCCCTTCCGCAACGCTTTCGGTCACTCTCACACAAGGTCTAACGTGAACATAAACTGTGTGGCTTCCGTCCGCGTGTCGTATTTTGACGTATCCGTCAATACCGTTTTTACCTCGGCTTCCTAATTTAACATCAACAACCACCCCTGCTGCAGCCAGTAGGTCGGGTTTTATGCCGTCATTAGGTGGACAAAACCCGACATTTATTGAATTACTCCCCAAATCCGCCTTCAAATTTCGGTTTTTCAATAACGCCCCAATCCCTTTGATAATATCCTTCTTCGTTGGCCCTTTTGTCGGGTTTTGTCGGGTAATGGCTCTGGTAAAACCCGACCTACTAATCTCTCTCGGAAATGTTTGTGTCGAGTTGATAAAGAACTTCGCCCGCTCACCTTGTTCGGTCATAAAATCACTCGGTTTGCGAACCCAGCGCTGCTTTTATCTCGTCTTCCAGCAGGTTCTTTATCTGCGGATCGGGATTGGGATCGAGCTCTAAGTATTTTTTCCAGGCTAAAGCGGCACCCACGGAATCGCCTCGCTCCATGCGTAATACCGCCCCCAGGTTGAAATAGGCCTGGGGCAATTGGGGATCTATATCGATCGCTCTGCTGAACAATTCTATGGCTTTATCAGTCTGACCCAACTGGCGATACATGACGCCGCAGTCGACGAGTACATGGGGGGCGTCGGGTTTGATTGCCAGTGCCATCTCGTAATATTCGGTCGATTTCTGCGGCTCGCTGATATCGTAATAAGCATTCCCCAGGCTCACCAGAATATCGAAATTATCCGGATCATCCATCAAAAGAATCTCCAGATGATTTATCCGCTTGTCCATATCCATGTTGGCCCCCGCGATGCTCTGCGGCTGAGAAGAAATCTCAGGCTGAGAAGCCTTTATCATGAAGATTACCGCTCCGGAAATCAATGTTATCGCCAGAAACACTATCAATATCAGGTAATCTTTTTTCATCTTTCCTCCATCGGCCCGAATATGGCGGCAGAACCCTTGAATGTCAAGAATTACGGATTTTCTGGAAGATGCCGCCAGAGGATTGAAATGTTAATCGGTAGAAAAAATATGTTACTCTGATCTCGATTGAGCCTATATTAGGAGATGATATGTTTTATTCGGGAGAGCCAGTGAAAAAAGATTCAAAATTAATGGCCCGGGTAGTCGAACTGCATGGCCAGAGAGCCAAGCTCTTCACCGACAGGGGCACGATCGACGCCGTTGTTAAGGGTAAGCTGAAATATGGAGATACCAGCGTTTCCCCGGTGGCAGTCGGTGATTTTGTCGAATATTCTATGAAAACCGGCAAGCTGGCAGCGATAGAAAGTATATCGCCGAGAGGATCTATGATCTCCAAGCCGGCCACCGAGAAAGAGGCTCTTCTTCAAATCATGGTATCCAATGTCGACCGGTTAGTTGTGGTAACATCAACCAGAGATCCGAAATTCAAAGCAGGATTGGTTGATCGGTTCCTGGTTACCGCCTTCAAAGAACAGATAAGGCCAGTGGTGATTTTGAATAAGATTGACTTGCAGGATCCTGAGGAGTTCGGAAGATATTTCGATACCTGGAGACGTATCTCGTGCGAGACGGTTTTCACCAGCGCCAAGACCGGGGAAGGAATCGATAAGCTGAAAGAAGTATTAAAAGAAGGAACCTCTGCCATAACCGGCCACTCAGGTGTGGGCAAATCAGCGCTTTTAAATCGTATATCGCCTGGCCTGAAGCTGAGAACGCAGAAGATATCTTCTTATTCCAGCAGGGGAGTTCATACCACCAGCCGGGTGAGTCTCTACCGACTTTTTCCCGATGGCTGGGTAGCGGATACGCCCGGCTTGAAAGTTTTCGGCCTGGCCGGAGTAGATAAGAAGACATTGCCTTTATATTTTCCTGAATTTGAAAGCTGCGCGTCTCAATGCCAGTTTAACGATTGCATGCATATAGATGAGCCATCGTGCGCGGTGAAGCATTCGGTTGAAACTGGCGATGGAGTCGTGGCCGATTTTCGATATCAAAGTTATTTGCGCATCCACGCCAGTTTGAAACAGTGATTATTGCCAACCGCTAACTTTGTGATACCGAGTTTTCCGGGATTTTATGTATGAAAAAAGGTAATTCTCCAACCGCTTAAGATATAATTGCTTAACAAGATTCTAAAATTTTTCGGCGTCGACCCTGCAACTTTGTGCTATAAAAGGAGTTACATGTGCGATATAAATTAACATGCCTATGAAAAAATCCCTTGACACGTATTTGTTAATTCTTTAGCTTAAGCCAAGTTAAGAGAAAACATAGGGGGAAAACCAGACTTTGCAGCTTAACCAATTAAACAGTCAGGAGAGGGGGTTGATGATGTAATGACCGGAGTAAGAGTCCGGGACGATGAATCGTTTGAAAAGGCTCTCAGGCGCTTTACCAAATCATGCGAAAAGGCCGGTATTCTGTCGGATATCAAGAGGCACCAGCATTTTGAGAAGCCTTCCGACAGGCGCAAGCGGAAGATGAATGCGGCCAGGCAGAAGTCTCGTCGTTTTAAAATGAGGCGCTGGTAGTGGCTCTGGTAGAGAAGATCGACGCCCAATTGAAGGAGGCGTTGAAAGCCAGGGACAATGAACGTCTGCAGACCCTGCGGATGTTGAAATCTGATTTGCAGTATAAGCAGCTCGAGTTCGGGCATGAGCTAACGGACGATGAAATCGTCGCCGTGTTAAGTTCTGCCGCCAAGAAGCGATCTGAGGCGGTCGAGGAATACCGCAAAGGCGGCAGGGAGGACCTTGAAAAAAAGGAGCGCGCCGAATACGAACTTATCAAGGAGTTCTTGCCCGGACAGTTCTCGTCAGAAGAGCTTGACGAACTGATCGAGAAAACCATTGCCGGAACCGGAGCATCCTCCATGAAGGATCTCGGTGAGGTGATGGAGGTTTTGATGCCCCAGGTGAGGGGGCGAGCGGATGGCAAAGCAGTTAATATCGCTGTAAGAGCAAAGCTTGTAAAATAATTGGAGGGGATATGAACTGGATAGATTTTTTTATCCTGTTCGTATTGTTTTTGGCTTTTTTGAACGGCTACAGGCGCGGGATTTTTAAGGAGATATCGACTTTCCTCGGGCTGATCGTGGGCCTTATTTTCGCCGTGAGTAACGCCGATTGGCTGGCCATGCAGCTTGAGGGTAAATTGAATGTCTCTCCCAGTATCCTGTATGTGGCCAGTTTCATTTTGGTCCTCGCGGGCAGCCTTATCATTCTACGGATTTTGGGACGATACTTCTACAAGATGGTGAAGATTACTCCTTTGAGAGTATCCGACAAGGTTGGTGGAAGCGCTTTTGGTGTAGTTAAGGGTTTGGTTCTTCTCTCTCTTTTATTCTTGCTGTTTATATTCCCGACACCGTTCAAGACTTTTGACAACGCCATAGAAGGCTCGGCAATGGCCAAACCTATCCGCGGCTTCGTGCCGCTTATTTACAACAATACGACTTATCTTCATCCCGGATCGGGGGAGTTTCTGGCAGAGTTGCAAAAAGGCATCCTGCTTTCCAGCGCTTCTCTATACGCCGATGATCCGGGAGCGGCTTTGAGAGACAAGGTACTTCTGGGGATGTCCGACGATGACGTCGAGACTCTGGATAAGCTAAACCAATACTTCAGTAAGGCGAAAAAAGAGCTTAAGTAGGTGCTGAGGGGATTTTCTTTCCTGTGAACAGCCATACTCTCAGGATCCTGGAATATCCCACGGTTCTGGATAGGCTGGCCTATCACTGCCGATCCGTTCCGGGGAAACTGAAAGCGACGGGTCTTCATCCGATCACAGATGTTGAATCGTTGAACCTCAGATTGGATCTAATTTCGGAGATGACCGATCTCTTCAAGTTCGATGGCGGCCCACCCGATCTGGAGTTCGGCGACCTGGCCAGGAGGCTTGAGCAGGCGGCATCCTCCGGTGAGATTTTCGAGCCAAAAGAACTGTTGGAATATTCCTCGTTTTTCAAAACGGTGCTTGATTGCCAGAGGCTGAAAGAAAAATATAAGAGACTAAGAGAAATTTCATCAGGGTTGGTTTACCCGCAAGACCTTCATCGCGAAATAGAAAGATCTGTTGATATATCGGGCAACATAAAGGATTCGGCATCGCCGGTGCTCAAGCGAATCCGTCGTGAGCTCTATCAGGTGAAAGAAAAGCTTAATGAAAAATTCGAAAAATATCTTTATTCGGAAACCGCGTCCTTTCTATCCGACAAATTGTTCACAGTCAGAGAGGGTCGATACGTTTTGCCGGTTCGCGAGACGGATAAAGGTAACGTTGCGGGTATCATCCATGACAGATCATCATCGGGAGCTACCTTCTTCATTGAACCTGCCGAGACAGTTGAGTTGAATAATCACCACCGCGAGCTCGAAACCGGGGAACGGGAAGAAGTAAATAGGATTCTTCGTTATCTCTCCGAGATGCTTTATATGAATCTGGACGTGGTAAAGGAGGATGTCGAGCTATTATCCCGGCTTGATTTTATCGCCGGATGCTCCCGCTTGAGCGAGGAACTGAACGGGTCGCGTCCCCTTTTCTCGGACTCTCGCGAGCTGAATATAAAAAATGGCCGGCATCCGATTCTCGTTTTGAACGCCGCAAGGGATGATAACAGCACCGTCGTCCCGTTAAGTGTAACGATGGCCAATGGTTCTAACATCCTGATCATAACCGGCCCGAATACCGGCGGTAAGACGGTGGCGCTGAAGACTATCGGTCTGCTATCTATGATGGCGACCAGCGGTCTTTTCGTTCCCGTAGATGAAAAGTCCACATTCGTTTTGTTTGAGAGAATGTTTGCGGATATAGGCGATGAGCAATCCATTGACAGCTCTCTTTCGACATATTCGTCGCATCTGAGCCATATCAAAACCGCTATCGTGGAATCGGATTCTCAATCGCTTGTTCTTCTGGATGAACTTGGTGCGGGCACCGACCCGGACGAAGGCTCCGCCATCGGGCAGGCGGTGGTGGAATTGCTCTCGCGTAAGGGATGCTATGCCGTGATCACGACTCATCATGGCAAACTGAAGGCGCTTGCAGGCAAGGTCGAGGGGGTCGTCAACGGCTCCATGGAATTCGATGGCGAAAAGCTGAAGCCGACTTTCCGTTTCTGGCCCGGTATTCCCGGTTCATCGTATGCCGTAGAGATTGCGAAAAGGCTGGGCTTGTCGAAAGAGGTAACCGATCGCGCCTGGCAATTACTTGATAGTAAAGAGAGGGATGTTACTCGCCTGATAACCGAACTCAGCCGGAAATCGGCCGAGCTTTCGAGCCAGCTGGAGAGCGCCAGATCCGACAGCATGAAGTACAGATCGCTGGTGAAAATTTTCGAGGAGAAGTTTGAATCCCTCAAAAAAGCTGAAAAGGAATTGCGCAAGAACCAGCTTAAGAAGACCGCGGATATCGTCAGGGAAACGAAGGATGAGCTTGACCGCTTGATCAAAACGGCCAAAGAGAGATCAAAAGATGAGGAGGCTTTAAGGAGAATCCAAAAAGAGGTTTCCGAGAAGCTTGAAAAGACCAGGGAGGAAATACATAGACTGTCACCCGTGCCCGTTGGAGAACAGGCTCGGGGCCTTCCCGGAGAGAGAGTTCATATATTGGGCATAGAGGCGGAAGGCGAGGTCTTAGAACCGGCCGATTCCATGGGGCGCGTCAAGGTCCGTGTCGGAAACATCAATATGGTCACTGAACTTGATAATCTGCTTCGCAAGAGCCCGGACGGGAGATCAACGCCTGAATCAAGCGTCAGGACGAACTACTCTCCTGAGCCGGGGCTCGATCTGGATATAAGAGGCATGACTTTCGACGAAGCCGAACCTTTGATTCAG
This sequence comes from uncultured bacterium, assembly GCA_965555375.1. Classification (GTDB taxonomy): domain Bacteria; phylum Zixibacteria; class MSB-5A5; order UBA10806; family UBA10806; genus CBDVBL01. Next base: position 7,866 of record CBEWDL010000110.1, read on the forward strand.
CGGTATATCGATGATGCCTGCAACGCCGGGCTGGAGCAGGTTACAATCATTCATGGCAAGGGAACCGGTGCATTGCGCAAGAAGGTGCAGGATTTCCTTGCGCACAATCAACGGGTTGCATCCTTCAGACTGGGTAACTGGAATGAGGGTTCGACGGGGGTCTCGGTTCTAACAATTAAGGCGGAGTGAATGGCGGGCTTAATTCCGAAAGATATCGTCGATCGGATAACAAACGAATCCGACATAATCGCCGTCATATCGGAGTTTGTGAACCTGAAAAAAAGCGGTAAGGATTATAAGGGTCTCTGTCCTTTCCACCAGGAGAAGACGCCGTCGTTCTATGTGGTTCCCGGTAAGGGGTTCTATCATTGTTTTGGATGTGGCAAAGGCGGCAACGTTATCAATTTCATCATGGAGCACGAGCGTTTTGATTATCCTGGAGCGTTACGATATCTGGCAGCCAAAGCAGGCATCACTATCCCGGAAACGGGGGTTGCGAAATCGGACAGCGACCGGCTATTTACTACTCTGTCTCTTGCGGCTGGTTATTTCGAAAACTTATTGTGGAGTAAGTTCTCGGAAACAGCGACAAAATATCTCAAATCGCGCGGGATCGGCAAATCAACGGCGCAGATGTTTGGTATTGGCTTTGCGCCTCCCGGCTGGGATGGACTTATAAAGGCTGTCTCTTCAAAGGGTATTAAACCCTCCGATCTTGAGAGGGCCGGGCTGGCGATAAAAAAGGAAGGATATTACGATCGTTTTCGCAACAGGCTGATGGTCCCGATTAGAACCGTCGCCGGAAGGGTAGTTGGCTTCGGTGGCCGCGTTTTGCCGGGCGATGACTCTCCCAAGTATATTAACTCCCCCGAGACGGAAGTGTATAAAAAAGGCCGAATATTATTCGGCCTGGATGTTTCGAAGAACGATATTCGCGCTAAAAATGAGGCCGTTGTCGTAGAAGGATATTTCGATTTGATCACGCTATTTCAATCCGGCATAAAAAACGTGGTTGCAGCCAGCGGTACCGGTTTTACCGCCGAGCAGGCGGCTCTTCTGGCACGGTTTTGTGAACGAGTGGTGCTGATTTACGATTCGGATTCCGCCGGCGTTAAGGCCGCCTTCAGGGCCTGCGGAGTTCTGTATAACTCCGGCCTGGAACCGCGCTTGGTGAAATTACCAAAAGGTTTCGACCCCGATAGCTTCGTCAGAGACAGACAAGCTGAGGAACTTTCGAAATTGATCGCCGGGGCGGTGGATATCATAGATTTCATCGAACAGTCTATAGATGGTCGATTTTCAGATCAAACGCTGTCAAGGCAAAAAAGGATAATCGGTGTTTTAACAGAGTTGACTGCTCCTGTTGGGGATAGGCTGACGAGGGAATTGCTATCGAAAAAAATGTTTGAAAGACTCGGTATCGATCTGAAGACCCTCGGCCTCATCAGCGAGGCCAGCCGGGTCGTAGAGGCCGATTCCGAAAAGCAGTTGTCATCGGGACGGGATCGATTCGAAAGGAGATTTCTGGCGCTTCTAATGGCGCATCCGGAATTGATCTCCAGAAGCGAGGGATTGGTAGAGGAATCGCTGTTTGCGGAGAGCTGCAACGGTAAGATATTCGTTGCTATGGCGGGAACCTGCGCTGAGGGGAGAGATTTGGATATATCCGATCTATCCGAAAAGATTGATGACAATGGCGCCAGCCGTCGTCTGCGGGAGATCGCTTTTCAGGAACAATCCACTCCCGATTCGGAGCTGGAATTTGAGGAATATTTAAAAAAATTCAGACTGATTTCCGTCAGAAAACGTTTAGATGAGCTTAAAGGGCTGATCAGCGACGCGGACAGGATGTCTGATCAAGATAGAATTGAGATTTTAACCCGGGAGTTTCAAAACCTAAAACTTGAGGTTGAGGCAAATGACGCGAGAGTCTGATGATGGCAGACGTGCGAAGGGCATCAATGCGGCCAAAGAAAAAATCGACCGGGATTCCGGAGGCGGTTTAAATCCGGATGGACCCGCGGAGAAAAAATTACCTGTAGACCACAGCATAGTTGGATCGGCCGACGCCGGTTCTGATCCGGCTTACGTCTACTTCAGAGATCTGGGGCGATACAAAATTCTATCCAGGGAAAAGGAGGTGAAAGTCGCCCGGAGGATTGAGGGGCACAAAAGAGGGATTAAGAAGATTGTCTTCTCCTCAACCGTCGTACTTGATATGCTGACATCCTATCAGGAAAAGTTAGTGTCGAAAGAATTCCGGCTGGAGGATATTGTCTCTCCGGAGACATGCCGCTGGTTTGCCCCCGAAAACATCAAACGCGAAAGACAGAAGGTCGTGACCAGATTGAAGAAAATCCATGATCTTCTAGGGGAGAGCAGATGTGACAATCTGGATTTCACGGGCGATAAAACCGACAGGATACTCGAAAAGCGGCTGAAAAATCGCCAGAAACTATTCAAAGAGATCGAGAAGTTCAACTTCAATCTCGAATTTTTAGAAGAGTTGGTCTCGGTCTTTAAAATTCAGGTGAACGGAAGCCGCCGATATCATCGACCGCTTAATATAATAGCCAGTAGAATGGATTCGGATCTCTCAGAATATCTCTTCGCCGAGGAGATGCCGCAGTCGGAACTGGAGACAATTAAAAGGCGGCTGGAATTTTTAGAATCGGAGTTGGCCAAGGCGAAACGGATCATGATCGAAGCCAATATGCGATTGGTCATCTCCATAGCCAGAAAATACTTTGGCCGCGGCATGGAGTTCTTAGACCTTATACAGGAGGGCAATTCCGGGCTGGTCAAAGCCGTCGACAAGTTCGACTATCGAAAGGGTTTCAAGTTCGGAACATACGCCTCCTGGTGGATCAGGCAGGCGATAACGCGGGCTTTGTCCGAACAGGCAAAAACCATACGGACGCCGATGTATTTGAACAGCCAGTACGGACGAGTTGCTAAAGCTTCTCAGACTCTGTTCCAGAAGCTCGGCCGTAAGCCAAGCATCCCCGAACTCTCTAAGAAAGTGGGATTGGCCACCGACAAGATCGAAGATATCTTAAGCATCATACCGCAGACTGTATCCCTTTCAAAGCCCATCGGCGACGATGAGGATAACCAGATGTTTAATCTTATCGCCGATCCTCAATTCTCAACGACAAGCGGTAAAGCTTCGTTCGTTTACCTGCAGGATCAGGTCGAAAAGGTGCTCAATACCCTTACCGAAAGAGAGGAGGAGGTTATCCGGCTGCGTTTCGGAATGTCCGATGGTCTTCCGAGAACGCTCGAGGAAGTCGGGCTTATTTTCGATCTGACCAGGGAGCGGATCAGGCAGATCGAAGCCAAGGCGCTCAAGAAACTCAAGCATAAAACCAGATCGGCCAAGCTTCGAGAATGCGTGGATATGCTCTGAACGTTTCAAAATTAAACGGATCGGGCCGGGGCGGCTCCGTCGGCGGCTTTTTTTTTTTTTTTTTCCTT
>CBEWDL010000111.1:0-11287 GCA_965555375.1 uncultured bacterium
AATTGATGATGCATGTGAAATTCAGGAGATCCCCACTCTCTCCGAATGGGGCATGGTGATTATGGCGTTATTGATGCTGGCGGTTGGGACAGTTGCGGTTGTGAGGAGGAGGAAGACCGTTTTAACCAAGATTGTGTAAAGGCCTAAACATAAGGATAAGCAGAAGGGGAGTCACAACGACTCCCCTTTCTTTTTGCCAGCTTTATATCCGTCAAATCCTATTCCCCGGACTGAGACGTCTCTGGGAGATCATCAGGCCTTCCTATAGCAATAGCATAAAAGGGGGATGTCAGACGCCAGGTTGTCGAATTGGCGCTTGACGACCGGCGAATCCATGATATATTGCCATAGTATAAATCTATCTGGCTTCCGCTTTACCGCAAGGCTTGAGAACTTAATAGGAGGATCAAATGGAAAAGGTATTTCCTCGCCACATGGGCTGGGATACGTTGTCGATATCTGGTTTTGATGCCAGAAAAAGCTTCTATGCGCTATGCACCATATTCATAATGCTCGCTTTTATAAGCGGTGTTGCTGGCGGTGCGCAGTTGAAACCGCGCAATATTGCAGAAAAGCCGCTTAGAACGGTCCTGGATGAACGGCATGATAGAAATCATATCAGCGTAAAATTTATAGATGATCTCGATATAGGCATCGGCGTGAACGGCTATCCCGTTGATCGTTCCGGATCTGCTTTGCAATCGGAACAGGCGCGCAAGTTGCTGGAGGCAATCAGCCGAGAGGGGGGAATCTGGTTTCGGGCCACCGGCACCGACGAAGAAACCATCGATGAAATGCAGACCACCGCTGAAAATAATCTGGGCCGCGAGATAGCCGACATGAACAACTATTTCATTCTGACCGTCCCGGACCAGGAGAAAACCGAGGATTGGATTAACCGGCTTAATGCCCTGACGGATGTCGAAATGGTTCGACCGGTAAATTTGCCGCCGCCGCTGCCTTTGCCGGGAGACTACCAGGATCTTCAGGGTTATCTGGAGCCTGCCACCACCGGCATCGACGCCATCTGGGCCTGGTCTTTGGCCGGAGGAACCGGCAACAATGTAACCATTTGCGACGTTGAATTGAACTGGAATAGTAACCACAACGATTTGCCACCCTTTCCATGGTGGATCCCCCCGGGCTATACCTGGGGCAATTGGGGTTATGACACTAACCATGGGACCGCGGTACTTGGTGAGATGGTAAGTCTTAATAACGGCTGGGGTACGACTGGCGCTGCCTATGGAGCCTCTGCAGCGGTCGCACCGTCGTATCTGAATAACGCCTGGGTTCCCTATGTTGCCATACAATATGCCGTAACTCAGCTTTCAGAGGGCGATATAATTCTCATAGAACTGCAAACCTGGGGGCCAGGCGACGGCATGGTACCTATCGAATGGGAACTGCCCAATTACAATGCGATTGTCGCCGCGGTCGGAAATGGCATACATGTTGTCGAGGCTGCAGGCAATGGATCTGAGGATCTCGACGATCCTATTTTTAACCAGGGGCATGCGCCGTTTTTGCCGGAGAATAACTCCGGCGCCATAATGGTCGGGGCGGGCGCCGCCCCCGCTGAATTTGGCGGCTCGGATACCGAACGTTCTCGTCTTTATTTTTCCAACTATGGTTCTCGGGTGGATCTCCAGGGGTGGGGCGAACGAGTGATGACTACCGGCTATGGATCGTACTATAGCGGCGAAGGCATAAATTACTATTACACGGACGACTTCAGTGGAACATCATCGGCGTCTCCAATCGTAGCTTCGGCGGTTGCGATTTACGAAAGCGTTATGGAGGTTCAAACCGGTTCGGTCGTCGATCCTGCCACCATGCGGACGGTGTTGAAAAATACCGGTTCGCCTCAGCAGGCGGGGGATTATCCTGTTACCCAGAATATCGGCCCTCTACCGAATCTTCGGGCCGCGCTGGAAGAAACTCCTGATATCCCCACCATCTCCGAATGGGGGATGATTATTCTGGCGTTGCTGCTACTGGCTTTCGGCACTATCGCCATTATTCGCAAGCGCAAGGCTGTTTTTAGCGGGAGTGTTTGACTGTAAAGGGCGTTCTACAATTATTGTCAATAAAGGGGCTACCATCAAAATAGCCCCTTCTCAAATGCAATCTGACCGGCAGGATAAAATCTGATCCTCACGTGAAAACCGTCGGCGCTTGAGAGATATGCTTTTTATATTGACAGAACTGCCCGCAACAGTATATTGTCGAACAAAGGGCATTTGGATGCGGTATTCTCTTCGGAACGGTTTTTCATTGGCTGTCATGTTCATCATGATTTCATTCCCTGTTTTCGCCCAGGGATACGGGGGAGAATTACCGCCGGGAGACCTCTCTGTATCATTCAACGGAAAATTTGTCCGTGAGTCCTATGGCATCGATAGCAAGGTCAATTCCGAGAACGGCCTATTCTGGTGCCAATATGACATCGGGCACGTTAGCGATGAAATCCGTGAGCTAACAGATTTCAGACTATATGAAAACGACCGGCTCTTATTCACCATGAAACATGTCCCCGCTTCCGATCTCTATATCTCAAATTCGGGAGTTGTTGGCTTTGTGGATTTCGCCCATCACTACAGGAATGAAATAACTATCCATTTTTACTCAAAAAATGGCGAACATCTCTTTTCGGAGTCCTTTACCGGAGCAATGGTTTTTGGATTCTCCTCGAAAGGGAATAAATTCGGCGTTGGAACTACCAGAGGCCTCAATATCGTCTCAATATCAGACCATAAAGTTGAAACATATCAAAAAGGTTTTCAATTTGATATCTCCGAGGATGAGGATCTCGTCGCCGTTGCTTCTGAAAACCAGATTATGATTTATTCAAATACTGAGTTGCTGAGGGAAGTTAGAACCGATTTTGCCTATACACGGAAGATCAGAATCTCGTCAACGCATGATATCATCGCGGTGATCGACAAGCGGCATCTTGAAGTCTATTCATTATTAGATGCCAGCTTGTTGTTCGCCAATAGCCTCAGAGGAAATCTATCTTATCGGGACCTTATTCTGGAAAAGGGGAAAATACTTACGGGGATTCATTATCGTGACCATGAGTTTTCCAGAGGAATTCTGAGAATTTTCAACCTTCAAGGCAATTTGATTTTGGAAAAGGAGGAATCAGTCAAGAATATTCACCATTCCTATGTGCCAGGGCAGAAAGACACGTCATCTCTTGATTATGAAGAAATACCATGGCCTTTTGCGCCTTTTGACAGCATGTGCACGGTCTGGAATTATTATGAACAGCACATGTCGTACGGCGAACCGGATTGGTCGTATCTTCATCAGGGGCTTGATATAATAACTCCCATCGGTGAGCCCACGTATGCGGTTAACGGGGGGTTCGTCAAATGCGTACTCACCCTGGGAGGGCAGAGCTACTGGCGTATTGCGATCAGCCCCGAGCAGACTCCCGATTATTCTACTGGATGGCTTTATGCTCATTTAATAGAAAGCACGATTCAGTTCGATGTCGGAGATACCGTTGAAACCTTTGATTATCTGGGGGACATCATCGAATGGACGAACGAATGGGGACACATCCATTTTGTGGAGATCCAGGACTCGGGATGGGTCTGGCGATATGACGACGACGAGTGGGGCATCACCTATAATCCGCTGTTATCCTTGCGGCCTGATACCGACTCAATTGCCCCTGTTATTGAGGATGTATTCGATTATTCGAAATTCGCATTTTGTATAAATGAATCGAGCACTTACCTCTTTCCCGACAGTTTGTATGGAGACATTGATATAATAGTGAAGGTCATAGATTACGTTGGGGATTCTCCGTGGCAGCAACCAGCATTCGAAACATATTACTGGGTGAATACAATACCGGACGGCGATACCGTATTCCCGCGAACGCTGGGGCAAATCCTGAATCATCCGTATGATTTTTATGGATCAGCTCATTATGAGCCTTATGCTACGGTCTTATACAAGAGGGATGAATTCCTCCTCCCGCCGACGTGGATGGAAATGGAACGGAATTACTATCACATATTGACCAACAATAACGGTGATTCCCTGATTGATCTATCGGAAAAGGAATTGGCTTTCTCTACAACCGATTATCCGGACGGCGAATACCGTATTTTTGTCGAGGCTCTGGATGAATACGGAAATTCGACTATCGACAGCATGGATGTCCAATTACGAAACGGCATTGTTGTAGTCTCCGATCCCCGGGAAAATGGAGAATATAGTTTTGAAATCTTATCGAATTACCCCAACCCATTTAACGCCTTCACTACCATACGATATGATCTGCCCGTGGCTTCCGAGGTAACCATAGACATCTACAATATCCTCGGGCGCAAGGTTGAAACACTGATTCAAGGAGAACAGCCTGCAGGTTATCATCAGGTGGAGTGGGATGCCAAGAATGCTTCTTCCGGCATGTATTTCTACAGGATTCAGGCTGGTGACTACAGCGCGACGAGGAAGATGATATTGCTGAAGTAAAACTCTCTGATGGAATGCCAATGGGGGGCCTTAACGGCTCCCCTTTTTTAATGTCCACGTCAGCCGCAATAGACCATCTCTGGTGTTCTTCTGGCGGTGAGCAGTTGGATAGCCATCCCATAAATCCAGAGAAAATTCCCTGAGCATATTTGTAGCAGCTGCTGTAACATGTTGGTAGATATGGGGCATTTCTGGGTTCGAATCCCTGCCTCTCCGCCATTCTTTTTTGAGATTTTTTAATTATTTTCTTGACAACAAGTTACGATATAGTATATTGGGGGCGGATAGGCCGTGTGGCCATATTGTGACCATCATAAGACGGGGGTTAGCATGGGATCGATCTACAAAAGAGGCAATATCTGGTATATCGACGTACGAGCCAGTGGACGCAGAATTCGAAAAAGAGTCGGTTCGTCAAAGAAGATCGCTGAACTGGCCCTGAAAGATGCCGAGGTTAAAATCGCCAGGGACGAGTTCGGATTCGCCAAGAATGACATCTCTATCGAGAAGTTTCTGGAGCGGTTTCTGGAGTATTCCGATGCCAACCATTCAAAAGCCACCTACAATCGCTACAGAGCCGTCATAGACCACTTCAAGAGGTTTCTAAGCCTGCAGCGTGAGATTCTTTTCCTATCTCAGATTGGAGCCAAAGAGATCGATGGCTACAAAGTCTTCCGCAAAGGAGAGTGGGTCAATCCCAATGGCTCTTCCGTCGAATCCGAGGAGGACATCTCGGATTACACCCGCAAGGGTGCCAGGGGGCATACTATCAATTTTGAGATCGGGACGCTGCGGACGATCTTCAACATGGCCATCAAGTGGGGCTACTTGAAGGAGAATCCCACAAAAGGTGTGGTCCGGCTCAAGGTCAACGATTCAAAAGCTCCGAGGTTTCTGACCAAAGAGGAATGCCAGCGGTTGCTGGAGAACTCCCCGTCCGATCTGAGGAATATCTTCTACACATTCCTGAATACGGGTATGAGAAAAGCCGAGCTTGAGAATCTGGAGTGGTCGGACATTGATTTCAAGCGTAGAAAGATGAAGATCCGGCGAAAGGATTTCTGGCATCCGAAAACGGGGGAGAGGGAGATCCCGATGAATCAGGGGACTTATGATCTCCTGAAAAGCTTAAAGCAGAAGAACGATAAGAGCCTGAAGAGCAACTTTGTCTTTCCTAATAAGGACGGTGGCAAGATCAAGGAGAAGCTCCGCCGGCAACTGATCAGCATCGCGAATAAGGCAGGAATCGAGGGTTTAACGAAACTTCACTCCCTCAGGCACACTTACGCCAGCCATCTGGTCATGAAGGGTGTTGACCTGCCGACCGTCCAGAAGCTGATGGGGCATTCTGATATCCAGACCACGATGATCTATTCCCATTTGGCACCCGATCATCTGGCGGATGCAGTGGAAAAGCTGGAATTCGATTAATTGCCGGAAGCCAGATAATTCCTATGAGAATCACTTCCACAAACTCCCCACTAGTGGCAACAAAAAAGCCCCGACCGAAGCCGGGGCTTGATTGGCAATCTCTATTCGAGCGGCATCGGCGTATATTTAATCGTGAACGTCGCCCAAGGTGCGTCGTTCTGTCTTGCCACCGTGAACCCGGCCAATGAGCTCTGCGAGACCTTAAGCAGAAAGCCGTAGTACGGCAACCTTCCGTCAGCCCAGCGCATGCACAGGTCGGTCATGTCTATACTGATTTCCTGATCTTCTGGCAGCGTAATCATTTTCTCTGCATAGAAAACGCTATCGTAATCGCCACCTTCTCCGACCCAGGGTGAATCCCAGCTGACGTTATTGGGGTCCCATTCTGTAGTGATTCCGTGCAGCCGAATGGAAATAAAGGTCGTGTCCTCAGTCTGGGGCGATACCATTAGATTCAGGAACGCCCGGTCTACGACCATGTTCGTATCCGGGAACTGGATCCCTGGCCTCATCAGGATGCGGAAGTTGCTGTTATCAGGCGAGTGGATCACCGTGGTTGTATTTATCTCCACGATATTCTCATCCGCAACCGCAATGCCCGCCAGCATGATGATCCAGAGCGTGATCGCGCCTGCCGCCGTATATTTCTTAATCGCTTTCATCTCAATCCTCCTTGACATTTCCGTTTATCCAAACCGTCACCTGAGCAAAACCATCTTTTTCGATGCTTTCCCGTAATCTGTATCCAATATGTAGAAGTAAATGCCGGAGCTGACTTCCTGTCCGGGGCTATTTTTACTATCCCATATCACTGTATGTTCGCCGCTTCCCATCTGATCGGAAACGAGAGTATTCACCAGCTGCCCGTTCAGGTTGTAAATCTTCAGGCTGGCGAATCCCGGCTCGGCGAGGTAGAAGGAGATACTTGTAATCGGATTGAAAGGATTAGGAAAGTTTTGCCCAAGACCGAGACCATCCGGTAAATCAACAAAGCACGCTTCTCTCTTTTCATAGCCTGGTAATGGATCGCTTTCGAGAGCGTCGGAATATTTGATATTCCCTATGATTTCGCTCCGATTCGGAGGATACTCCCCCCACCAGTTACCCACAGCATTCAGTTGCGGTAGCGCGACAGTGTAATGCATATCAGCGAATGTCATAAGTCCGATTTCAGTATGGATCGAATTTTCCCCGTGAGATGATGCAGTCCCGAAATCCGGCGGCGTTACCGCGTCAACCAATACGCCTCGATACATGTTTTCTTTAATCTTTGTCGATCTCACATATGGTGAGCTAGACTTATCGCAATACATGCCGACATAGCTGGAATTAAAAACGTTCGGGATACCCTCTGGAGTTGATTGAAATATGTCTGGTGAAGCATTTTTTAAGTATATCCCGTAGTCTGAATTATTCTTCACCTTGTTGGCAACTAGCTTGCAATTAGAATTAACACTTGAAAGCTTAATGCCTCCGTAGAAGCCGACAATTGAATCACTTTCTACCCTGGGTGACACAAACGGATTTGCCGCAGAAAAAGAGGAAATAAATATACCATATCCGTCAAACGTCGTGGGCACGGTTCTCTCAATTACACAGTTCGAGATCGAAGGTATCTTGGTATATCCAAGGTTACTATTGCCAAAATAGCATATCCCGTATACGCAGTTCAAAACAGTATCCGCCTCTATTATCACGTCGAGGTCATTGCTCAGAATATCCTTGCGTATTCTGATGCCATAGCTTCCACAGTTTTCAAAATAGCAGTTCGTTATTTGAGTAGGAGTGTTGATAGATGGGTATGCTAGATCTACGCCTGCGCTCTTGAGGTTTGTAAACCGACAATCAGTTATGTCTATGGAACCTGGTGCGTATGACAAATATTCCCAGCCATAAAATCCGTAGTTGGCGTAGCTTATCTGGGCGAAGTTTAAGGAGATCGAATTCGTCGAGAGCATCGTATACATTCCCTCCCAATCTCCAGCTTTGGGAGAAGAATACTGAGAGGTGAGAATAACAGGACTAGCTTCGGTGCCAGATATTGTAAGCGAAGCGCCCGCCGAAAACACTAGCTTGGCTCTGTAGTCTGTCCTCCATGTCTTATGGAAATATACATGAGTGCCCTCTGCAATCTCCAGTTCGATGCCCTGAATTGTCACGTTTCCTGAAATGTAGTAATGCCCGTGCAGGTTATGGTCCCATACCAAATCATGATCGTTGAAAGAACCGTGCTCGACAATGGTGATTTTCTGATTCGTAGCCACGTCCTCGAATATGCTCGTATCACCGGATGGCCAATAGACCAACACAGAATCAATGGAGCTAACCTGTCCGATCCCGAATTCTAACGGCAAAGACCCCTGGGAACCTGCTCCCGAACCTCCGCCTGCGACCTCCGCCATTTGCTGAGTGCGATTGCTTTGATCATCTTCATACCTTAAGACAACATGGGCGCCTATGCCGGGACGGTTGGACTCGGCGCCTATCAATTCTAGGGCAAAGTAGTTATTCTCCGGAGGATCCGAGTATGCGTTTTCATACAACTTGCATTCCCATCCATCATAACCATAAAGGTTACCTAGATAGATGTCAGGTTTCCCGTCGGAGTTATAATCAGCCCACTCGGTTGAAAGACTCATGGCTGCGTCTCCAACACCCGCATCATCTGTTTTCCGCTCAAATAGCTGAAGGTCTTGACGGTAGCCGTTTCGATAGAACTCATTGGGGTTAAGACTCGCTATATAGAGATCGCGATCACCGTCCAAGTCAAAATCGCCCCATGCGGAACCTGGGGAATACGCCGGGACAGTAATGCCGTTTGCCGAGGTTACATCCACAAACTCTATGAAGCCGTTATTATCTTCGCCCTCGTTTTTGAAAAGATAATTACGATCACGGGCTGTGATAAATAGATCGAGATCCCCGTCGAAATCGTAGTCGGAAAAGGAACCGCTGTAGCACACGGCCTCCGGTATACCAATATTCGATTGCATAGCTTCCTCGGCAAAAATCCAACCCCCGATGTTTCGATATAATCTGTTGTGATCGTCGCTCGCAACATTTGCTACGAAGATATCGAGGTCGCCATCATTATCGATATCTCCTGCCACTCCCCCGTGCGCACCACCTATATCTTCTCCAGGAACGCACGCCTGGTCGTAAAAACCACATCCGCCAACGTTCTTATACATTTCGCATTCGGCATTCACGTTGACCACATACAGATCAAGAAGACCGTCATTATTGAAGTCCCCCCAGATAGCGCTTCGCGAATCCTCCTGGCCGCCAACAACATCTGTTATCTCTTCAAAAGTCCATCCTGCTTCAGGCCCTAAATTGCGATACAGAATGTTCTCATATGAGCCTCCGTATCCCCCCGCAACTACATATAAGTCAAGAAGGCCGTCATTGTCACAATCTCCCCAGGCACTTGCCTGTGCATTTCTCCCCAAAAACTGAACGCCCGCATCCGCAGCCCTATCAACGAAATTTCCGGCGATATTTTCATAGAGATAACTGCCAGGTCTAGTCTGACTATTCCCGGCGAAAAGATCCATATCACCGTCATTGTCGTAATCTCCCCAAGCGCATGTATTGATTTCATCATTAAGCAGCCCAGGGGCTTCGCCCGTTATATCGAACCACGTTGCCATTCCTGACGAAGTTAGGAGAATACACAAAGATATAGCGACATAGAGAGTTTTTGACGTAATCATGGCTCCCCCCTTGAAAAAGGGTTAATATTATTTTGCGTAAATGAGTTTACGGCTCACTTGATGCCGCAGGCTCTTCGTTGTCAGCAAATAAACTCCCGACGTGACTTCCAGGCCCGCATTATCTGTGCCATCCCAGATTAATGTATGCTCATGTATTCCTCTACTGTTATTCATGTTAAAAGCCCTTATTAGCCGACCACGGATATCAAATATCTCCAGATCACCTCCTTCCGGATTTGTGACTATAATTTTAACAGCGGAATTGAATGGGTTAGGATACGCAATTATTATCGTACCCGTCATGCCAGTCTCCCCCTCAAGAGCTATGCTCGTTTGTCCGGGAAGGTAAGTAAACGAAAAGACTGTATCCGGCGCGTCTTCTGGCATCAGAGAAATGTTGTCTTCCTTGTCTTCGACCGTATAATAATAGCTTATCGTGATTCCACTATCAACGGCGGGAATTTCCCCTTGGAACATATATCCGCCAATATAATGCAGCCCTATTTCAACGTAATTTAATGAATCAGTCGAACAATATACGGATGCCATTAGTTGCTTGTTCTCCATAGATACGCCATCGGTGGCGACGACACCAACCTTATAAGGACCCGGTTCAATAACAGCGGAGGCAAAAACTATCTTATCCTTTATCATAGGGGGAATGGAATCTGGAATATCCAACGTATTAATATAAATATTGTTTTTGCAAAGTCCAAACCCCACCCGGAAAAAATCGACATCGCCGTCGTTGTCAAAATCCCCCAAAATCAGATCTTCAGTGTCAGATCTATGGTCCGGTAGCCTATCCTCAGTTTGATCTTCATAAAAACCATCGCTGGAATTTATGAATACCAGATCGCGATAGCCTGATATACCTACAAGGAGATCCTCGTCGCCATCATTGTCCATGTCAGCCGCTTTCATCCTAGTTGGCGCTCCCCAGAAATCGAATTGCGGCCCTCTTATGTCAGTCTGGTCATCAAAAAAGCCCAACCCATTGTTTATCAGAAAGCCGCATCTCCCCTCATACGCGAGGATCACATCAAAATCGGCATCGTTATCAACGTCAGCGAACTCAGCGCAACGACTCCATTCTGTAACCGGAAATCTGGTTTCGGTTTCGTCAACGAAAAATCCTTCACCGTCATTAATCAAAATACGAGGGCGACCATCGTCCCAGCGGTCGTTTACCAGCAAATCAAGGCTTAGATCGCCATTAACATCAGCGAATTCTACCGTCGTATAGATCAGATCCAACGTTGGCAATCGATAATCCTGATTCTCAAAATAACCATTTCCATCATTCACCCACACCCTGTGAACATCTCCCCCATTAAGGGCATTACCAAGCATTACAATGTCCCTATCACCGTCGCCGTCAATATCAGCAGAGTTTGCCACTATGCTAGTTGATGAATCCGGGGGAAATCTATTCCAATCGATCAGGAAATTGCCGTTCCCATCATTTATGGCCAGGTAATCCGATCGATAATTGAAATTTACGACGAAGGCGTCAAGATCCCCATCGCCGTCACAATCAAATAGGACTACGTCACTGGTTTCATCGTCTATTTGTGGAAATTCACCATTCGCGGCCAAAGAGAAGTAGCCGAAACCGTCATTAAAGTAAAGCTGTTCATATC
>CBEWDL010000112.1:0-11155 GCA_965555375.1 uncultured bacterium
CTATGGCCTATAACCTATCCGGCGGCGAAAGACGTCGCGTGGAGATCGCCCGGGCGCTGGTGACCGAGCCAAAGTTTATCCTTCTGGATGAGCCTTTCTCCGGTATCGATCCGATCACGGTCGAGGAGATACAGAGGATAATCGCCCGCTTGAAGGAGAAAGGACTGGGTATATTGATTACCGATCATAACGTCCGGGAGACTCTGTCGGTCACCGATCGGGCTTATATCATTTGCGACGGCGAGATCCTCAAAAGCGGCACCTCGGAGTTCCTGGCCAATGACGCCGAGGCCAGGAAGATTTATCTCGGCGAAAAATTCACGCTGAACTGAGATCCTACAAACGGGGAGTCTGGGGCAACCAACCCGTTCCCGGCTATAGAGTTATGTAAACCCAGCCTATATATTTCCTTGACACGCAAATATGGATGATTATATTGACTCTTAGAGAAGTCATTTTATCTATGGGTGCCGAGCTATGAGGCGGAGTTTAGTCCCAACCTTTATATGCATTTTGTCTCTGTTCTGTAGCTATAGCTATGCCCAGTGGACCGAGCCGGTGAGAATATCTGATATGCCCGGTATATGCCCGCGGGCTGTTGCCGTAGCCGAAACATTGCATGTTGTGGCACAAACAAGCGTTTGGACTACTTATCTAAGATCGCCGGATAACGGGGAAACCTGGACGGAGCCGATTTGCCCCGTTGAAGATTTTTACGGCTCCAGGACACCCGACATAATATCCTCTAACGGTAAGCTTCATATGGCTTTTATTGGTCGGTATCAATCAGGTGAACCTACTAAGGTCTATACTATACGGAGCAGCAACGGGGGACGGTCATGGGGCGAGCCATATGAAGTGTACTATAATGGATGGAAATATCCGAGGCTGGCCGGAACCGGAGATACGCTTTTTCTCTCGTGCGCCATTCCGGGGCATATCCTTGTTTTCTCCAGTTACAATAATGGTGAAAGCTGGAGTGGCCCCTTTACAGCGGAAAGTGAGGCAAGCGCCATAGACAGTGGGCCGAATGTGCTCTATTCCCAGGGCCGATTGCATCTTGTTTATCAGATGAGCAATATAGATGATACCGTAGGGATTGAAATTTACTATCGTTACAGCGATGATCATGGTCATACCTGGTCGGAGAGGATTTATGTCTCCACACCCGAAGGAGTTCCGAATCACAAACACAGCCAATTTCCTTCGGCAATAGCAGATTCACTGGGCAATCTTATGGCCTTGTGGTTTGACTACAAGTATGGAAGCGAATGTGGTTTTACCGGGGATATTCTGGGTAGGGCGAGCAGGGATAACGGAGAAACCTGGCTTCCAGAAACTCGACTTACCTACACGCAAACGGGTTCATCCTCAAGCTGCGTTATATTGGAAGATACGCTTTATGCGATCTGGATGGATGAGGACTACTTAGGCTGTGGCTATCCCAAGCTGATGCATTCGAAATCTGGAGATTGGGGCGCGACCTGGGATCGACCGGAGCTCATTGATGAATCGGCCGAGCTGCTTGAGGGCGGGCCTATCTTGTTCTATAATCGTGAAGAAATCAGTCCAATGCTTCATTGCGTAATGGCGGGTGAGCCTGTGAACGGGCCCTGCGATTTATATTATACGTGGAATGCCATAGCGACGAAGACAGCAGATGCCATTCCTCCGACATTTCCAGGCTCTTTTGTTTTAGGTGCTTATCCAAATCCCTTTAATTCGTCTACAGTATTAACCTTAAAATGCGGTGGAGGAGGTGATGAGACCATAGGCATATACGATGTTCGCGGCAGGCTGGTAAAGCGGCTCGATTTAAGCTATGCAGGAGGAGGTGATAAAAAAACGGTTTGGGACGCCACCGACAACTCCGGGCGAAGGGTATCTTCAGGCATTTACTTCGCCAGGGTCGTATCAAACGGTCGTTTGCCGCCGCTGAAACTGATTTATCTAAAATAGTGAAAAATCCTATATATGAATAGATGAGGCGAGAAGAATTCAGTAATCCTCATAAAATGACATCGTTGAGCGTGCCCGCGGGGCATGATGGTTCTGGCATGGCCTTTATTTTCGTGGCGACCTCAACAGATTCATGCCTTTCATGGAGATCAAAAGACAATGGACGAAGCCGGCATGGGGGTCCCGGAGGGGCAGGATCGCTCGCCCTCTGGCTTTTTATGCCATAAAATTGTCAGCAGGCACTATTTTGGACTAATTTTTGCTTGCAATTATCGCTTAAGCTGGTATATTGATTCATAGAAAGGGCTTTCAGTTAAGTCTGATTCCGGTTTTGCCGATAATAGAAGCGGTGGCGGAGAGGTTTCTGGATTAGGATAAGTCTATGGTAAATATTAGGATGTCACAAATAATGGGGCTTCGGCCGGAGCTTACGGTCAGGCTGGATCTGATCCAATCATTGAAGCTCTTAATGGAGCCGATACTCAATCTCGAGCAGGTTCTAAGGCAGAATCTGGCTGAAAATCCGCTCCTGGAGGAGATCGAGGACCAGGAGGAGGAAATAATTCCGCCCGAGGTTCCGGAGCCGGCCCGCAAGAATGAGGAGAAACTCAAAGAGATCGACTGGCAGGAGTACTTGGGCGAGGAAAATGAATGGGTTTCGGGGCATTACAGGGATTTTTCTGAAAGCGACGAGGAGCGAACTGAGCGAACCCAGGTCGTGGAAAAAACGCTTTATGATTATCTTTTCGAGCAGCTTGGCTATACCCGCTTAAGCGATGAAAAGATTGACATCGGAGCCTACATAATAGGCAATATTGATGATTCCGGCTTTCTGCAATCGGATGTCAACAGAATGGCCGAGGAGCTTCAGAAAGATCCGGAGATGATTGAGAAGGTGTTGAAAGTTATCAGGGGATTCGACCCGCCGGGGATCGCTTCTATCGATCTTCGCGAGTGCCTCCTGGCTCAACTCGAGGAACAGGGGCTTAAGGATTCTCTGGCGTGGGAGCTTGTGGACAAGCATCTTTATACGCTTGACAAAAAGAGCATTTCCCAGCTTTCCAAACTAACAGGAGCATCCCCGGAGAGAATCCAGGCGGCGCTGGATATCATAAAAGGTTTATCGCCAAAACCGGCTCAGGGTCAATTCGTGAAAGCCGCAGCAGCGGTGGTGCCGGATTTGATTGTCGAAAAAATGGACGATAACTATGTGGTTTTTCATAACGATAAGAACCTTCCCAGGATGCGGATCAATCAATCTTACCGGTCTCTTATCAGGCGAGGGAATAAAACCCCCGAAGCCACGAAAAATTATGTTCGTGAAAAGCTGGAGCAGGCCCGATGGCTTATCAATGCCATCAACCAGAGGCGAAGCACCATGATCAACGTCATGGATGCTATAGTAGAGGAGCAGATAGAGTTTTTCGAGCATGGCGAAGACCATATTAGGCCGTTGACGATGGAGCAGATAGCTGATAAAGTCGGGATGAACGTGGCCACCATATCGCGGGTGGCCAGTGGGAAATATGTCCAGACGCCTCTTGGGGTATTTGAAATCAAATATTTCTTCAACACCGGGGTTTCGACGGTGGATGGCGAGGATCTATCCAAACGCGTGGTGAAGAATAAGATCCAGGCTATCATTTCAGGCGAGAACTCAGCTATGCCGTTATCGGATCAGGAGATTGCGAATATTCTCAAAAAGGATGGCGTCAAGCTTGCTCGACGCACGGTCACTAAATACCGTGAAGAATTAACCATAAAATCGGCGAGATTCAGGAAACAGTTATCGAGGGATATGTCCGGCCCCTCGTCGAGCTGAACATTCAGGATTTAAGGATCGTCAGGATCGACTCTGTATAAAGATAAAAACGCTTGCCTGCCGCTTGAAATCCTTATAAATTAATCTCCACATTATGGAGCACGGCATTGTGAGAATGCGTTTCCCCGGTCTGGAACTGGCCGGTTTTTGCATTAAGGCGAAATTCAAAAGGAGGCCATTATTCGGCTAAGCGATTTGACATCATCGGGTTCTGGAGGGAAACAGAACGCAGGCTCGATGCGGATAATAAGAGTAGAGAAGGAGAGGGGCATTCCGATAACCAGATCGGAAGCCGCGAGGTAGTTATGCAGTTTGAATTCTGCCGGACAAGATTCGTTTCTGAAAAGCATTATTCCGGCAGAGAGTCGGATTACCGTTAAAACCGATTGAGAGGTGTTTAAATGGAGATCAGAACTACAGCAAGGCACTTCCAGCTAACGGATAACCTGAGGAAATATGCCGAAGACGAAATAAAGAGGTTGGAGAAATACTACGATCATATAATAGACACGCATCTGACAATGTCGGTGGAGAAATCCAGGCAGATAGCGGAGTTGACCGTAAAAGTCTATGGGACGGTGCTTACATCCAAAGCTAAGGCTTTCGATATGTATGTCGCCATCGAACAGGTTATCAGTAAAATGGAGACTCAGATAAAAAAGTATAAGGCCAAGCTCAGGGATAAAAAGGGTGTCAAGAAATCGCCTCCGAAGACACGGACTTTTGGCGTCGAGGCTGAGGAAACGGGGAGCGAGTAGCGAGCATGACAGTTCTCACGATCGGCAAATTAATCTCGGATAAGCGTGATTTTCTGGAGCTTTTTCCGCTTCTGGAGGGAATAGGATATGAGAAATCTCTCAAGGACAGCCAGATTCATCGTCCGGGACTGGCCCTTACGGGGTTTACCGAACGGTTTCCCAATGAGAGGACTCAGGTTCTTGGTCAGACGGAAATTTCCTATCTGAATAGCCTTACAGACACCCAGCTCGACGAGCGTTTAGCGATCCTGTTTGCTTTTGATATTCCGCTTTTTATCGTAACCAAGGGCATGGTTCCCCCGAGGAAATTTCTCCACTATGCCGAAAATTCGCGCACGGCGGTTTTGCAGACGAACCTTTCGACCACAGAATTGATAGGCCGACTATCTGCTTATCTTATTAACATTTTCGCTCCCCAGACTACTATTCACGGTTCGCTGGTGGACGTTTACGGTGTTGGCCTTCTTTATACAGGCAAATCGGGCATAGGAAAATCTGAATGCGTTCTCGATCTCGTCGAACGGGGTCATCGCCTGGTGGCCGATGACGCCATAAAGATCACCAAAAAGGCACCGGACGTTATCGTGGGTCACGCAGTCGAGAAACTGGGCCATCATATGGAGGTGCGCGGCATCGGAATCATCGACATCGAGAAGCTTTTCGGGATAAGGGCCATTCGATTGCAGAAGAGGATCGAGGTGGAGGTTCGTCTGGAACGCTGGGATGAAACCAAGGAATATGATCGCCTGGGGATCGATGATCATCGCACGTCGATACTGGGAATTGAGATTCCGTATGTGGTTATCCCGGTCTCCCCGGGAAAGAATATCACGGTAATCTCCGAGGTCATCAGCATGAACCATATGCTGAAAGTCTACGGTGAAAATACTGCCCAGAGATTTATCCAGAGGCTGACTGAGGAGATCGCTCGCAGAAAAACCACGCTGGCTTATCTCGAGGCGGATATGGAATAGCGCTTAAGAAAGTCGGCGGTTGTTCCAGCAGACCGCCCTCCCGAAGCGCCATAGTAAATAAATGTTTTATCATCACCTGAAACCAGATCCTATTTCTGCCGAATGTAAATGTTAGAGGGAAATTAAAGGGAACAAGATGAGGGATCTTTCGGTCGAGTTAAAAGTGGGTTCGGTCGTCATCGTGGCGGCCCTTATTTTATTTTTCGGGATAATCTGGGTGAAGGATTATAAATTCAACATTGCGAGGTATGATTATTCCGTATTGTTTCCCAATATAGGTACTCTCGAGGTGGGAGACCCCGTCAGCGTCTTAGGCGTCAAAAAAGGCGAGGTGAGGAAAATCGTCCTTTCAGGCAACGACGTTCTGGTGACGTTCAATCTCACAGAGGATGTCGAATTGAAAAGCGATGCTAAGTTTACAGTCATGAATATCGGTCTCATGGGCGAGCGATTCATTAATATTATCCCTGGTGTGTCGTTCGTACCGCTGGATCTCTCCTATCCGGTACATGGATTCTACGATACAGGCATCCCTGAAGTCATGGGTATGATGGGCGCCGCCATCGATGAGGTCCGGCATCTGGTAGCGATACTCGAGGGCACTGTGGGCACACCTGCAGCGACAACCTCCATCAAGAACATAATAGCCAATATGGAGAGGATATCGAGCGATCTACGTTCGCTGACGGAGGAAAACAAGGAGAAGATGTCGCAGACTCTGGAAGATCTATCGGTCTCGTCAGCCAGGATGAGAAGTTTCGTAGACCGCAATGAGCAGAAACTTCAGGGCACGCTTGATAATTTCAGCAAAGCCTCGGATGACTTTGCCGTCATCTCCGGCAGGCTGGACAGCCTCTCGGCATCGGTTCAAAATTTAATTACCGAAATGGAAGCCGGGCGGGGGACTATTGGAAGAGCGCTGAAGGAAGATTCGTTATATCAGAGCCTTTTCAAGACCGCCGTCGATCTTGATTCTCTATTAATTGATTTCAAGGCTAATCCCAAAAAATATATTCACTTTTCAATATTCTGATGATAAGGCTCGTTTTCGGAATACATATCCACCAGCCCGTTGGAAATTTCGATTCCGTTTTCGAATCTGCCTATGATAAGTGCTACCTGCCTTTCTTGAAAACGATCGCTAACCACCCATCCATCAAATTTTGCCTTCACACCACGGGGCCGCTTTTTTACTGGATCGAGCAAAACAAACCGGAATGGTTCGAACTCTTAAGAGAGATGCTGGCTTCCGGCCAGATGGAGATGATGGGCGGTGGATTTTACGAGCCGATATTAAGCGTCATACCGATGGAGGATAGTATCGGTCAGATCGAGAAGATGTCGAATTATATCGAGCAGAAGTTTGGTGTCGTGCCGAAGGGCATGTGGACCGCCGAACGTATCTGGGAACCAGGCCTGCCGGCGATAATGGCCGGTGCGGGGATGACCTATACTGTCCTGGATGATACTCACTTTCGATGGGCGGGTTTGAAAGACGACCAGCTTTTTGGATACTATATTACAGAGGATGGGGGTTTGCCGGTTTACGTTTTTCCGATCAGCAAATTTTTGAGATACAGTATACCGTTTCAGTCCCCGAGGGCGACAATCGATTACCTTAAAAGGCTCTATGACGAACGGGGCGACATTGTTGTGGTATATGCCGACGACGGTGAGAAATTCGGCGTCTGGCCCGGCACTCATAATACCTGCTATAACGAAAGGTGGCTGGAACGTTTTTTTCACGAGCTGGCGGAGAATCTCGGCTGGATAAAGCCGGTGTTCTTTTCCGAGGCGATTGAAGAGTTGCCGGCCGCCGGCAGAGTTTATCTTCCAACATCCTCCTACGCCGAGATGGGACAGTGGTCGTTGCCGCCGGACGGATTCGGAGAGTATGAACAGATAGAGAATAAGTTTAAAAACGAAAAGCTCTGGGACGAATATGGTTATCTCATTCGCGGAGGTTTCTGGCGCAATTTTATGTCGAAGTATCCCGAGGCCAACAACATGCATAAAAAAATGATGCACCTGACATATCAGATACGGGAGGCCTCGGAGAAAAAGATCCTCAATAAAGATACACTTGCCAGAGCCACCGATCTCAAATGGCAGGGGCAGTGTAATTGCCCTTACTGGCATGGCGTATTCGGCGGGCTGTATCTGAATCATCTAAGGCATGCTACCTATTCGCGTTTTCTACAGGCCGAGTCGATCCTCGAGAGCGCCAAAGAAAAATCGTTTATCGAACATGAGGTATTCGATTTCGACATAGACGGGCACGAGGAGGTAATACTCAAAAACCGCCTCTTGAATCTCTATATTGCGCCATCTTTCGGGGGCTCGATTTTCGAGCTGGATTATAAGCCGGCATCGATAAATTTCTTAGACACCATGACCAGGCGGAAGGAGGGCTACCATAGCAGGCTTGCCCAGGCGACGCTGACCGATGATTCAGGGGAAGGTTCGATCCATGATAGGGTCGAGGTCAAAGAGGAAGGGCTGGAAAAATATCTGGTCTATGACTGGCATCGGCGAGTAAGTTTCCTCGATCATTTTTTGGGACGCGATGTCGATATCGAGAAATTCGCCAGAAACGAATATACCGAGTGCGGGGATTTTGTCGATCAGCCTTACTCCGCGGAACTGATCAAAAAGGACGATCGGATAGCCCTGGCGATGGCCAGAGACGGGCATGTTTGGATCAACAATATCTGGGCGCCGATAATCGTGGGGAAAATGGTGGTCCTGTGGTCCGATAGTTCGAGGTTTGATGTTCTCTACCGCGTGGAAAACAGATCGGATGCGCATCTGAAATCCCTATTTGGCATCGAAACCGCCTGGGCCATGCTGGCGGGGAATTCGCCTGATAGGTATTATCATGTCAACGGTTCCAAGCTAACAGCCTGCGAAATGCTCTCAAGCGGCGTGATTTCAAGCTCGAATAATTTCGGGATCAGGGATGATGCCTTCAAATATAACATCATATTAAAGGCGGATCGAAAACTCGATTGGTGGCGATTTCCGATTGAGACCGTCAGCCTGTCGGAGAGTGGATTCGAGCGAAATTATCAGCAGTCCACGGTCATGCCGGTCATGGAGTTGGATCTGGAGCCGGGCGATTCCGCAAAATTGAGAATCACCGCAGAAATCAAAAAAGACGAAAAAAATAGTTAAATGCCGGGCCATTTCCCCTGGATGTTCTCATCCGGAATGGCGGATCTAAGCTTCCCCAACAGCGCCTTATAATGACTGCCCTTCCAGTAAAATCTTCTGCAGGAAGGGCATTGTTTGATGATTTCCTGGGTTTTCAGGATAAAGGGAAAAACCTCTTCGGAGATTGTCTGTTTATCTACAATGTGGCAAAGGTGGTTGCATCTGGAACACCGGTTGAACAACAGCCTGGGGTCGATTCTTAAGTCTAATTTCTGAATCACTATGGAGAGCTGATTCAGCGGGTCATCATTTTCCAGAATCAGGAGACCGTGGGGGATACTCTTCGATGATAATTTATGGTCGCGTGTCAGCAGGTATCTTTCCTCGGAGGCTGCGATCCTGAGCAATGCGTTATCGTCGATACTCTCATCGAAATGGGTATCGAATCCCAGTACCCGCAGGTACCTGGCGAGCTTGCCCAGGTTGTCATCGCAAATGAACTTCACGACTGAAATCTAACGACGGTCGAAGCCTCGGTCAAGCGTCAGGCATCCTGTTTTGGGTAGTTTTCGCTTGACTATAGAGAGGCATCGGCTATTATTATTTTTTGCCGTAGTTAAGGCGTGGGGGTGTAGCTCAGTGGTAGAGCATCTGCCTTTTAAGCAGGTGGTCGAAGGTTCGATCCCTTCCACCCTCATTTGTCTACCAGGGATTTACAGCGATCTTCGAAAGTCAATCAAAGCTTACTATGCCAATATTATGTCAGAAATTAATCCCAGATGATCCCCATTTATCCTGAATTGAGTGATTTGGAAGGGCGCTCCCTGGAGCAGCCTCTTCATATTATCGTATTGTTGACGCGGGGTGACACCCTGTTTATTTATTCTCGACCTGTGCCAGGAAATCACGTATGATCTTGATATCGGTCTCAGGATCGTCATGCATGGTCAAATGGCCGCAGTTTTCCAGAATGGCAACCTCCGATCCGGGAATGAGGCTTTGGTAATACTTGACCGTTGCAGGTGTGGCTTGTTCATATTGTCCAGCTGTGAGTAAAGTCGGTGTCGTAATTTCGCGAAGCCTGTCGGTACGATCGTAACCGCTGAGTGTCCCCGTAGAAGTGAACTCACTTGGCCCCCACATGTATCCATACATCGCTTGATTCATCTGCGTGAAAGCGCTGTTTACATCATCTGACCAGGGCTGCCTGCGAGCGAAATATCGTACGTAAAAAACCATTAAGGCAGATTGATATTCCGGAGAATCTAATGTTCCTTCTCGTTCGTGATGCCTGATCACCTCCTGCACGGAATCCGCCAGAGTACCCAGCAGACTGCCCCCATCGTGAATATAGCGTGGCGCGCTAAGCACGGGGCCCGCCAGAACAAGGCTTTGAACGCCGGATGGCTTCGTCAGCATATAGTCAGCGGCCAACATTGTACCCCAGGAGTGACCGTAAAGGTGAATCTCTTTTAAGTCCAATGCCTCACGTACTTGAGTTATTTCCTCCACGAAACGTTCAATTGTCCATAATGTCGTGTCGGAGGGACCGGGGGAATTACCGCAACCGAGCTGGTCGTAGAAAATCACCGGACGGTCTTCTGCGAGAGCCTCCAGCGGTTTCAGATATACACTTCCTACACCTGGACCGCCATGTAATAACAATAGCGGCGTACGTTCCCCGCTACCGACAATTTTATACCACACTTTCCCGCCGGTGACCTCAACAAAGCCTTCACCTGGTGACAGACTGGTAGATTGGCAAGCGTTTAAAGCTAAAATTGCAAGGATGCAAAGTCCAGCAGATAGAATCGTTTTTCTGATCATGATGCTTCCTTCCGTGAATGTACATCGTTAAAACCTTTTGGACCACTTGGCATTAAATTTAAGATGCGCTCTTGGGATTTACAAGCTATTTAATTATCCAACCTCAAACAAACCTGAGTTTCGCTATGGCGGGACTAACTTGAGATGTGGTACAATCGATAGAGTTGAATCAACATACTCCCCGGAGCGGCCTTTTCATATTATCGTATTGTTGACGCGGGGATATGGGCTCAAATGATCCGGAAAGCTCCGAAGGCAAACAAATACTTGCGGAAGCCTATAAGATTTTGTAAAATCCCTCAGATGCGCCTTTAGCTCAGCTAGGTAGAGCAGCTGACTCTTAATCAGGAGGTCGTAGGTTCGATCCCTACAAGGCGCAGGTTTTATCTACAGTCAGAAGATTCGAGATCGCAGCCACCATATCCCTGCATTATAGAGCTTGACTGCATAGGTTGTTTAGAAAGACCTGGCCGGTAAGACCATGATTTTCTGTGGTATTCCCCGAGTAGATATTGTATTTAAGCGTTGACGTTAAATCGTCTGTCATGCCATCCACTCAAGCTGGATGACCAGGGGATGGATATACGCAAAATCCCGAGAATTATTCTTTTCGGAAAGAGATCGGGCTTATGAAACTGTCGGGACTGTCTCTGAGTATAAAA
>CBEWDL010000113.1:0-11116 GCA_965555375.1 uncultured bacterium
CGATTATGTTACCAAACCGTTCAAGGTAGAAGAGATCAAGATTTCAATCAAGAAGGCTATCGAGCAGAAGCAAATCAAAAGGCAAAACATAGCGCTCAAGGAAACGTTAACAACGGGATTCGAATCGTTTATCGGGGGCTCGGAATCTATTCTGGAAGTAAAGAGGATGGCGGCTAAAGCTGCGGCGACGGATGTAAACGTGCTGATCACCGGTGAATCGGGGACAGGTAAAGAGGTGTTGTCGAGAGCTATTCATGCCGAAAGCCGGCGAAAATCAGGACCTTTTTTGACAATAAATTGCGCCGCCTTACCCGAGAGCCTGCTTGAATCGGAGTTGTTCGGGCATATGAAAGGCTCGTTTACCGGTGCGGTGAAGGATAAGACCGGCCTTTTCGCGGCTGCGGTCGATGGCACATTTTTTCTCGACGAAATAGGGGAGACCAGTCGAGCTATCCAGGCCAAGCTCTTGCGGGTGCTCGAGGAGAAAGAGATCACTCCCGTGGGTGCGACAAAGCCCATCCCGGTCGATGTTCGGCTAATAGCTGCCACGAATGCCAGTCTTCAGGAAATGGTCGATCATGGGGCCTTTAGAGCCGATCTGTATTACCGTCTGAACGTTTTCATCATAGATATACCTCCGCTTCGCCAGAGGCCCGGCGATATCGAGCTGTTGGCGACTCATTTCCTGCGAAGGCATTTGGCCAAACTCGATATGGCTGAAAAAACAATTGTCGACGAGGCCATGGAACTTTTGAAATCGTATAGCTGGCCGGGGAATATCAGGCAACTGGAGAACGTGCTGGAGAGGACGGTCATGCTCGCCAAGAATGAGGAGATTTCTGTCGAGGATCTGCCGGAGGAGATCAGGCGAAGCACGAAAAAGAGCGGGGCGGTTCTATCTGAGTCTTTAAAGCTTAATCCGGATCTCGAAACGATGGAAAAGGCCTACATCTACTATACGCTTCATCAAACGGGATGGAACAAAAGCAAAGCGGCAAAGATTTTAGGGATCGATCTTTCCACTCTCTACAGGAAAATCGATCGCTACTCCCTTCCTAAAAAGCCTTGATTACGGGCTTAAATATCAGTTATATATGCGACTATGAAAAAAGTAGATCTTCGTTCTGCCATTGTAGGCGTGGGAACGCCTGTGCCGGTGCTGGGGGGGAGACGCAGAAGAAATATCAATTTCGACAATGCAGCATCGACACCTCCTTTGAAAGTCGTCTGGAAATCGCTGGAGAGATTCAAGGATTATTATTCGTCAGTTCATAGAGGGACCGGCTATAAATCGATTATCTCTACCAGAGCATACGATCGAGCACATCTTAGAGCCCTAAAGTTTGTTGGCGCCGATCCGGATTTTTTTACGGCGATATTCGTCGAGAATTCCACAGATGGCATAAACAAACTCGCCAGGCGGTTTCAATTCGAAAAAGACGATATTGTTCTCTCGAGCCTGATGGAACACCACTCCAACGATCTTCCCTGGAGATTCGTTGCCCGCACCGAACATATCGAGGTAGATGATCTGGGATATCTCGATCTCGATGATTTGAAGCACAAACTCGATAAGTTCGGTAAGAAGATCAAGATGGTGGCGGTTTCGGGAGCATCAAACGTAACCGGGCTGATCCCCCCCATCAAGGGAATCGCCCGCCTGGCGCACGACGCCGGAGCAAAATTCATGGTCGATGCTGCACAGCTCGCACCCCATAGAAAGATACGGATGGGCAAACCCGGCGGATGGGAATCAATCGACTATCTTGTCTTCTCCGCTCATAAGATGTATGCTCCGTTCGGGACGGGCGTCCTAATCGGCCCCAAAGAGACATTCAAAAGGGGTGATCCCGATTCGGTGGGCGGCGGCACGGTTAATTATGTATCTTTATCGGAGGCCCAATGGGCTCATCTGCCGGATAAGGAAGAGGCGGGAAGCCCGAACGTCCCGGGGGCCGTTGCCTTATCTGCAGCCATAAATTTTTTTGAGTCAGTAGGATTCTCCAGGGTCGCTTCTCACGAAAAAGAGTTGACCAAATACGCTCTGAAGAGATTATCCGGATACGATGAGATAAAGCTGTATGGCCCCGATAAGTGGATTCCCGGTAATGATCGTGTGGGGGCGATATCATTTAATATCGATGGAATTTACCATGCCATGGCCGCTGCCATTTTGAGCTATGAGGGGGCTATTGCGGTACGCAACGGATGTTTCTGCGCCCATCCTTACATTCAAAGGCTTTTGAAGATCACCGATAGAGAAGCTACAGCCTCCCGCGACCTGATCAGACGCGGCATTCGCTCAAGGGTTCCCGGTATGATCCGTATCTCCTTTGGAATCTACAACACCAGGCAGGAAATCGATCGTTTTTTCGAAATAATCGATCTGATGATAGGGCGAAAATATAAGGGCAAATATATTGTGGATGAGCGCACGGGCGAGGCTTGTCCCGAGGATTTTAGATTTTCCGGCGATCTGGATTTCTGAGCATTATGAAATTTATCAAGGTCCTGCCCGAGGGGCTCATAGACAGGATCGCCGCCGGCGAGGTAATCGAAAATCCCGCATCGGTAGTCAAAGAACTGATCGAAAATTCCCTCGACGCCTCCGCCGGGAATATCGAGATCTCAATCGCCGGCGGAGGTAAGGAGGAAATACTGATCGTCGATGACGGCGAGGGGATTCCAAAGGATCAGGTGGAGATCGCTTTTATGAGGCATGCCACCTCCAAGATCCACAGCTGGGAGGACCTTTTGAGAACCGGGACCATGGGTTTCAGGGGAGAGGCTCTACCCTCGATCAGTTCGGTTTCCATAATGGAACTTATCACATGCTGTAAGAACGAGACCACGGGCAGCCGAATTAGGTTCGAGGGTGGGAAACAGGTCCATTTCGGCCCCGCCCCGCCCAAGAAGGGATGCTCGATCTCGGTTAGAAACCTATTCTATAATGTTCCCGCCCGACGTAAATTCCTGAAATCGGAATCGGCTGAAAAGCGAAGAATAGCCGAGACGATCCGGCGATATATTATTGCTCGTCCGGACATGGGATATAAGCTTGCATACGACGGCAAAAGCAAAAGCTCATTTCCGGCGACCGATGATCCTTTGAAACGTCTGGAGGCGGTCTGGGGAGCAAAAGTGGCCGAGGACCTTATCTCAATTGAAGGAGAGCAGACAGGCCCGGTCAAAATCTATGGATGTATATCAGCCCCCACAACTATGCGCGGCAACCGTAGTGAAATGTATTTTCTCGTGAATAAAAGGCCGGTACTGGAGCGAGCGATGTTCGGGGCGGTGGCCGCGGCCTACGAAGGCTCCATTCCAAAGGGGCGATATCCTTATGTAGCACTCTTTCTCGAAATCGACCCCGGCTTCGTCGACATCAACGTTCATCCGGCCAAAATCGAGGTTCGCTTTGCGGACGAGGGTTTCATCTTTTCCACATTGAAGAATACCATGAAAAAAGCGTTACAGTTACCTGCGAGTATCTTGCTAAAGACGCCCTCGCCGGCGAGCGATACAATTCCCTTCGAACAGGTTAAGCGGGAATTATTCGGTGACAGCCGGAAGTACTCATCACCTGCTAGGCCGATTGTCAAGCCAGGGCCCGGGCAGCAGTCTGTCAAAGCGACCGAGCCGATATCTCAGGAAACAGAAGCCGCTTCAGCTTTTCAGATATTCGATACTTATATTATCGCGCGCAAAGGCACCGAATTAGTAATACTGGATCAACATACCGCCCATGAGCGAATCCTATTTGAAAGAACTATGGATTCGTTCAGCCGGCAGCCGATCCCATCGCAAAAACTGCTTTTCGAGACAAGGATCAAACTCACGCCCGAAGAGGCTGCTTTAATAGAGGAGCTTTTCGATCTTTTGAAAAGAGCCGGGTTTGATATGAGGCCTTTTGGCGATGACGAGGTGATTTTGTCGGGATTGCCTCAGGAGTTATCCCGCGTTTCGCCTGAAACCGCCTTGAAGGATTTGCTGGCGAGTTTTTCTGCCAATCGGAAAGCAGGCGAGGAAACCAAAAGAGCGCTGGCTGCCGGTGTGGCTTGCAGGGCCGCTATCAAAGCCGGCCGCCGGCTTTCCGAACCGCAGATGAAAGGTCTATACGCCGATCTTTTGAGATGTAAAGAGCCGTATAGATGCCCTCACGGCAGGCCGACCATGGCCGCTCTGAATCGCGATGATCTCGAACGGATCTTCCAGAGGAGATAAATCCATAAAAGCAATTATTATTTGTGGACCCACCGGATCCGGCAAATCCGCGGTGGGGATGGAACTGGCGATTCGCTACGGCGGATCGATAATCAGCGCCGATTCCCGTCAGATATACCGCTGTCTCGACATAGGCACGGCCAAGCCTTCCAGAGCCGATAGGCAGAAGATTCCGCATTATTTGATCGACGTTGCCGATATAAGGGAGGATTTTACCGCCAAACGATATGCGGAACTGGCTGCCGAGGCCATTGAACATATCCGGCAAGCCGACCGTATACCTATGATAGTCGGTGGCGCCGGTCTCTATATAGAGGCGCTCACCAGGGGTTTATTTGAAGGTCCCGAAAGGGACATTCAGCTCAGGAGCGAGCTGGAGGCAAAAGCGGATCGTGAGGGGCCGGAAGGTTTGTACCGGGAGCTGATACAGATCGATCCTGAAACAGCGGAGGGGATTTCCCCGAATGATATTATCAGGATTATCCGGGCATTGGAAATATTCAAGCTGACGGGAAGAATCCCGAGCCGGATGAAAAAGGAGGGCCGATATTCGATACCCGACGCTGAGTATTATTGGATAGGATTGGATCTATCCCGTGATGAGCTTTATGATCGGATCAACCGTCGGGTTGATAAGATGGTTGGTGACGGTTTGGTTGGAGAAATCAAGGAACTGATTGCCGACGGTTTGGGCGAACCGATAAAAAAGAAAAAGATAGTCGGATATTATGAAATTATCGATGCCCTGGAGGGGAACAGAACAATCGATGAGGCTATAGAGCTTGTCAAACAGCACAGCCGCAATTATGCCAAACGTCAGATAACCTGGTTTAAGAATCGGGCAGCCCCTAACTGGTTGGATCCTAATGAGAACCAGTTCTACGATAAAGTTTTCCGCAGTTTAGACGAATATCTTAAAAGAGCTTGACAGTAAGGGCGAATCTTGTTAAATGAGATGAAGTTATGAAAAAAGAACGTCTTGCGGTCCTTTCGCTTATAATTCCGGCCTTGCTGGCCTGTTCCCATCCTGATCCTGAACGGTTAATGAGAGCTGACAATAACAGCCCGTCTAAAGATGAAAACCGGGAGACGATTCAAGATCCGGCTACCGAATCGATTGAAACGCCGGCTGATGCCCTCGAAATCGACCGCGAGATTGACAGGGCCGAATATTATTATGCCCGGGCGGTTGGCTATTTTCAACAGGGTATCCTCGATTCGGCTCAGCAGACATACGAACAAGCTCTGGAAGTTCTTTCCGAAATAGATCTCGAAGTCGAGGATTATCCTGATCAGGCTGTCAGAATTGACAGGCTTCTAGACGAGATTGAACAGGATTTTCGCCTGACCCTGATGAGCACGGGCGTACTCTATTCGCAATCATCAGTGGCGGCCTTCAGGGAGCTTTTCGAGGATGTCAAGAATTTCAAGAAGCTGAAGGAATCCGATGCCTTCCGGGCTTTCGATAGGGCGGACACGGTCATTTATGATGTCCCGATAGAGTGGAACGATAGAGTCGAAAACTCGCTGGTATATCTGCAGACCGTCGCCCGGGATGCATTTGCCACCTATCTCGAGCGATCCGGCAGATATATGCATATCGTCGAAAAGACGTTGGCAGAGTACCAGCTCCCGCACGATCTTGCTTATCTGCCGTTGATCGAATCGGGCTTTAACCCCCATGCCTATTCATATGCGCGGGCGGTGGGGATGTGGCAGTTTATTTCCGCTACCGGAAGAACCTATGGGTTGGATCACAACTGGTGGTATGACCAACGACGGGATTTTGAGAAGTCCACCGACGCCGCTGCCAGGCATCTTAAAGATCTCTACGAAGATTTCGGTTCATGGAATTTGGCCCTGGCGGCATATAATGGAGGAGCGGGCCGGATCCGCCGGGAGATACGAAAAAAGAAGACAGAGGATTTCTGGAAGCTTCGGCCGCACAAGCAGACTATGAATTATGTCCCGCTTTTTATGGCTGCCACCATAATTGCCAAACAACCGGAGAAATATGGATTTTACCCGAACTACAAATCCGCCATTGAGTTTGATCGGGTTGAAGTTTCCAAATGCATTTCTTTTAAAAATATTTCAGCCAAAACCGGAATACCTGTCTCAGACCTGGAGTTTCTAAATCCCGAGATACGGAGAGGCGTGACACCTCCCGATATAAAGAATTACTCCCTGAGGGTCCCCGAAGGTTATTCCGAACGGTTCCTTGCGGTTTATGACGATATACCATCGGAGAAGAACACCAACTGGGTAAGGCACAGGATAAGAAAAGGCGAGTCCGTGTCGACCATCGCGAGGAGATACGGTGTCTCTATTGCATCGATTGTCCAGACTAACAACCTCGGCAGAAAAAAGCGCATCTACGCCGGCAAAACTCTGGTGGTCCCGGTTCCGCCGGGGAAGACATATGCTGATGGATCGAAGAGTAAGAGCAGTTCGAAAAACAAGATCAAGAGAAGCACCGATGGCAAATATCTTGTCAGATACGGAGACACCCTCTGGGATATTGCCCTTGCCCATGGCGTCACAGTGGCGGAACTGAAAAGCATAAACAGACTCTCATCGAACAGGATATATGCCGGGCGGGAACTAATCATTCCCGACGGCAAGGGAAGTCCGGCGAGTCCGGATGCAACATTCGTTAAATATAAAGTTCGTCGGGGGGATAATCTCTGGCGGATCGCCAATGCCTATGGAACAACTGTAGGGAGCATAAAAAGGGCCAACAGCCTGATTTCTAACGAGATTTATCCTGGTATGTCTCTTATGGTTCCGAAGAGTAGTTCAAGTATTACTCGATATGTATATTCAGGATCGGATGCAGGCGATAAGGATTATGTTGTTTATACCATTCGCCGGGGGGATACGCTCTGGAAAATAGCGAAAGATTACAAGGTCGATATTAGCGACCTTGCCCGATGGAATAACATAAGCTCCAAATCAAGGCTGTATCCAGGCGATAAGCTGAAGATTTATTTGAGGTAACCTCAAAAAAGAATTGACATTAGACCGGACCCTGAATAGATTATAAATCGTTATTATGAGTAAAAATAGAGACAAAATAATCGTCGCTGTAATAATTATTTCCGTGATTTTTTTGTTCTTCATCTTTTCTGGTATCCTATTTGGATTGACACGAAGCGCCGGCGGATTTGATGTCGGTTCTCTGGGAGGCCGGGTAGCTCTGGTGGACGTGAAGGGAGTAATTACGAGTTCTGAGAACGTTGTGCGTCAGCTTAAGAAATATCAGGACGACGGTTCGGTAAGAGCCCTGGTGTTGAGGGTCGATTCTCCAGGCGGCGGGGTTGCCGCCTCACAGGAGATTTATGATCAATTATTAAAGTTCAAAGATAGCGGAAAATTTATAGTTGTCTCGATGGGTTCGGTAGCCGCTTCGGGTGGATATTACATAGCTTGCGCCGCTGATTCAATCGTGGCCAATCCGGGGACGGTAATCGGTTCTATTGGCGTTATGATCTCTTTTCCGGTTTTCGAGAGATTGATGGATAAGGTTGGAGTCAAAATGGAGGTCATCAAATCGGGGGACCTCAAGGACGTGGGGAATTATGCTCGTCAGATGACGCCTGCCGAAAGAAAGATGCTTCAGGCGCTTATCGAGGATTCCTACGATCAGTTCGTGAACGTTGTCGCCGAATCCCGCGATCTGGAAATGGACTCTGTCAGAGAATTCGCCAATGGTTCAGTCTTTACCGGGCGTCAGGGCATGGAGCTCGGATTGATTGACCGGCTCGGCACCTTGCAGGACGCTATAGCGGTTGCAGGAGAAATGTCCGACCTGGGAGATGACCCCCGGACGGTGAAAGAGAGACCCTACAGGCGACCATGGTGGGATCTGGTAATGAAGCTCACGGGCCTTGACCCGGAATTCTTGAGCGGGCAAAGATCCTGGCCACATCTGGAATACATTTACGGCTACTGAAGGAAGATGCCGATATTTGAATATCATTGTCTGATGTGTGGGAACGATTTTGAGCTTTTAATTTACGCAAATTCGGAGGATCCGATTTGCCCCGAGTGTAGTGCGACCGGGCCTCGCAAGAGGTTTTCCGTCTTCGGCATGAAATCGGGCGCCGGACGTTTTGTATCGTCGGCGGGCTCATCCTGCGATGGATGTGCCAGTCATAATTGCAGCGGTTGTAATCATTAAAATGATAGAGTTAATTCTAATCTTAAGGAGGTGTGCAAGATGACCAAAGCTGATTTGGTCGAGCAAATCGCGGAGAAAACAGGTCTTACGCGAACCGATGTTGCCGCCACGGTTGATATTTTCTTAGATGCGGTCAAACACAGTCTGGAAAACGGAAAAAACATCGAGATCCGGGGTTTTGGAACGTTCAAGATAAAGCCCCGTAAAGCCCGCAAGGCCCGCAACCCCAGGACCGGGGAAGTGGTGCCGGTTCCTGATAGGAAAATACCGGTCTTTAAGCCGTCGAACGAATTCAAGAATTTAGTTATGAACTCCGAACAAAATAAAATGTAGGATTGAATGCCCAGCGGTAAGAAACGTAAAAGACATAAAATAAAGACTCACAAACGGAAGAAGAGATTACGTAAGAATCGGCACAAGAAGAAAAATAGATAACGATTCATTGCGGGGATAATCCTTTGTCTAAAATCTGGGTGATCTCCGATACTCATCTTAGATCTGGCCAAAACCTCCCGGCTTCCTTCACCAGCAAGGTGAACCGGGAGGATGTTATTATACATCTGGGTGACTTTATCTCTCTCGATGTCGTTCAATATCTTGAATCTCTGGCCGGCCTTGAGGCCGTTTCCGGCAACTGCGATTCTCATGCCATAAAAGACATATTTCCGTCCAGAAAGATAATAGATTTGGATGGTCTCAGGATTGGTCTGATTCACGGCAGGGGAGCACCGTCGGCAACCCTCGATACGGTGAGAAAGGAATTCGAGGGCAAAGTCGATATCGCGCTATTCGGTCATACCCATGATCCTTACCATGGCAGATTCGGCGGGACTGTTTTTTTCAATCCCGGCAGTCTCATCGAAGGTCGGGGGAATGGCAGAAGCTACGGGCTTCTGTGCCATGAGGGCGCCGAGGTATGGGGCGAGATATTCAAGATCTGAATTTACCTGGAAATGTTCGGCCGGCTGGTAGCAAGCGGGGTATGGGTTCATTGCATTATTGCAGATTTTGAAGGCAACTTTGGTTGACTTAATTTCATAGGCGGGCTATATTTCTGAGCGCGCCCCCGTAGCTCAGCAGGATAGAGCATCGGTTTCCTAAACCGAAGGTTGCCCGTTCGAGTCGGGCCGGGGGTACTTGTTTATTCCCAAAAACTTATGTCTAATTAGCTGATATTTAAAGCGTTACACAGGGCATCGACCAAAACGGAATAATCGGAATAAGTAGAAATAATCGGGGGATAAAAAACAGGCGTGGTTACAATATGGTTACAAGTTATAAGTCGATATTTTTGGCGTGGGCCTTGATGTCCTTATCGGTGAGATTGACGTAAAGCATAGTTGTCGTTATGTCGGCATGGCCCATTAATTTTTGTAGGATGAAAGGGGACGTGCCGGCCAGAATATGATGGACTCCGAACGTGTGTCGGAGATCATAAAGCCTACCATCTTTTAATCCTGCCTTTATCAGAGCCTTCTTAAACTTTTTATTCCAATACCATTCATTATATAGCGGTGTACCGTCTCCTTTGTCGAACACAAGAGGCCCGTTGTCCTTCAGCGATTTGAATATTGCCAGGGCCGTAGCATTCAGCGGGATCGTCCTAACCTCAAAATCTTTTGGGTAGAAATTCAATTCCGGGTATGCGGCAATCGTGACCGAGGCGTTTTTAAGATCGACATTATCCCACTGCTGGAAACGTAGCTCATTAGGCCGATACCCGACGTTGCCCGCCAGTCGAATGAAAGCCAAGACGGCAGGGTCTTCGATAGCCTTGTAGATTTTCCGGAGCTGTAGCTTTTTGAAATATCGGGGTTTTCGTGTATATGCTCCTTTTATTTTCTCAGCAGCCGCGAGGGGATTGATTTTAAGATATTCCGGATGTTCTCGAGCAACCCAGTTTAGGAATGCCTTCGCAACCTCGACATAATGATTGTAGGTTAGGGGAGAGTGATCCTTCAGAAATCGCTCCCGGAATTTTCTCAGTGATTGCAGGTCGATTTCGTGCAGATGATCAATACCTTTTTCCTCCCAAAAATCCATTAGGTTGTACAGGCGCCCTTTGCTTGTATTAATGGTTTTTGGGCGGCGGATCTGCTCCATGGCCCGGAAATATTCATTGACCACCGTTCGGATAAAGACTTTCCGCTGCGGGCGCGGCATTTCGCCTATATGCTGTTTGATCTCGATTTCTTTGCGGACGGACTCAGCGACCTTCTTGTCTTTACTTACTACCCTGACAACACGTTTGCCGTTGTCGTAGTAGTCAAGGTACCATTTCCGGCCACGTTTTCGGATTGTCGCCATGGTCAAATTCTAATCTGAATGCTCCGGAAAATCAAATCAAAAGTGGCGTCTGAGCCGGAATAACGGAAATACCCCACAGGCGGCTGTCACCGGGTGATCGGATTTGAATGGATGGGGAAATAGATAATTAAAAACCTTCTTATCCTGCCGATAGCAAAATAGAATCAATGTATTCTTCATTAACAGGGAGGGTTTATGCTCATCTGGTGTTCAGTGCTATTAGGCCTTGGTGTTTTGGCATTTCTCGATTCCCAATTTAACTATGGCTACATATTCAGAAGTGTTAATTCAGTCCTGTTTATGCTTGTTTCGCTCGGACTTCTGATTAGAACAAGAGTTTTAATGAAACTGGGATTCACAGAGAAGTTCTTAATAACCAACAGAGAGCTTCAAGATCGGGAA
>CBEWDL010000114.1:0-10884 GCA_965555375.1 uncultured bacterium
TTGTGCCGCAGGATATGGCCGGCGATTCCCGGGAAAATGAAACATGACCACTTATTGGTGGATCATAATACTGGTCCTGTTAACCGCCGCAGCGGTTGCAGTGGCGGTAAGGCGACGCCTGTCCAGATCCGAAGACACCGCAATCGAGACCTATATTGATGGTTTGCGTTCCATGATCGCCGGAGATCGGAAAACCGCTTTTGTGAAATTCCGGCAGGCGGTGGAAAAAGACACCGATAATATCGATGCCTATCTCAAAATGGGGGATCTATTCAGAGACAAAGGAATGATTGATAAGGCCCTGCAGATCCATCGCGAGCTGACGTTGCGCCGCAGAGTGCCGTCGGAACTTCAGGCCGAGGTCAACCGGAGTCTGGCCATGGATTATATCGAGGCCGGAACCCCCGATAAAGCCAAAGAAATATTGCAGCAGATGATAAGAGACGGTGATCAACGGGGTTGGGCCGAAGATCGGCTTCTAGAGCTATATCTCAAGAGTAAAAGCTGGGACGATGCTGAGGAGCTATATCGGAGCATCATGAAAAAAAGAGGGTTGAAAGACGGTTCAACAATGGCCAGTATAAAGATCATGGTCGGCCGCGAATTGCATGAAAGAAAACAATATCACAAAGCTCGCCTGGCTTACAAAGAAGCCCTCTCCCTGGATGAGAATAATCCATTCTCATACCTGTATATCGCCGAAAGTTACCTTGAGGAAAACAGGGTTGAGGATGGTCTCGAATTTCTCAAAAAACTATGCGAAAATGCCCCCCGTTATGCATACCTGGGGTTTCCCTTAATCGAGGAAACGCTCTTCGATCTGGGGAGATTCAGCGAAATCGAGGATATCTACCACGGCGTTCTCAGCGAAGATTCCGGCAATATCTCTGCCAGGATTGCGCTGGCGGGGATCCTCGAGAAAAGAGGTGAGACGGCGACCGCTGAAAACCTGCTTCGTTCCGTTCTCGATTCTGAAACTGTCAATCCCGCAGCCGCCATGCGACTGGCAAAACTGCTGGCGGGCACGGATCGGATCAAAGAGGGGCTTGAGATACTCTCCCAGATGGCCGATAAGGCAGATTTCCTGTACGATCGTTATGGTTGTAATACATGCGGCAAAACTCTCCAGGAACCTATGCCATTCTGCCCGCATTGCGGCGGCCTGGGGACTTTCGTCTGATGCACTCCCTCGTCATATCCCTTCTTATACAGACTGCTCTGGTTGCTTATAGCCCGAAGTTGGATACGCTTTTCAATTCCGGCGACTTCGAATCCGCATACCATATATTGCTGGATGAGTTCGACAGGCAACCCGGCGATGAGGCAACTCTATATCTTCTGGGAATAACGGCCCCCATAGGAACAAGATCGTCGTTATATCTAAAAGAATACCTGCAGAAATACCCGGACGGTCCCAACGCCATGCGAGTCCGCGGTAACCTGCTTGATTATTATTCCGCCGCCGGTCTAAAAATAACGGCTGGCAAACTGTTTACCGATGACCTTCCGGAGAATGATCTAAGCCCGCATGATCTCTATAAAATAGCTATTGTCAAACAGCAGCTCGGCGAATATGAAAAAGCCGGGCGATTATTTCAGAATATTGTCGCCGACAATAATGGCGAAATGGAAGCCTGGGGCTATCTTGCCCTATCGGATTGTGACCTTTTAAGCGGAGATTACGAGGCGGCTCTCGAAGGATATAAAACCGTTATCAATCGTTTCCCCGATCTGCCTCCATTCCCTTTTGCGCTTGTAGGCCTTTCGGAAACGTATCGTCGGATGGGCGAACTTGATAAGGCCGGGTCATACTACGAACTCTACAGAGAGAAATACGAGATGGCGCCCGGATCGATCGAAATTGAAGCGGCCATCCTGGAAAGCGACTCGGATGTCTCCGCCCGCGGTCTCCCGGCCATTCTCGATGTCGATTACTATGTCCAGGTGGGGATTTTTGCCCACAAAGCGAATGCCAAAACATGTGTAAGAAAGTTCAGAAATATCGGCTTCAGATCGCGCCTGCAGGATTTTCGCGAAGGGGGCAAGACCTTTTACAAAGTGATCGTCGGCCCCTATGAGAGCGAAAAAATCGCATATGGAAAAAAGCTCGAACTCGAAAAATCCCAGGGGGAGGAGTATTTGATAGTCCTTCAGTAAACCGGTTGCATCTCCAGAAATTGTGGTTCCGATCATGAAGACCCCTCAAAAACTGACCCCCCTTCTAAAACAGTATTTCGCCATAAAAAATCAACATCCTGAACGAATTTTATTTTTCCGGATGGGCGATTTTTACGAGCTTTTCGGCGATGATGCGGTTGTGGCTTCCTCTATCCTCGGGATCGCCCTGACTTCGAGGGAGCATGGCGATGCCGGCAAATTGCCTCTCGCCGGCATTCCCTATCATACACTGGATCGATATCTCGTTAAAATTCTCAAGGCCGGATATAAAGTAGCCGTTTGCGATCAGGTGGAGGATCCGAAAAAGGCCACGGGAATCGTCAAACGAGAAGTCGTCGAAGTCTTTACGCCCGGCAGCGTTACCCTTGATGACGCTCTTGACGAGAAAAAACCGAGCTGCATGGCATCCATTAATCCTCAAAACGGGGTCATAGGCCTGGCTTTGCTGGATATCTCCACCGGGCGGTTTACCGTGGATGAGTTTGACGAGACCAATCTCGGGGACAACCTGGCGTTCCACGAACCCTCCGAGGTGGTCGTACCGGAATCGGTTAAAGGCCCCATGCAGAAATTATTGAAATCGTTTTTGCCGAATTCCACTATTACGCCCATCGATGACTATCGTTTCGAGACCTCCATGGCCTACAACGATCTGGTCACCCATTTCGGCACCGACAGCCTCGATGGTTTTGGCCTGGGGAAAATAACGTGTGCTCTGGGCGCCGCCGGCGCTGCCTTCGCCTACGTCAAAGATTTGAAAATGGGCAAAATCGGACAGATCACCAGGATCGAGAGACTGCGACGGGACCAGTGCATGGAACTCGATGCCGCCACTATAAAAAACCTGGAACTGATCGAAACGCCTTACGAAGGACGAAGAAATTCTTTGCTCTCGGTCATGGATTATACTCTCAGCGCTCCCGGCGGGCGACTTCTGAGAAGATGGATCTTATCTCCTCTTACAGACCTGAAAATGATAGAGGAC
The DNA here is from genome assembly GCA_965555375.1 of uncultured bacterium. Taxonomy (GTDB): domain Bacteria; phylum Zixibacteria; class MSB-5A5; order UBA10806; family UBA10806; genus CBDVBL01. The sequence continues at coordinate 3,164 of CBEWDL010000114.1, forward strand.
AGGCAGTTGGCGGTGAAGGCCATCTTGAGATCCGAACGCTCACGCAAGTCGATGATCTCATCTCTCAAGGGATTGCCGGATCTGGAGCGCCTGGCATCAAAAATCGCCATGAGGAAGGCGGGTCCCCGCGATATAATCAACCTCAAATCAGGTCTGGAGAAGGTCCGAAGTCTGAAGGCGGCCGCCATAAACGTAAAATCCACGCTTGTTAAACAAACATTAGATTCCATAGAACCGTTCGATGATCTTATCGGGCTTATAGATAATGCTATGGTAGACGAACCGCCGGCCATGCTCTCTGATGGCGGCCTTTTCAAAAACGGATATTCGGTCGATCTCGACCGCTTGACCGCCGAGATCAAGGAGGCAAAAGACTACATCCATAATCTTCAAAAAATCGAGAGGCAAAAAACCAGAATACCGTCTCTTAAAGTCGGGTACAACCGCGTCTTCGGATATTATCTCGAGATCACCCGGCCCCACCTTTCAAAGGTCCCCTCGCATTATATCAGAAAACAGACTTTAGTTTCGGCGGAGAGGTTTATAACCGAGGAGTTGAAGACCAGAGAAGAAATTATCTTAAATGCCGAGGAGAAAATCAAAACTATCGAGTATGAGCTTTATGATAAACTCCTCGATAGTCTCAGCGCCAGGGTTGCCGATATTCAGACCGCCGCGGGCGCAGTGGCGATCCTGGACGTCCTTCTGGGATTCGCCGGGCTGGCAGAGGAAACAGGATATGTGATGCCGAAACTCGATAATAGCCTGAAGATTAATATATCGGATGGTCGCCATCCGGTGATGGAGAGAATCCTGGCCTCCGGGAAGTTCGTTCCTAACGATATCCTTGCGGATGGCTCGAAAAAAAGAATGGCCATTATAACCGGACCCAACATGGCGGGCAAATCGACTTATCTCAGACAGGTCGGCTTGATAATCCTTATGGCACAGATGGGCGCACCCGTCCCGGCGAAATCTGCAAATATCGGTATTTGCGATAGAATATTCACCAGGGTGGGCGCCTCCGATGATATTCTCAGGGGAAGATCGACCTTTATGGTCGAGATGACCGAGGCTGCCGCTATTATCAACAATGCCACCGACAGAAGCCTGATCCTGCTCGATGAGTTAGGCCGGGGGACGTCCACTTACGACGGTCTGGCTATCGCCTGGTCGCTGGTTGAATATCTCAATCGCGTAGAGAGCAGAAAAGCCCGGACCTTATTCGCCACCCATTACCATGAATTGATCGAACTGGCCGATAGGACCGACGGGATCGTCAATCTCCAGGTGGCCGTAAAGCAATGGCAGGATTCCGTTGTTTTCCTTTATAAGATCGAGCCGGGCGGCTGCGACGATTCTTACGGCATACAGGTGGCCAGGCTGGCTGGTTTGCCTGAGAGGTTGCTGGATCGGGCAAAGGAGATTCTTGCCCGCCTCGAGACGAGCCAATCGCCCAACGGAGAGGCTGCTGGCGAAAGGGACGCCGCATATCAGATATCGCTGTTCTCCCCGGAGGAAAACTTCCTGCGAGAATCCTTAGAAGATGTTGATCTGGATAAGCTTACCCCGATTGAGGCATTAAATATCCTGCATAAACTTAAAAAACTCGCAGATGGAGATACAAGTTAGGTATTTGGATGGTCTTTTCCGAAGATAGAACCCATGTTTCCGAAAGGGTGCAAAAATTACAATAAGCCTAATAAAAATCATTATATTTTTCTTGACTTTTACCGATTTGATAAATATGATCTTCGTCATAAAGCATCTGTGGGTGGTCACGGTGACGGCTTTAAATTAATAATAATATTTTTCGATTGGAATAAGGAAATAACCAAAGAATTAATCAATAAACCAAGAAGGAGGAACTCATGTTTCTGAAACGTCTTGCAGTCATCGCCAGCCTGATTGCAGCATCATTCTTGATATTCGGCTGTGAGGGGGACGAGGGGCCTGCTGGTCCTGAGGGGACCGCCACTTGTGTGGAGTGCCATAGCGACGATACCCAGATTGTGGCTATCTCCGGTCAGTGGGCGAATTCTACTCATGCCATCGGAGGCAATTTTGAGCGCAATTCCTCGGACTGTTCGCAATGCCATACCAGCGAAGGTTTCGTGGCCTATCTCGAGACCGGTGAAGGGGGATCCCCGGAGAATCCGTCGGCTATAGGATGCTTCACCTGTCACATGCCCCACACCAATCATGATTTCAGCCTGAGAACAACCGATCCTGTTGAATTGACGCTGGGCGGGACGTTCGACCAGGGCGACGGCAACCTTTGCGCCAATTGCCATCAAGGCCGCGCACCCAGTCCGGAAATACCGGAAAGCGGTACCATTACTATAACCTCTACTCGCTTCGGCGTTCATCATGGCCCGCAGGCCAACATTGTTATGGGGAGTGGCGCTTATGTCTTTGCAGGGGTAAGCTATGGCTCGTCACACGGGCCTATCGTCTCCAATGGCTGCCCGACATGTCATATGGCGTCGCCTTTTGGTGCGCAGGCGGGCGGCCATACGATGAATCTGGCATATCTGTATCATGGCGGTGATGTAGATCTCGTCGAAGGCTGCAATATTAGTGAATGTCATGACGGCAATGTTGACGACTTTGAGCACGGAGACGTGCAGGCCGATATCCAGGCCCTGCTTGTTACTCTCAGCGATATTCTTATCAATGACGTTGGGATTATGAATGATAGTGAGGAATCAGTAGCAGGGGATTGGCCCGTCGCAGCAGCAGGAGCGTTTCTTAATTATAAAATGCTACTCGAAGATCGCTCTTTGGGCATTCATAATCCAGCTTATGCAGAGGATGTCCTGGAAGCGTCGATTGCCGCCGTGAGCCCGTAAGATTAATTTAGAATCTCGCTATTGAAATCCCGCCTTTTTCAGGCGGGATTTCTTTTTAGTGATTATACGAAGGCTATGGTTCTCGCTAATTCCCGTGCATGCCCGGTGCGTATTGGGCAGCCCATTCAAGGTCATGGCTCGCATGACAGGACGACAGGCAAGCAAAATTCAGGCCATTAAAGCCTCTGGAATAAGTGCTGCCGTCTTCATCATAAAATTGGGTTAAAGTGGTATCCGAGTTGATTGCAAAGATATGCGATCGGATATCGCCCCTCAAATAGACTCCTTCACCGGACGAGACGGCTGATTTCACGCTTTTGGGCATATGGCAGAGAACGCACTCAGAAGTTCCGTCATGATTGATTGTTGTCGCCATATGACAATCGGTGCAGCCCCTCGATATCGCCTCCTCAGCGTTGTATTTGGTGCTCTTATGAGGGGCGTGGCAGCTTACGCAGAACAAGGCACCGTGCTCGGCGCTCAACATCTCATCATACTGCTCGTGATGCCTGATAAGGCCACCGGAGGCCAGTATCCGATGATCCTCCGAACGATAGTGACATTCTCCGCAGAGATCGGCCGACCTATCGATCGACATCGAGTATTCTTCGGGGTCAATGGCATGCCGGCTGCCGGGGCCATGGCATCTTTCGCATGTAATGCCGTCCTCGGCCCAGGCTCCCACTATACCCGGGAGACCGTCCTGGTGCTCAGTTTCGGATGCCTCATAGCCGGTGGTATGGCATCGACCGCAATCGTAAGGCTTTGTCCCCGGGGCTTCGTCGGCATGATAAGCGACCCATTCCCGGGTCTCCAGATTCCATTGAACCTCTGCACCGGTGATTATATACCCGTTATTATCGATAAACCGGGCCTTCCAGCCGAAACCGCCAATCACGTAAGCTATATCGCTCCACATATATCCATCAGGTGGCCCGGGTAATTCAGGGACAAAATCTGGATATCCGGGCGGCGTTTCATCGAATACCTTATTCAGCTTATAACGATGGCCGGTCTCTATAAACTCATCATAGGTCTCCGCATGACAGAAATTGCATGTAGCCGCCCCCACAAATGAAGCCGCCTCCAACTCGGCGGTCGTTACGTCCTTTTCTTCTGAGCACCCCTGAATTACAAGCATTACTGGCAGTAAGATGAAGGGCAAAAACAGCTTCCTCATTTCATACTCCTTTCCCTAGCGGCCCGATATAGAGGCGCTTTCACACATCGGTTTTCCTCGGCTTTTCTCGAACGTTATCAATCCGGCTCACTAAAACAGACAATCCTTTTCGATTTCTGCAATACTATTTCACCACGAACTGTATTAGATTTTGAGATTATTGTCAATATAAATGATAATATTTACTTGTTGGCCGGGAATACGGGACGATCCGATTCTATATGGCGGATATGCAGATAGCCCCGATTCAGGGCGAATCTTGAATAAAAAAACCTCTTATGGGCTCGCTTGGAAATTTCCAGCAGGAATTGAATACTTTCCGACTTCTGATCGTAAAAGAGCGGGGAGATGCTTTGCATTTTCCATCTTGAAGCTTGACGGCTTTACTGTGACGCGGTAGATTTCAACGGTTGGCCGAATCGGAGGGAGGGATTTTTTGCACACTTATTTGATTTATTCACTGAACCTGCTTCTGCCGGATCCCGGTAAGGGGAGCTTATGGAATGATATCGCCGGTATGACCCTTTTCTCCAAAGGTATAATGGCGATTCTCTTGTTTATGTCAGTTGTCTCCTGGGCGATAATGGTATTCAAATATTTCAAAACCCGGAAAATTCATAGCCAAACCGATAAATTCCTGCACGAGTTTCGCAAGCGCAAGGGTATCGATGATTTCCGGGGAGAATCACGACGCTTTGGGTTGACCCCGTTTATAGGCATGCTCGAAACCGCCTATGCAGAGATCAAGGGCATCGTACAACGGCGAGCATACTCCAGCAATCCTTCATCGAAAACTCATGTGACCGATGATGAACTAGATCTGGTAGCCGATGCAATTGATCGCGCCGGGGCCGAGGAGGTGGCGACGCTCGATACCGGCATCATATTTCTGGCTACCACCGCCAATGCTGCTCCTTTTCTCGGCCTACTGGGCACGGTGATCGGCATTTATGTGGCTTTCAAAGATATAGGCGTCCGCGGCACGGCCACGCTTGCCGTCGTTGCACCCGCCATAGCCGAGGCGCTTATCGCCACCGCGGCCGGGCTGGCGGTCGCCATACCGGCGCTTATCGGGTATAATTATTTCGTCAGCAGAAACCGCCTTATGTCCGACAGGATCGACAATTTCAAATCGGAGCTTTTCTCGGCTTTCAAGAAGGAGTTGGAGACAGTTGAGAAGGTTTAAGAGACAATACCGCCCCATGGCGGATATAAATGTCACCAATCTGGTCGATGTGGTCCTCGTCCTCCTTATCGTCTTTATGATCTCGGCGCCCATGATGCAGGCTGGCGTCGAAATAGACCTGCCGAAAGCCTCCGAATCTCCCACGGACGTCTCCGCCGGTATTGTCATCTCCATAGACAAAGAACAACAGATTTATATCGATCAGTATAAGATCCCGCTGGAGCAGTTCGAATCCCGCCTGAGGACTATCCGGGAGGTGAAAAAATTCCGGCCGATATTCATCAGGGCCGATAAAAGCGTGCCCTATGGTACGGTGATTGAATTGATGGCCAGGATTAAGAAAATGGGTATCGAAAACGTTGGCCTGGTTACCGAGCCGGAGAGAAGGCTATGAAATGGGCGGTCATCTCGTCACTGATCATACATAGCATATTCATCGGCCTGGTATTCAAAGGTTCCGCAAAGAAAACAAGCCAGTACCCGCCGGTCATGATGGTTCGCCTGGCGACCCTGCCGCCGGTAAAAGGGACTGCCAAACCCGCTGCCATCGAGACCCCGGAAAAAGCCCCCGCAAAAAAAACAGAAAAGATAGAAGGCCCGAAAGAAAAACCGCACATGGCCGAAGTTAACAGGCGCAAGAGGCCTGCGCGGGAAAAGGAAACTCCCAGGCCAGAGCCGGAGGCAGAGAAGGAACCTGCCGCCGGGGAGACCATGGAATCCGGGAAAAAGGGACTCCCCGAAGGCGTTGAATTGGGGTCCGAGTTCGGTTCTGCCCGGCTGGATGCCGCTGGATTCGATTCACCCTATTATTTAAACGTTCTATTCAGCAAGATCAGGAATAGATGGGATAATCCATACGAAGGGATAGATACTATTGATTGCACAATCTATTTTGTTGTCGATAGAAAAGGCAAAATCGTAGATTCCGCCATAGAGAACTCCTCCGGTCTGTCCGCCTATGATCATGCTGCACTAAGGGCTGTGCTGGCCGCAAGGCCGCCACCACTGCCAAATCAATTCGGCTCCGAGGAATTAGGGATACATCTGCAATTCAGATACCTGCCTTATAATTGATGCGCCTTGATAAGACCTTATTACGGAATAAATTGACATCCCGGTATCGGTAGAATATATTCGCCACCACTATGATGAGAAAGACAGCCTTTACAGCGTTCTTCTGGATATTGCTTCTGGTAAATAGTAGCGGTTTGTCGCAAACCCGGCCGGAAGTCGGCGGAGTGATTACCATCGGCCCGTCAATTGAGCTCTTAAGCATCGCTGTTGAGGATTTCCGGATGCCGTCGGGATTCGTTACGCCGGAGGACAGCATGCTGGTCTGGGATCTGAATAAGGTCTTGAGCGATGATCTTGTATTTTCGCTCTATTTTAATGTTGTCGAGGCCGACTCCTCGTTTCTTGCCAACTTCGCACGGGGGAAAATGAGTATCGATGATTGGATATATCTTGGCGCCCAACTGCTTTTGTCGGCAAGGATAGAACGCGAGGGAGATGGTCTCTTGTTCACAGTGGACGTTACCGATATTTTCCGCAACAAAAACATATACAACCGGGATTTTATGGGCTCTATTGAGCGATACCGATATCTGGCCCACGATGCGGCCGCGGATATTTTGTACAACCTGACCGGCGAAGAGGGCAGCTATTTTTCCAGGATTGTATACGCCTCCGATGCCACCGGGAATTTTGAAATCTATACCTGTGACTTCGATGGTTATGCTCTTTTCCAGATCACACATGACAAATCGATCAATGTATTGCCATCGTGGGGCGAAGATGGAGAACGGATTTTCTATACCGGCTATATAAATGGAAATCCCGACCTCTTTGCATACGCCGTAAATCAGGAGAAAAGCTACGTGGTGTCGAATAGGGCGGGATTGAATTCGGCTGCCGCGGAAAGCCCGGACGGCAAGTATATCGCATGCACCCTGACGATCGCCGGAAATTCCGAAATATATCTTCTCGATCGATCGGGCAGGATTATCAGGCGGCTGACATACACATCCATGATCGATACGGCCCCGACCTGGTCGCCCTCTTCCCGAGAGATTGCGTTCACCTCCGATAGAACCGGATCCCCTCAAATATATGTCACCGATATCGAGGGCCTTAATACTCGACGGTTAACCTACAGCGGCAATTATAACGATCAGGCCTCGTGGTCTCCCAGGGGCGATCTGATTGCCTATTCTTCACGGGAGCCGGAGGGTTTCCAGATCTACACCATCGATATAACCGGACAATACCCTCGGAAATTGACCGAAATCGGCGCCAGTGAGGCCCCGTCATGGTCGCCGGACGGTCTGCATATTGTCTATTCGCATATTGTCGATGGCCGATACCAATTGCACGTTATGGATTACGACGGCAGAAACAAGAGAAGATTTACGCTGCCCGGTAATTGTAAGACTCCTGAATGGTCCGAAAATTTAAGGTAAAAAAACAGTTTGAAAAAAAAGATTTTTCGCCTATTATATCATTC
>CBEWDL010000115.1:0-10646 GCA_965555375.1 uncultured bacterium
GAATTCAGGGTCAGCGGGGGCGATGATTTCGCTCTGGGAAGGAATGACTTGCGGGCGCTATATGAGGTTTCCCGGGCGGTGAACTCCTCTCTTATATTAGATGAGATATTGAGCATTGTAATGAAAAAAGCGATAGAACTTCTCCAGGCGGAGAGAGGTTTTCTAATGCTTTTAGATTCAGACGGGAATCTGCAATTCAAAACAGCCTATAAGATCAATAAAAAAGAGCTGGATAAAAGCGACCTTCAAATTCCATCCTCAATTGCCTGGACGGTGGTTGAAACCGGACAGTCGCTTTACACCTCCGACGCTTTGAAGGATGTCCGCTTCTCCCACAAAAAATCCGTTCTGGAGATGAATATACGCTCGGCTATTTGCGTGCCTCTGAAAATCAAAGACCAGATCATAGGCGTTGTTTATCTGGATAACTCAGCCAAAGCGAATATATTCTTAAAATCGGATTTGCATTTGTTCGAGCTCTTTGCGGACCAGGCATCTTTGGCAATTCATAACGCCCAGCTATATACGGAGCTTTTCGATCTCCAGCGTTTTCAGGAGGCAATTCTCGATAAAACACCTGTGGGGATAATGGTCCTTGACGAGAATGGAAAAGTTATTTCGTATAACAACGCCTCTTTCGCCCTTTTGTATAAGGCCTCTCTCCTGCCGGACGACGGAAGCCATGATCTACTGGGCAAAAACTTCCTGGAGATCCTGCCGGCTGCCGAACGAAAATTCTGGCGCGATAATATAGCTAAATCGGAGGAGGTTGCCAAAGAGATCCCATCGCACAGGCAGAAGATCGGTTCAGATGATATCGTCTTTAGATATCGATTCTCGCCGTTCCATCACGTGCGCGACGATATAAACGGCAGGATTATCGTTATTGAGGACATCACTGAAAAAGTGATTCTGGAGCAATCCCTGCTATTGTCCGAGAAATTGGCTGCCAAAGGGGAGATGGCGGCCGCCATCGGGCATGAGCTGAATAACTATCTGACTACCATTTCAACCAACGCTCAGCTTCTGCCGCGCATCATCGATAAAGGACAGATGGAGAAAATCCCGGCGAAAGTTGATAGCATATTGACCGGTATAGACAAAATGAAACGGTTCACATCGGGTCTTATGGATTTTTCAGCTCTCGAAACCAGGAAAATCCGGCATGATATATCGGCCGTCATAGATGATGTTATCTTTCTGGTGAGGCCGCTGCAAAAATTCAAAGCAATTAATATTTCCCTCGATGTCACCGCTGATATTCCGATGGTAATGATCGATATCGGGCAGATTCACCAGGTCATCTTAAACCTCTTGATGAATGCCGCTGATGCCATAGCTGACAACGGAATTTCCGATGGCGCTATCAGGATCGCCGCCGGTTGCGAGGCAGACAATGCGACGGTGGTTATCTCTGACAACGGGCCGGGTATCCCGGCCGATATTCTGCCGCACCTATTTGAACCGCACATAACATCCAAAACCTCCGGACACGGATTGGGACTTTCTACCAGCCTGAGAATCATTGAAAGCCACGGCGGTCAGCTTACCGCATCGAATAACCCGGATGGCGGTGCATCGTTCACAATAAAGCTTCCATTGGGTTTGGATGATGAATGATCGCCTTATAGCAGGGCGATACAGAATCGAAGGGCTTTTGGGCGAGGGCGGTATAGCCCGCGTCTACCGTGCAAGTGATCTTCTTACCGGCAGAGCGGTCGCTCTCAAGGGAGCCTATCCGGATAACCCGTCTACCCGAGAAGCGATAATACACGAATACAGCTTCGCTTCCTTACACCGGCACCCGGCACTTGTATCTCCATATTCATTGATTAACGGTTCCGACGGCGCTTTGATTGTCATGCCCCTGATCGAGGGAACCGATCTTAAGGCGCGGTGGAATTCAGCAATTCCTGACCCGGAACCGGGTCGGGGGGAATCTCAGGCGAACGAGACCATAGCATCAGTGCTGGAGTGTGCGGCGTTCATACACTTTTCGGGTTATATATATAATGATTTCAAGCCTGCTAATTTCATTGTCGCCGATGATGCGACCTCATGTGGAATGAAGCACGCAAGACCGGTTCTTCTGGATTATAACCTGCTCACTCCAAAAGGTGGAAACCCGTCGAGGCGCGGGACTCTCGAATATATCTCTCCAGAGGTGCTAAAAGGTAATCCTCCTGGAGTAGCATCCGATCTATACTCAATTGGGGCTACGATTTACGAGCTTTTTACCGGTGCTCCGCCCTTTTCCTCAACCAGTGACTCGGAACTAATTAGACTCGTTACCGAAAGGGGCGATGTCGACTTCTCCCAAATCCCCCCGCGTTTCAGGGAAGGGATGGAAGCTCTTCTATCTCGTGATCCGGAGCTTCGTCCGCAGGATGCGAAAAAGGCGGCGGAACTCCTTGGCCTCGACGAGCAATTCCAGATGCTCTTCCGCTCCCGGATTGGTTGCTATCTGTCGGCAGGAACGCCACCATTTGCCGCTGAGTTAGAGAGGTCTTTCAAGGATTATCTTCGCGGCATGCCGGGAAAAATTCTTCTTATCCGTGGCTTGAGCCATAGCTTGACCGCATCGAATTATCTGGCCTCGAAACTCGAGATTGAAGGATATGAGGTCTGTCGTATCCCGGCCGCATACGATAATGATACGGCAGCGGCGATACTCGATGATCTCCTCGAAAGAATAACCTCCGGCATGCCAGAAAGGATATTCCTGCTCGTTGACAGCCTCGAGGAGTTGAACGAACAGAATATAAGAAAACTCAAGGTCATCGCCGCATCTCATGAAGGCGTCCCGGTGGCCGCGGGAGCCAGGCGCTGGTTTGAATCTGGCTTGCCGCATATCCTGTTTGATCCTTTGCGCAATCAAACCAGGCATAGCGCTGCTAAGGAGACTTTGAGGGCCTTCTTGAAGCAGCCGGAGTTGAATTTCGATTACGATCTTTTGAGTGATGCTACCGGAGGCGATCCGGAACTTATTTATCATTATCTAATCTGTGCGACTAATGAAGGCAGGCTCGATCTGCTCTCCAGCAACCGGGAATATGATCTTCGGATTACCGATAAACCAATACCTGGAGCGGACCAGGCTTTTGGACGTATGTATGCCCTGTTAAGTGAAGACGAGCGAACCGTAATATCGAAATTGTCCGTGTGGAGCGACAGGATACCGATGCTTCTCCTGACAGAATTGAATGAAAATGAGCAAGAGATTATAAACCGCCTGATAGGATCCGGTCATCTGGTCCAGGAGAAGGATTCTGTAGCTTTTTCCTCGGGCGATTCAAGATATTGGGTCTATTCTCGGATCTCGCTTGAGGAAAAGGAGCCGCTCCACCGTTATTGGGCCGAGGCGGCTGAAAAGCGGTTGGAGGGCACCGACGAGTATCTGGAGGCGGCAGCCTATCACTGGGGTCGATCCGATGACATCATCAGGGGATTTGAGGCTAATCTTGCAGCTGCCGCCGAGTATCTGAGAGGAGGAGAATTATCCCGGGCGAAAAACCTGGCCAGGACCCTCCTTTCCCTTTCAGAGAGAGGAGGCGGTTCGAGATCGGCGGCTCTTGAAATTTACGCCGATGTCGCCAAAGCGGAAGGGGATTATAAGGAGGCCCGTGAAAAATATATTAGACTCCTCTGGAATCTGCGGGTTGAAAGAGACGAAAACTTAGAAGCTAAAACCCTCAAAGACCTCGGAGACCTTAACCGTTCGCTAAGAATTCCCGTAAAGGCTTTATTTTATACCAGGAAAGCATTGAGCGCATATACGAAGTTATCAGACGAGCAGGGGATTGCCGATTGTCTTAACAACATGGGTCTGGCATACTGGGTCGACGAGGAATACCGGAAAGCCCTCGATTCTTTCTATTCCGCCCTGGAAGGAAATAAACGATTGAGAAATTTTCGCGAGCTGGCGAAAATCGAGTCTAACCTGGGTATTATTAAGGATATCGTGGGAAAGACTAAGGATGTGGCAGGGCATTTCTTAAGCGCTCTCGACCACGCCAGGGAAGCTGAGGATCCCAGGCTTCAAGCCCTTATTTCCAACAATCTCGGCTTCTTTTTGATTCGGCAGGGCGATTTCGAGACGTCGCAAAAGCACCTGCAGGGCGCCCTTGAGATATCGGAACATATCGGCTATACCGAAGAGGTCATCAATTCCCTGACGAACCTTGGCCTTTGTTATCTGCGGCTCGGCGACCTGTTTAAGTCGGTTGAAAACAACCAGAGAGCGCAGGAGATGGCTAATTCGTTTGACAACAAGCGGTTGGCGGCCGACGCCGAGCTTCATCTCACCGAGGCCTGTATTCTAATGGGCAATTTTTCGCTGGCGGATACCGTCTTAACGTCAATCGAATCTGATAAGGTTTACACTGAGGATAAGACTTTAAGATCGCAAGTCGATCTGCTTCGCTCGAAATGGCTGGTTAATTCGGGCTATTATGAGAAAGCCATGAAAATCGCCGAAGCTGTTTCCTCCGAGGCCGGAAAGGCGGGTAATAGACGGTTGAGACTCGAGGCGGGATTGGTCATCAGTGAAGCGCAAATGATCTCTGAGCCAGAGAAGGCGCTTTCAAATCTGGCGGTTTTGGCTGAAGAGGCAGGAAAATTCGGCCATGACGATATGGCGGAAGCCGCGGGCCTGCTGCTGGCTGATACATATCTTACGATAACGGACCATTTCAACGCCGAAGGTTGGATTGAGAGATCGCTTTCAGGTCGTAACCCGCCCAGGAGAACCTACATCGAGGCCTCGATACTCTCGGCCGAGCTCTCGTATCTTGAAAGCAGATATGACGATGCTATCGATAAACTGGCCGAAATAGAAAGCATTGCGGCGGCCTCGGGTTTCATCCCGCTCGCCCTGAGATCGTCTGTTGTCCTGGGGGAGATATTCATATCCTGTTTGAAGCTTTCTAAAGCAAGAGACGCTTTCGGAAGGGCGACTGAGTACAGGGAGAAAATGTTGTCGGCGCTTCCCGAAAACGTGCCAGCCGCAATTCTGCTTAAAACCCCGGCGATGGTGCGTCTTAAGACGGGGCTGGCCAGAATAAACGAGAAAGCATTTTTGAGAGTTTAAGGATCGCCCCTCAAAAAAAAGGGCCGCATTTGCGCGGCCCGAGTTTTCCGGTAGAGTAGGTGTTAGGATCCTGCTCCAGTATAACCACCTGGGGCGATCCTTTCCTCTAGTTCCTCAACCTCAAGGATGAAATCTACCATGGCCTCACCTCCTTCTGGAGCTGTTGCAACGAATTGAGGATTCCTCAAGGTCCTCGAGGAGGATTTCTGGGACAAACCCCCTGTCGGACCACCATCTGCTAAAAAATGAAACGATTGCCAATAGCCATGTCAAGGAAAAAATGCAAAATTTTTCAGAAAATGTGAAATCCAACATACGTATCTTTCACAGCATTTTTGCGGAATCCATTAAACCACATCGCTTTATAGCGTAGAGCCCCCGAAATTGCCGGGTAGCATTTCTGATGCTCATGCTTTAGCAGATTCAGGCTCGCTGGAAACTCAGGTCTACGTTAAAGGCTGCAACAGCAGGCCACGTCCCTTCTGGATCATAATTACGCCGGGGAAAGGAGCGATGTCATTCCCCTGAAAACTCGAAAGATCTGGTGAACGGGTATTCATCTTCGTATGGAAGGAGATGTAGTCTCGAGTGCCCTCAGGTAGCCCTGGGCTGTCCGAAAAGCCGGACGTAGTATTTCGGGAACTACAATTCCCGAAATGCCGAATAATCTTTTGACACAACTTCAGGCTGTGGTGTTGACCATACTTGAAAGCCATATCATGCCTGTAATTTTTTTTAAAAAAGGGCTTGACAGCCTATCAAGCGGAGGTATATTTATAAGTGCCTGAAGTGGCCCCGATTAAACTTCGGTGCAATGTGTGCTTCGCTTTACTGATCAAATGAGGCTTCGGTTTTTTGATGGAACGGGCTTCAATGAATGAGATCAAACTTATTGGAGACGTTATCGACTGACACTGCTATTGGTTGGGTCATGCCGCCTATCAATGTGGCATGAGATCGTTGGTCTTTTGAAAAATTGAAATTGTTCATTCGGCTCGAAAAGCCGGTGATGCGGAAGGCAAATTCGATTGTTTCCCAACGCAATCGACCGTTAGCCGGAAGCATTAGTTTGACAGAAAAGCGAAAAAAAGGAAGCCAGGTATGTTAAAAGCCCCAGTTGTCGTTGTCGTGTTTACCTTAGCGCTCTTTGTCGGAATTTCCAGCGCTCAGGATGACACCGTCACACTCACCATTGGTGAGTCTTGCGATTCGATCCCCAGGTTGAGTATTCCCATATATATGAACAATCCCGATTCCGTGGGATCATTTACCATAAGAATAATTCTTCCTGATCCAACGTGGCTGGTTTTCGATCCCGAAGATCCCGATGCCGCCGATACCACAGGCAGCCGAATCAATTACTGGCCATGGTTCTACTTCTACATAGATGAGCCGGATACAATCGTCGTTAACGCGGCCCGAATCTTGACTGGCGAAGAGGCTCAGTCCCTGCCTGCCGGCAACGGCCTGATATTCACCATTCATCCGGTTATAACTGAAACCGCCAATACCTGCCAGCTATTAAGGTTCGGGGACGGTTGCTTCGTTTATGACGAGAATCAATATAACTATTATAGCTTAAACTATGTCAGGGAGGAGGCCTGCTCCGGTTGCGACCCGTCGTGGCTCCATGGCGACATCGATCGTTCCGGGGATATAGGCCTATCTGATGTTATCGGGATGATCGCCGCTTATAGAGGCGATGGTTCCTTTTGTATCGGTTGTGTGTGCACGGGGGATGCAGATGGCAATGGGGTCACGGCCGAATTGAGCGATGTGATCGCCATAATAGGCAATTACAGGACCGGTCAGCCCGAGATGCTGCCATGCGAAGAGGTATTGAATAGATAGATTCGTTTGATAGAAACCTGGTTTCCTTGTGAAGGAGGTGAGCGCGTAGAGAGAGAAACGTATATGAAAGAGGGGAGGATTTTGTTTGCCCTGGAAATGGAATTCCAGGCTTACGGCAAACGAGGTGTTAACAAGAAACGCCTGTGCATGATTTTAAGGAGTAAAACATGAAAAAATTGTTGCTCTTGGCTTTAGTTACAATCTTCACTTTCAGCCTGGCATCAGCCCAGACCAATAGAGCCGTTATCGGGCCGCTCGTCGGCGATGATGCCGGTGATATTATTGCCACCAACGGCATGGCCATTGGTGTCGAGCTATGGGTTCGTACCGATCCCGGCAACCCTGCCGTAATCGTCGGTGTGGCTCATGGTCAGATGTCCGCGGATGCGATTATCGCCACCCGTAATGGCATCGACGTCGAGCCTCAGTACGACATGCCGAATTGGGAGCAGAACTTCCTGGATGGCCCGTTCTACCACAACCCGGCAGATAATTACCCCATTCCGGAGGGCTGGACCTGCGAAATGCAGGGCGCTCTTTACACGGTGTTCAATCCGCCGGTTGGTGACCCTCTCGATACCCAGGGTGAATGGGATCTCTACGGCGCCTGGCAGATGGTTATGAACACCGGTATTCCGGTTGATATGCTCTATTGTGACTCGCTGGCAATGGGCTGGTATCCTCATAGCGGCCAGGCAACTGCCTGGTCGTTTGAGGCTCCTCCCGGTGGCAGTGTCATTCCGGAGCAGGACTATGCCTGTATCTGGGTCAGCTCCAACACCGACCCGGTGTGGATCGATTGCCCGGAGGGCGGTTGCGCTGACGCCGGGATCGAGATCTGCCAGTACTTGTCTGGAGAGGATGTCGACCTTCTCGACGATCTGCATATCGTCCAGACCGCCGGCCCCGGCATGTATGTCGAGGAAGTTGGCGGACCTGGTGGTGCGACCTCCGGTACCTGGTGCTGGGATGATCCCGTTGCCGGTAGCTATCACCTCGTCTTCGAGTTGCAAGACAATGCCGGCGCCATCATTTTGTGCGAGTTCGACCTTGAGGTTACCGATATCACCTTTGAGATTGCGTGCGTACCCGGTTTCCCCGGCGCTACTGCTATAGTTCCTGTGACCCTGCATACCTGCGAGTTCGAGACCGGTGGTATCGAGTTCCTGGCTAGCTGGGATCCGATGGCTCTCGAGCTTGTGGATGTTCAGCCGGCCTCCCGTATCGATTTCGGTAATGAGTATTTCTACTACAACGTGGGCGATCCCTGCGATCCTCCGTGCGATGAAGGCGGTGCTGTCAGGATAACGTGGATCTCCGATATCAATAATGGAGTTCCGCATGCTCCTGCTGGCCCGGGCAGCGACCCGGTCTTCAATTTGATTTTCCAAATTGACCCTGCCTTGCCGTGGGGTATGACCATTCCTGTCGCTTTCCTCAACCAGCACTATTCGGACAACACGATATCCGATGAGTCCGGCTACATATGGTGGACTCCAGCGCAGATCGATGGATGCGTCGAAGTCGTGGATCCGGGTGACTTCAAAGGCGATCCCAACTGGAACGGCTATTTCTACGAAATCGGTGACGCGGTGCTGGTGGCTCGTCGTTTGATCCACGGTTACGTTGTCTGGTCTGAGGACGGCACGTGGAACGATGAGATGCAGGAAGCTGCTGGTGACCTTAATAACAACGGCTTTGTCGATATTGGCGACCTGATTTGGTTCATCAATATTATCAACGATCTCGCCGATCCTCCGTACAAAGTCGAGCCTAGCTCGGCGGTGGCAGGGGTCAGCATGCCTGACGTTATCGGTGATAATATGGAGGTGTCCATCAACGCCGGTATTGACGTGGGCGGTGTTCTGGTCAGCATTGAGCATTCGGGTGTTGAGCTCGGCGCTCCTGTTGCCGACAACGGCATGGAGCTCCTCTATCATGATGCCGATGGCGTTATGAATGTGGTAGTCTTCTCCATGGATGCCAACACCTTGCCGGCTGGCAATTCGAGCCTGTTCACCATCCCGGTGGTTTCGAACGAGAACGGCTCCATGAGCTTCGCCGAGGTTTCCTCCGCCGACTTCTATGGTCGTCTGATGGAGACCGTGGCTTCTCTGGAGGCTCCTCTGCCGACCACCTATGCGGTCGAACAGAACTACCCGAACCCGTTCAACGCCAGGACCCAGATCGGCTTGGCTCTGCCTGAGGCCAGTGATGTTACTGTAGATATCTACAGTGTCACCGGTCAGCTGGTGGAGTCGATCTCCGGTCATTACGAGGCTGGTAACCATTCCATCACATGGAATGCTGCCGAAGCCGCTTCCGGCGTTTACTTCTACAGAGTAACGGCGGGTGACTTTAGCCAGACGATGAAGATGACCTTGCTGAAGTAAGCAGTTCAGCAAGTCGCTTCGAGCTAACAGGATAAGAGAGGGTCTCCCTCTCTTATCCTGAACAAAGTTAAAACCTTAAGGGAGAGAGGGGGTGATTCGAGATAGGCGTGTGCAAATAATTTGTTTTTTGTTGCAGGAGCGGTAAGTTGTTTTTGTTTTGTCTCTTATTTTTGTTGCTTTTTACCGACACGATTTTTTCTTCCCCCCAAGAAAAAATATATATGGTCATGAGAATTAAGCTATTTAGCGCATGGAATAATGTTAACCCGATGATTGTGAAAAAGTTATGAAAAAAAAGGCACGTATTTTGCTAAGTTATGTTATTAGGAAAGGGCGATTTGCGTTTAAGCCTGTCATTTTGGGGGTTAGTGTGAGGTTTTTTATTCCCGTTTTGGCTCTGAGTTTATTTCTCGGAGCGACCGATGTTTTTCCTCAATCTCCGGATAGTCTGATCGTAACGAATACGGTGACACCTCCGGGGGATACTGCAATCGTCTCGATCTTGCTGCATAATACCCAGTTTTCCGTCGGCGGTTTTACAACAAGGTTCGTCTTGATCGATTCGGCAAATGCATCGTTTCAACGGGTCGAGCGAGGCGCCGACGTCGAGGATTTCGATCATTTCAATGTCCAGCAGTCTGAGGGAACTTGCAGGGTGGTTGGGATCGTTGATCTGCCCGGCGGTAATCAAGCTCCACCTCTGCCCATTGGAGTTAACGAACTTGCCAGGGTGTTTATTTTCATCGAGGATACGGCTCCGTGGGGTATGACGGATTCGATACTGTTTATGGATGACACTCTTCCCCCGGAACGCGACAATTCCATTTCCGACAGCACCGGTTATATAAATGAGGTGCCGACCTTGATCGGGGGAGAAATTCTCTTTGATATCGGCATCGGCGTCGATGAGGTTCCCGCCGGTATGCCGATGAAAATAGAATTATATCAAAACTATCCCAATCCCTTCAATGCTGAAACAACGATTCGGTTTGAGTTGTCGGCGGAAGTGAATGAAGTCTCTCTTTCGATCTATGACGTTGTTGGCCGGAAAGTAGGGAGCTTTTACTGGAGTGGCCTTCCGCCGGGTCAGCACAGGCTGGTATGGCAGGGTAATGACGATAAGGGCACGCCTCTGGCATCAGGCGTGTATTTTTACAGGTTGGAGGCCGGATCGCTGCCCGCCGTAATGAAGAGGATGACGCTGCTGAAATAGAATGATGTTAAGCATGATCTTGGGCGTCTGGAATCTAATATCGGACATGAAGTTCGTTCCATACGGACGGTCGCATGCCCGTATTAGTCGAGGAGGAAAT
>CBEWDL010000116.1:0-10616 GCA_965555375.1 uncultured bacterium
TTCCAGATACAATTTAGTATCCTTTCAGTGTGTCCGTCAAATCAGGGGAAGGTCATCAATCATAACATACTATAAGAGTTATCCCTTCAAGCATTTCGGATCCGATGAGTTCCAGGTATTCATCGAAGGCTATCTGTGCGGCCATAGCGACAGCGATATAACGGCTGAATTGGTTGATCTGGCCAGCGATCTTGGTTCACATGATTCAATCTCGATAAAAGGAATCAGCAATTTTGTAAAAAGCGTCGACGGCGAATTCTTGATAGCCATATACAACAGGAAAGGAGGCACTCTGGCTGTCTTTAATGACATCCTCGGCAGGCTTCCTGTATATTATTGCCGCAGAGAAGATGGCTTATTTCTATCGAGGGAAGTCAAATTTATCACCGGCATGAGCCCTGATTTTTCTATATCGGCTCATTCCGCCGCTCAATCTCTGGTATTTCTCTTTCCACTTGGAGAAAATACGCTAATAACCGAAATTAAGAAATTATCTTCTGCAAGCCTTCTCTTCCTGAGAGGCGAAGATGGCCTATTTGAACATCATACGGTACACGATTGGAATTTCTCCGCCAATAAAATCCAGATGCCCGCGAAAAAATATGTAGACGATTTGCTGGAGCCTTTCCTACAAGGCACAAAGTCTCGCGTGGATATCTTTAATGAGAGACAAAATATCATGGCATTGAGTGGAGGGCTCGATTCCAGAACTGTACTAGCCGGCCTCAAGAGTATTGGCGCGGAAATGACACCAATAACATTTATCGATCAAAGAGGATCCTCTCTAAGCGACGTATCCGTTGCCGAACAGCTGGCTTCCGTTTATGGTATGAAGATAAATCGATTTAACCTCCCCGGCATAGATATCGGAAGCATGAACAGATTGATATTCATGAAGGATGGGCTCTGCGTAAACGGCATAATGGGCACGGTTCTTCAATCTCTTGAAATCATTCGCGATCACTTTGGAGACAATATCCTCTATCATACCGGCGCCGGGGGAGGCTTAATACTTGCACCCAGATGCCCTATAGTCTCGATAGACAATGGCATTGAATTAGTAGACCAGATTATTTATAGAAACACCGTTTTTGCAATGGATGATGCTGCTGCCATAATGCGAATCGATCCACTGGAATTCAAAAATCGAATATTCGAATATATTCTTCGCTATCCTGAGGATGATCTGAAGGATAAATATGGTCACTTCATGATATTCGAGCATCTTTTTAATTTTTCGTTTGAAGGAGATGACAGAGAGAGATTTTATTTTTGGAACAGCGCGCCCTTTTATTCAGCATCGTTTTTCCGCAAAGCAATGCGGCTTTCCGACGCTTCCAAGAGGAATCACATTTTGTTCGCAGAATTTTTGAAAAAACTCGATCCCAGAATTGCGTCGATCAAATATGCAAACTGGGGATTCCCTATAACATCTGTCATAACACCCTTTTACCTGGCGATGAAAAACTGGTTTCTGGGAAAGCCGAGGTTGGCCAATATCATCCGCAAAATTAAAGTATACAGACAGCTCGCCGCCTCCGGGGGAAAAATCGTAACCACAGATCATGATTTTCTCCTCCTGAAAAAAAATATCCAAGATATGATCACAAACAGGCCCGAATTGCATGAATATCTGGCCACCGATATTATTATCAAATCACTGCCTCGATGGAATAACATTTTCACCTTATATAATTTCAACAACCTTATCACCTACATCACAAATTTACAGGAATCGGTCTCTTCTTTAAAGATAGACAGAAATAGCTGATCCGATTCGAAGACATCATCTAATAGGATTAAAAAAAATGGACCCGGTCAGGATTCTGGATCCCTAAAATTGATCTCCAGAGAAAATCGTATTATGTTTACTGGCACAATCTCAAAACTTCAACTCTTTCCCGGGTTCCGCACTAATTTCCATAATTGACCGCACAGAACGAATGACGGCAGCCTCAGTTCAACTATCACAGGATTTTGAAATTGGACCGTCGTGGTTTCCCCGTCTCGGCTAACTTATTGCGTGGAAAACAGATATTAAAATCCGGAGATTCCCGGCCGAGAGATTGCGACCAGCTTCGGCTGGCTCGCCGGCACATTGAGAGCATATTAGAGCAAAATAAAGAAGAGGCTGAGCCAGAACGCAAGCGTCCCCAAGGGGATTTGAACCCCTGTCGCCGCCGTGAAAGGGCGGTGTCCTAGACCGAACTAGACGATGGGGACGTCAACCGAGGCAAATATAGCAAAGATTTGCGGGCTGTCAACGCTTTTGTTATGAGGAGAAGGAACATGAACCTGTGCAATCGATTATGTCAGTGAATTGTTCAAGAATCGACCTCCGCCATAGCCATAACCAGGACATATTGCAGGCCATAGTCCGATCGAATTAAAATACTATTACCCGTTCTTTTAACCTGTCCTCCCAAAAATCGATCAGGACCGATAGAACATCGTTGGCCTCCAATTCGCGCATGCAGGAAACAGACCGACAGCTTCGCCCGGCGTCAGGGCAGCAATATATTTTGCCTTCTTTCGGAGAGCAGGACGTTTTTTTCATGACGGTGATGTTTTGAGCCCGCAGAACGGCTATCAGGCGAGGATTGGTTGGCCCGAATATGGTCAGGCTCTTAACGCCAGTAGCTTCAGCCACATGGGTACCGAAGGAATCGACGCCGAAATGTATCAGAGTCCCGGATATTAAGGCTGTTGATTCATCCAGCTCCAGTTTGCCGGCAGCATTGAACCCACGCAATTTGCTCAACTCCTCGATCTTAGAAATTCTCGCATAATCATCCGTCCCCCCAATGAAAACCGGGATCAAACCTGCTCTGGATGCGAAACTATCAATAACGTAGGCAAACTTCTCGATACCCCAGCTTTTCGCTTCCCAGCCCCCAAAGGGTTGAATCGTAAAATAGCGCGATTTCCCGAATTCTAACCCGCATTTTTCCATTACCATCTTCAACTGGTCCTGAGAGACCTGTATAGTTGGAAAAAACTCATCAATCTTCTCAACAAAGATTCTCAGCGGCTCCAGGAGCCTGAGCTTTTTTCTGGTCAAAGACTCGTTAAAACCGTAGGGGTATTCATAATGGTATAGAAAACCGAATCCCTGTCCGTTTCTGCCGACACGAAATGGAATCCCCGCCAGGAAACACACCATGGTAGAAAACGCGTGCCCTGAATCATCGATGCAAATATCGAACTCCTTTTCTCTCAAAAAAGAGATAAAGCGATTATGCTTTTTGATTCCCGCCAGATCCTTAAGCATCCTTATCCCCGTGTTTTCGAAACCGTCATAAGATATCACGGTATCAATATTACCGCTGAGGGCGCCCAACCGCTTATTATATTCTCTGACCCAGCAGGTGATTTTCGACTTTGGGAGCTCTTTCTTAAGCGCCAGAATGGCCGGGAAATTCAGAATTAGATCCCCTCTGAATGCCAGACAGATATATAATATCCGCACCTCGCTGCGATTCTTGGAAAGAGACGCAGGTCGACCTATGCGGATAAATGGACTGACAAATATACTGCCTAAAAGATGAATACAGAATTTTATGACGGCGGTTATAGACGTCCTGATTCTAAATTTCAATAAGTCCAGATTCATCTCAAGAAGTCCAGATCTTCAAAGACAAGCCGGATACCTTTAGCCACCGATCCATCAATAATAATCCCCCGAAACCTATAACTCCAACCACGGCCAAATTAATATACGGAACAATACCGAGAAATTCGCGGCTGATCAGGTTCGCTACCTGCAGCAAGGTAATGGAAACGGCCGCGCAAAGAAAGCCTTTACCGATAATGATAGTGTCCGGCCTGGAGTACCGCATTCTTCCACGTGTCACTAAATAGATTTCCATAAGGACAAAACTGATCATAAACATGGCAACTGTCCCCCCTCCGATGGCCAGAGCCCAATTGTATTTGATGAAGTAAAACCCTATCAGACCTTTAACGATAAAGGACAATGCCCTCACGAAAATCAGATGTCGCCAGGATTTCAACGCGTATAGCACCCTAAGCTGAATAGAGAAGGCCGCGAGGAAGATCATCCCCATGAGATAATATTTCAGGACTTCGACGGTCATTGTTCTCGATTCAATCCCGAATTTTCCTCTTTCAAACAGAAGCGATACTATTTCGTTACCGAATATAATCAAATATATGGCAATCGGAAAAACTAGCATGACGCATACGGCAATGGCCTTATGATACAATGCAGCGGACTGAACACTCCGCCCTTCGGAGAAATGCTCAGACAATGATGGAAATATCGCCGTTCCAATTGAAAAGATAAAAATCCTAATGGGTGCCATACTCAAAGTCAAGGCATAACTATTGGCCGAAACATATCCACTGCTCAGCAGACTACCGGCCAAATAGCGGTCAAACGGATCGACCGCCAGGCCGACACTTTCAACGAGGATAATTACACTAAGGTAGCTCAAGTATCCCGATGAGTTAAATCGCGACATTCTGGAATCTTGCCCCGCTTTTTTGAAAAGAACAATTGAAGGAATCGTTACAATCAGCATCTGGGCAAACAACCCCAGTATCCAGGCCATTATATATGCCGGTGAACCGATGGTGGGGAAAAGGGTCAAAAGTATGAGTATCATTACAACATTGAATCCCAGGATCGTCGATGCGGGAAATAGGAAATTTCTATTAAGGTGCAAAAGGCTTCTAAAAACCCCCTCGTATGCCCGGAAAGGTATCACAAGGCAGAAGAATCTGCCGTACTTTATGATCAAATTCAATTTAGACTCATCGAAGCCCGATATAAATAATCTACAAAGATCGGGAAGCAAGAAAAAAGCCGCCAATGATATAAAAAGAGTTACAATCGTATTTACCTTTAGAAACGGCGATTTGAGAACGTCATGACCTAACCCGATATTTTTTCTCTGCTCCTGCAGGAAAGGAATTCCCGCGGATGGAATCGCAAGAAAAAGAATTGTTCCTACCATCATCGGTATAGCCATTGAAATAAGCAGAATATCGTAGTCGCCGCTTGTGCCAAGGAAATTTGCGATTAGCATTTCGCGTACTAGTCCCAGGCCCTGAGATGATATAGTGATAATCGCAATAATCAGGGAAGCTTGCCTGATATCTTGCCTTACAAACGGAATAGCCATGTTACTATATAGTCATCTGATAAATACTGCCCGGGTTCTGATTCACGGTTATCAACCCCGCTCAAACCCGGAAATCAGAATTCCCCAGATTCTCGCACTATCTTGGCTAACATCTCCCCGTCATATTTCAAACTCAATCTCCCATTAACATAAGAAAACTCAATATATTAAGCCCTTACCCAATTGCAACTATTTTGTACTCATTTTCAGGGACGAGGCTCCCGTATACGAACATGCGTCGATCGTAAATAGGATCCATAGATTAATAATGCAAATGGCAGACCGGCAAGGCAATAGCGATTGCTGCGCTAAGGAGACTCGCCGCCATCCAAATCCGGCGTGCCCGAATAGACAATTCTATTCAAGGCGAGACTCGAACGAATTTCTTGATAAAAACGGATTTCCCCCATATAATTCAGGGGGAAAATCTCTGCAACAGAGGGATAGGAATAGCGGGTGCGAAATCGGGATTTTTTTGGAGATAGAGGGATGCAATGACATCGATCGAATCTATTATAGACCGTCAAATCCGCCGATGGGAATTGCAGCAATCCCATCTTCGAACGGTCCCCGGCGAAGCCCGAAGACACAGGCCTATTATTACGATTTCCAGGCTGTTAGGGGCATACGGCGAGGAGATAGCCGATGAGCTATCCCGCCTGACAGGGTTCCAGCTGATGGACAGAGAAATCTTAGAAGCGATTGCCAGAGATTTCGGCGTTCGAAGCAGGGTCATTGAGCTTTTAGATGAAAACGCCCGCTCGGAGCTGGAATCCTGGTTCGGGGGAATGATCACGGGAAGAATCATTGACAGATCGGATTATCTGAAATCGCTTGCGAAAACTCTGGGCGCCATCTCGAATTACGGTGAAATGATAATAGTCGGGCGAGGAGCTCATATCATATTGGGGCCAGATAAGGCCTTCAGAGTAAGGGTGGTAGCCTCCTTAAAAAATCGGATAATGAGGATAGCCGAAAAAAGGGATATTTCGCAGAAGGATGCCGAAAAGATCATCACCGATAGTGATGCAATGCGATCAAAATTCATGAAGAAGTCGTTTGGCGCCGATTCCGACGACCCCTCCACCTATGACCTGGTTATAAATACAGATATCTTAGATATTATCGATGCGGTCGACCTTGCGATGCTCGGCTATAGCAAGAAAAGAAAATATCTATTCAAATAAAAGCCGCTCAGCTTAGGGAATCACTCCGTTAATCCTGTTCAGCTCAGCCAAGGCCTCCTGAATGCCCGGGATTTCCTCGTCGGCATCTTTCAGAACAGCCAATAAACGATTGAGCGCCTCCCTTTGAGCTTTCGGCTGATCCATGGCCTTATAGGCCTTGGCCAGTGTCATCAAGGAGAGAGGATAGTTCGGGTTATCCCTCAAAGACTCCATCAAAATGGATACGGCGCTATCCGGTAATTGGGCCATCACATATGCTTCGGCCAGAAGATGGGCATAATATTGCCTGTATGGAAGCTGTATCTCCGGCAATGCGTCATTATAAAGAGCGATCGCCTTACCATACTCGCCCTTGGCAACTGCGATCTGCGCCTCAACGCGCCTTTGATCCAAGGGCGTTTTGGCCATCGTTGTATCATCGATAGCCTTTTCCCTATTAGCTTCCGCAGTCATACCCCTTAACGTACCGAGCTTGATGAAAGCTTCTTCAATTCTGCCCTCTAAGGCGTAGATTCTGCCCAGCAGAGAGTGGAGGCTTCTCGATTTTGGGGATCTCACAATAGCCTCCTGTAACACCTCTATGGCATCGTTCGGACGATTGGCGAATAAATAGCAGTCGGCAAGCGTCAGTTCAAAACCGATCCGCCTGTTTTCACCTATGGCCAGCTCCCTCGCCTTAAGAAGTGCCCCGATGGCATCACGAAACATCCCCTTGGCCATATAAACCTGACCGATATGGCCTACGACGAAATCAAGATCCGGCTTGATACTGTCGGCTACCTGGAATTCTCTTAGCGCCTCATCGTATCTCCCCAACCATAGCAATATCTCCCCATGTGAATCATGAGGATTTGCCTGATCACGGGCGATTGTTGAATACTCATTTATATACTCAAGAGCCCTGTCATATTCCCCTTTAAAATAATAAAGATATCCGAGCATATTGTATGCCAGAGCATGATCGGGGTCGATGTCCAGCACCTTCCAGAACTCCGCTATGGAACTGTCAACCTCGTTCCTACGCCACAACCGGTGTGCCAGCATATTATGCGCCTCTAGACTTTCGGGAAATTTCTCCATAAGCATACTAATATATTTTTCTGCTTCATCCCAGTTGCCATCAGCCTCCGCAAACCCGATTTGAATCCGGACCCTTTCTATATCTTTGATATCATCAAGAAGAGTTAGAGCTCTCTCTTTAGCCAGCAAGTACTCGTCCTTTCGGCCGAACTCATTGTACAGCCAGGCTATTTTCGCGGTCCCCATGGCGAAATTCGGATCCAGCTCGACAGCCCTTTCGAACTCCTGCAAGGCCTCTTTAGTGTAAAGCTTATTAGCTAATTCTTCCCCCTTGAGATAGGCTCTGTATGCCTCATCCGAGGAGGTTGTCACCTTCTTACGATCCATCAAGGCATAGATTACCGAGAAGGTTACCAAGACGCCAAATGCTATTAAGACTATCCTCCTATACATATTCTACCTCCAATATTTAACTACGTAAGCTCTGTTATCTTGTTTCAGAAAATAGTGATCCGTCTTGTTAAAGGGCTCCATCGGGAACAATATTGACAATTCCAGCCATTATTATTGACCGCTAAATTTTCCAATCTCTCATATTATCATAAGATTTTCTGCTCGTTAGGTCTATGTCCATGGGAGTCACCGAGATATAGTGGTTTTGAAGAGCGCCGTAGTCGGTATCGGGGCCTTTATCAGTGACCACATAATGACCCGCGATCCAGAAATACGGCTCACCTCGTGGATCTATTTTCTCGATAATAACATCGCGGTATTCCCTTTTGCCTAAACGGGTTATCCTGAAACGTCTGGCATCGGCCTTTTTGCTGTCGGGAACATTCACGTTGAGCAGTATCCCCTGGGGAAGTCCATATCGGACAACGGCTTTTGCTAACCTGGCGGCGAAGCGAGCGGCTTTATCGAATCGCCTCCCATCTGAGGCGTCTATTTGATTTTTCATCGCCTGTGAAATAGCGATGGAGGGGATATCGAGAATGGTCCCCTCCATGGCCGCGGCCACCGTGCCGGAGTAAGTGACATCATCCCCCAGATTCGGCCCCAGGTTAATCCCGGAGATGAGTATGTCTGGCTTTTTTTTCAGAATGCAATACACGGCAATCATCACGGCATCCGTAGGAGTGCCTGAAACAGCGTAAACGTCGGGCGAGATCTTTTTAGCGCGCAGGGGGCGGGAGAGGGTCAGCGAATGGCTGGTACCGGATTGCTCCCACATGGGAGCCACGGTGACAACCCGGCCGAGTTTTCTCATGGTTCTGGCCAGAGCCTTAATTCCTGGCGACTGGTAGCCGTCATCGTTGGAAAGAAGTATAAGCATGGGGCAAATTAACGACCATGCTCGAAACTCTGCAAGGTTTTTGTTCAGCTCAGTTCCAGGACTTTGCGGCACCAGCGCAGGGTATCGACAAAGCGGCTGATATGGGTTGGAAAGGCCTTTTCATATTTTACCTCGATAGAAAGAAATTCGATATTGAATCCAGCCCTGACCGTTTTTATGATCATTTCGGTTTCCAGCTCGAATTTCTCCGATTCGAGGCTGATCGATTCTAAAAGTTTTCTGGTAATAAGGCGGTAACCACATTGTGAATCCTCGATACGCTTTTTTAGAAGAAGGCTCAGGATACCGGATGTCGCCCAGTTGGAGAAGCGACGATCCCGGGGCATATCGCCTTTGTTTCCGGTCCGGGAGCCGATTATCAAATCTGCCCCTGTTTTATTGTATGCCTGCAAGAATAATGGGATATATTTCGGATCGTGCTGGCCGTCGGAATCAAGGGTGATGATAAGATCGTAACCGTTTTCCAGCGCGTAAGCGAAACCGGTTTTGAGCGCCGCTCCTTTTCCGCGGTTGATCTCGTGCCTGATTATTTTCGCACCCGCCCGTGAGGAGACTGAAGATGTCTCATCGGTGGAACCATCATCTACAACCACGATATCCGACAGTCGAGCTTTAACCGCGGGCAGAAGGCAAGACAGCGCGGCGGCTGAATTGTAGGCCGGAATGACAGCGATGATTTTCATCGACGAAAATTATAGGTCTTTTTGAAAGGAATTGAAAGCAAAACGGCGGGGCTTTTGTTTGCCTTGCTATTGCTGCACGGTCCCCACTATCTTGAACAGCCGCCCCTCGCCGGGGCCCAGAACGGTGGTGAAGGGGATGGTGCCGTCGGGCATCTTGGCGGAGTAGGTGGTGTCAGGGATGCCAACCCAGCCCGTGTCCGCGCCCGCTAATCGAAGCGAATCGGCGATGTCGATGATGTAAACGTAATCTGACCCTATTTCTGAGGGATTCAAACGCACCACGCATTGCACGTCCGGGGCTAACGTCACGCTGTCCACGTTGCAGGCCCTGTTGACTACCAATATGTAGGCATCGGCGCCATCGTTGAACTCCCCGACCTGAAACCAGCCCGAATCAGGATTCGTACTCTCAGAGTAGCCGCTCAGAGAATTGACATAGCCTGAAAATGTCTGCGATGATGACGAACATGAAAACGCCGCCTCCCATTCAAGCTCCCTCATCGTCTGGCCTATGGCCTCAATATAAGGCGCCATATCCTTAACGGCATACCAGCCGGGCGTCACCGAATCGCCCTGCGGATAGCGCAATCCAGGAGCGTATACTTCTTGGGTATCCAGGCCGTGGTATTTCCAGAATATTATCCCTTTTGCTCCATTACAAAGCCCGACAAAGACATTGCAGGTCAGCTCCGATTTGGTGGGCAATCGCCACGACCACAAGCCGTCGCATATCCTGCAATCGTCCGAATAAAATATGTATCCGAAGGCTTGAGGTGTCATCCACCAGTCCAGGGACGCCGAACGGCAGGCCTCGTTCACCTCGCTGGCTGCGGCGGCAACGCCGTTTAGTGCAAACTGCTCCCCCCAATGTCTATAGCCACCAATAGTATCGTTGTAGCAGCCAGTATAATCTGTTATCACCCAGGTGCCGGAAGTATTCTCGCACGTATCGCTGCAGGTCTGGCCACCATAATATGCATAGATATCAGACCAGACGACCTCGGGCTGAGTGATGCTTATGAAATCCTCGGTCACATTCCCCACCGGTATACTCCAGAGCGTGACCACCCTGGCCGTGTCAGGCCAATCGAGGACATCGGTGATGTCCATTATCAGGCTGTCAATATAGGCCATGGGGCGGAACTGATCGTAAACAGGCTCATCGGCCAGATACCAGCCGGCAACGTTCTCCCCGGCGAATAGCGAGGCCGCCGATTGCTTTATC
>CBEWDL010000117.1:0-10568 GCA_965555375.1 uncultured bacterium
CTTTTCGTTCCTTACCGTTCATCAGAAAAATCTGACCGATCCTCTCGCCCGAACTGCTGTTGACATTTTGCAAGTCGTCGCCTGTGGATACCTTGCCGGAAAAAACCTTGAAGAAGGAAAGCTCGCCCACATGCGGTTCTGATATGGTTTTGAAGATGTACAACGAGGTCGGAGCGTCATGGGCGATTTTTCTTCGGACTATATCCTCTGTTCCCGGTTTGAAACCGATTTTCTCGCCGGCGTAATCGGGAGGGGGCAGGTAACTTACCGCAAAATCCAGAAAGAGGGATACGCCGGAGTTCTCGGTCGCCGCCCCAGCGAAAACGGGGAAGATTTTGGCCTCGGCGATCCCTTTGGCCAACCCCTGTTTCAGCTCATCATTAGTCAATTCACCGGCATCGAAGAATTTTTCTAAAAGTGTATCGTCGGCCTCGGCGGCGGCCTCCATCAGTTTCTCGCGGTAAGATTCCGCCTCCGATTTATGATCATCGGGCAGCGGCGCCTCAGTAGCTTTGCCGGATTTATCAAAAGTATATGCCTTCAAGCCTATGATATCGATAACCCCTTTATATGAAGCCCCTCCTCCCCAGGACATAACTACAGGAACAGCCCTATCTCCGTAATTGGATTGAATCTGCCCCACCGTCTTGCTGAAATCGGCATGCTCTTTATCCATCCTGTTTACGAAAAAACCACGGGGAAGCGAGCCCTTTGAGGCTATGCGCCAGGCGATATCGGTTCCAACCTCGGGACCGGCCACGCCGTTGACGGCAATCAGGGCAAAATCCGAGGCGCTCAAGCCAGAATGCATCTCGCCGCAGAAATCAGCATAACCGGGTATATCGATTAAGTTTATCTTGCAACCTTTCCATTCCAGATGCGAAAGGGCCAACCCGATGGATATCTTCCTGGAGATTTCATCCTCCGTATAATCCGAAATCGCTGAGCCATCATCTATAGTGCCCATGCGGGTCGTCACCTTAGCGCAAAAAAGCATGGCCTCGTTGAGGGAGGTTTTCCCTGTGCTCCCATGTCCTACAAGTCCGATATTTCTCAGGTTATCTATTGAATATTCCGTCATCATGCCTCCGTCAAATCATTCAAACAAGGCCACAAATTAAAGAGCGGAGGGCATCATGTCAACATCAAATCGGATGGCTCAAGGGAAAACATGAGCCTTGTAGAGCACAGTGGATCAAGACCCCTGCGGTCTTGACAGACAATGCATCAAATGCTTATAGACGTGAAACCCCAGCGGGATTTGATGGGCTTTGCGTTTGAATGAATCGTGGCAAGTAAAAGGGCTTACTCATCCCGGCGGCCAGCTGAACCATCGCCCGCCCATGACATGAACATGAAGATGATTGACGGACTGGCCGGCGTGCCGACGGCAATTGACGATCGTCCGGAATCCATCTTTCCCCAGACCCTTGCTTTCCGCTATCCGGGCGGCCGTAAATAAGAGTTTTCCGAGTATACTCTCGTCGCCGTCAAGCACCGTTTCTATATGTTTTTTAGGAATCACCAGGAAATGCACCGGCGCCTGGGGATTGATATCTTCAAACGCTACGCAATCGTCATCCTCGTGTAGAATCCGGGCGCTGTGCTCGCTGCTGGCAATTTTGCAGAAAATACAATCGCTCATAAATCCCCTAAATGGTTAAAAACCAGGGTAGGAAATATGACGCCGGCCGTTTCCGCGCGCAAACGGCGAGGCCCGAGCCTTACCGGCAAGAATCCGGCGTCAACCGCCGATGATATCTCATCATCCGTAAGGCCGCTTTCAGGGCCGACCAGAAGCAATAATCTTTTAAGATCGTGAGATTTCTGAATCGTCTGTTCTATCGTTCTGGAGGATTTGCTTGAAACCGCTATCAGGCACAGATCAAAATCGCCATTAATACCCAGGGTTTCTGCGAATGTCTTAAATTGAGCTACCGATGGTATTACCGATCTTTTCGACTGCTTGGCGGCGGCCCTGGCGATTTTTTTAAGACGTGAGATTTTCCTTACTAACGACGAATCTCCTTCTGCCTTTAGATAACTCTTTTCGGAATAATAGAACACGAACGATGCCACTCCGATTTCGGTTCCTTTCTCAACTATAAAATCCATCTTCGACGGACGGCAGATTCCCATGGCCAGAGTGATATTGTGAAACGGTTCGTTCTCCAGGCGAGTGACGTTTGAAATCAACCCTTTGACTGTGGAACCGGAAATAGATTCGATAACAACCCGATATTTCAAGCCGGTGCCGTCGATTGCATAGAACGAATCCCCGATTTTGGCGCGCAGCACCTTTTTCAGGTGATGCGCCTCGCTGCCGGCCAATACCAGCCGCTCATCGTCCACCCGGGAAGGATCGATTATAAAGTTAGTAGCCGTTATTTCGATTTCAGCACCTCTTCGTCGAGAGTATTCGTGCAGGATTTTTACTTTAACCGATTTCGAATCTTATATAAATTCACACTATTAGTCAACGCAAACTTAGTTTGAATAAGCGGTGTCGGCTTCATACGCCGAGCGTAGCGCGGAGTTTCTCAAAAAACGATCTATCGGCCGGAGGGGGCTTCTCACCCCGCGACTCGGCCAGTTTCATAAAAAGAGCTCTTTCCTCATCCGAGAGTTTGGTCGGCGTCCAGATTACGACCCTGACCAGCTGGTTGCCTTTCCCGAAACCATTCAGATGCGGAATACCCTTATTGCGAAGCATGAATATCTTGCCGGATTGCGTACCGGTCGGGATTCTCAATCTCGCCTTGCCG
The DNA here is from genome assembly GCA_965555375.1 of uncultured bacterium. Classification (GTDB taxonomy): domain Bacteria; phylum Zixibacteria; class MSB-5A5; order UBA10806; family UBA10806; genus CBDVBL01. The sequence goes on from CBEWDL010000117.1 coordinate 2,766, forward strand.
TCCAGCGCCGGTACATCGATCTCCACCCCCAGGGTTGCCTGGGAAAACGACAGCGGTATCTCACAGATGATATCATCTCCCCTCCTGGTAAAATGCTCGTGTTCTTCTTCATCGACTATGACCAACACGTCACCAGGCGGGCCATTCCGCGGCCCATAATTGCCGGAACCGCTGACAGATATATAATTCCCCGCCGACACGCCGGCAGGGATTTTGACCTTTATGGAGGTTCGCCCATTCACGAGGCCGTTGCCCGCACAGCGGCTGCAGACTTTTTCAATGATGTGACCCTCGCCGCCACAATGCTGGCAGGTCTGGATATTCACAAACTGCCCGAATAGTGATCTCGAAACTTTCCTGACCTGCCCGCTTCCACTGCATGTCGAGCAGGTTCTTTTCGATGATCCCGGCTCAGCGCCTGTTCCCGAACAGTTGTCACAACCTACCAGACGCTTGATCTTTAAGGTCTTCTCCACGCCGGTGGCAATCTCTTCCAGCGTTAAGCTTAGTTTGACCTGCAAATCCTGACCCCTTTGAGGACCCGCTTCCCTCCTTGAGCGAGAACCGCCAAAACCGAAAATATCGTCGAAACCGAAGCCGCCAAAATCTCTCATAAAGGCTCGCAGGGCATCGCCGAGATCGAAGGCTTCAAAGCCCCCGAAACCGCCTGCCCCGACGCCTCTCAGCCCGGCATGACCATACTGGTCATAAAGCTGGCGCTTCTGGGAGTCCTTGAGGATTTCATAAGCCTCGGTGGCTTCCTTGAATGACTCCTCTGCGGATTTATCACCCGGATTCTTATCCGGATGATATCTTACGGCTAATTTTCGGTAGGCACGCTTTATCTCATCTTCAGTGGCATTACGCCCGACGTTCAATATTTCGTAGTAGTCTCTCTTAGCCATTCCCTGCCCGGACAGATTTCTTTAACTCATTCAAGAGGTTTAATATATCGGAATAATTTCTGATAGTCAACATGCCAAACCTTATGTCGAATCACATTCCTAAGCTATTGCTAATTCCATTTATCCCTCAGGAGGGAAGCCCGCGACATCCTGAGGGAATACGGGCGCGTCAGGATGTCATTTCCATTTCCATCCTGACGCATAAAAAAACCGTTCGACTATCCGGATGAAATACCTTGAACCATGGCTTCCCATCGATGTATAATACAAATACAGGTCTTTAGTATTGCTGGGGAACAACATTCGAAAGGAGAGAGATTATGGGTTGGGGAAGAATTCTCCCGATAATTGTACTCGCCGGCTTTATTACTGCGTCCGTAAGTTTTACTCAGGTCGCCGAAGAGCCTTCCTCGGAAAATGCCCCTGAAGATGATATCGCCGCCTCGGTTAACAAGTTCGGGCTGAAGCTATTCCAGAAACTTTGTGAAGAGGAAAAGGACAGCAACGTCTTTATCTCGCCCCTATCCGTTTCCATGGCGCTGACCATGGTCTTAAACGGCGCCGAAAGCCGGACGGCAGAAGCGATGGCCTCAACCCTGGAATTCGCCGGGCTATCGCGTGACCGGATCAACGAATCATATCAAAAACTGAACGAACAGTTAACAACCATCGACACGGCCGTTGTATTTGAAATTGCAAATTCAATATGGTATCGTAAGGAAATCGCAGTCGAGCAGACCTTTCTCAACTTGAATCAAGCTTTCTTCGACGCGAGGATTAGCGCGGTTAATTTTGACGATACCACAGTGGATACCATTAACGCCTGGGTCAGCAACAATACCAACGGCAAGATTCCTATCATAGTCGAAAAACCGATCAGCCCGAATCTGGTGATGATCCTGATTAATGCTGTATATTTCCATGGCAACTGGAGGAATCAATTTGACGAAAAATCCACTGGTGACGATGAGTTTACCCTGCTTGACGGTTCTAAGACTTCATGCAAGATGATGAGTCAGGAAAAACGGTTCCGATATTTCGAAAACGATAGCTTTCAAGCTGTCGATCTTCCTTACGGCGACGGGGCGTTCAGTATGATCGTTTTTCTCCCAAAACCCGGCGTCCATGTCGATAATTTGATCGGCCGTTTCGACAAAGATAGTCTGGGAGAATTGCTGGGCAATCTGGTTATGAGCAACGGAACCATATACTTGCCGAAATTTAAACTCGAATATGAGTCAGATCTCAGCAGTATATTAGCATCCCTCGGTATGGACATTGCCTTTTCCGCCGACGCTGACTTTTCTGGAATCAATAAAGAGGGTCTTATATTTATCAGCTTTGTAAAACATAAAACGTTTATCGAGGTGGATGAAAAGGGAACCGAGGCGGCCGCAGTTACTATAGTCGGCATGGTGACCAGTGTCAGGCCAACGGAAAGCTTCGTGATGCGAGTCGACCGACCGTTTTTACTCCTGATAAGAGAAAACCATTCTCAAACAATATTATTCATGGGGAGGATTGTGGAACCGACGACCGGCTAAAAATGGCTAATGAGGAGTATCGGGGATGAAAAAACCCCGGGCTGAAAGAATTCAGATCCGGGGTCTATTCTAAAAAAGCAGAATTTATTTGTCGTCGTCCACCACCTCGAAATCAGCGTCCATAGCGCCCTCATCGCCTTTATCTTCATCTTTCTTGGAAGGTTCCTCAGTTGCCTGAGCCTCGGCACCACCGGCCCCGGCCTGCTGGGCGGTTTGCTGTTTATACATTTTCTCTGCTATCTTGTGCGATGCCTGCAACAACTCATCGACCGCCTTGTTAATCTCCTCCGGGTCGGACGAATTCTTCACCGATATGGCCTTCTCTATCGCTTCTTTTACTTTATTCTTTTCGTCATCAGAGAGCTTGTCACCGAACTCCTTTACGCTTTTCTCAACCTGATATATGGTTGAGTCGGCCTTATTGCGGGCCTCGGCCAGTTCCCTGTTTTTCTTATCCTCGGCGGCGTGAGCATCGGCATCCTTGACCATTTTATCTATCTCCCCCTCGGAGAGACCGGATGACGATTCAATTTTGATCGATTGCTCTTTGCCGGTCCCGAGGTCTTTAGCCGAGACGTGGAAAATGCCGTTAGCATCAATATCGAAAGCCACCTCTATTTGTGGCACTCCCCGAGGCGCCGGAGTAATTCCTATCAGGTCGAACCGCCCCAGTGTCCTGTTATGAACTGCCATCTCCCGCTCGCCCTGGAGGACGTGGATGGAAACCGCCGTCTGATTATCAGCTGCAGTAGAGAATATCTGAGACTTCTTAGTGGGAATGGTCGTATTTCGCTCGATAAGCTTTGTAAATACCGCGCCCAGAGTCTCGATACCGAGCGAAAGAGGGGTAATATCAAGTAAGAGAACATCCTTAACGTCGCCGGAAAGGACACCGGCCTGGATTGCCGCTCCGATGGCAACCACCTCATCGGGATTGACGCCTTTATGCGGCTCGCGACCAAACAGCTCCTTGACAACCTCCTGCACCTTCGGCATGCGGGTCATTCCGCCCACAAGTATGACCTCGTCTATATCCGATTGAGAAACCTTGGCGTCGGCCAGCGCCTTCTTGCAAGGCCCAATAACCCGCCCGACAAGATCTTCTACAAGCTGTTCAAGCTTTGCCCTGGTTAAAGTTAGATCAAGATGTTTCGGGCCGGTTTGATCGGCGGTGATGAATGGCAGATTCAATGAGGTCTGCGTAGTAGTAGAAAGTTCGCATTTGGCCTTCTCGGCAGCCTCTTTCAGCCTCTGCAGGGCCATGCGATCCTGCCTTAGATCTATCCCCTGATTTTTCTTGAATTCATCGGCCATCCAGTCGATTATCCTCTGATCGAAATCATCTCCACCCAGATGCGTATCGCCATTAGTGGAACGCACCTCAAAGACGCCATCACCCAATTCGAGTACGCAAATATCGAAGGTCCCGCCGCCTAAATCGAAAACCGCTATTTTCTGATCTTTCTTTTTGTCAAGACCGTACGCCAGCGATGCCGCCGTCGGTTCATTTATTATGCGCAGAACCTCCAGGCCGGCTATTCTGCCGGCGTCCTTTGTCGCCTGGCGCTGGGAATCGTTGAAATAGGCCGGCACGGTAATCACCGCCTGTTTAACTTCGCCGCCAAGATAGTCCTCAGCGGTCTTTTTGAGATACTGCAGGATCATAGCCGAAATCTCCGGCGGGGCGAATTCCTTGCCCTCGGCAACTACACGGCAATCGTCATTGGGCGCACCTACGACTTCGTAGGGGACCAGTTTCTCCTCCTGGGAAACCTCTGAGTGGCGCCGGCCCATAAACCGTTTGATAGAAAATATCGTGTTTTCAGGGTTGGTTATCGCCTGACGTTTGGCCACCTGGCCCACCAGCCTCTGGCCGTCCTTGGCAAATGCGACTATGGACGGCGACGTGCGGCCTCCCTCCGGATTGGGGATCACGACTGGATCGCCGGCCTCCATAACAGCCACACAGGAGTTAGTCGTCCCTAAATCAATGCCTATTACCTTACTCATATTTTCAATATCCTCCCTTAATTATCATAACATGGCCTTTATCAGCAAAAAGCCCCGGTAATAAAACACCTTTTTATCTACCCTTACCGGCATGCTATAAAAACCCCGCAAAACTCACATAAGCTACTTTTTCTTTTTTTGCCCCCTGGCAACTCTCATATGAATGTTGGCCAGCACACATCCGTTAACCAGGTCGCTGACCAACGCCGCCAGAGCCGCGCTCCGGGCAACGGCGCCGGGCATCATAGTCGTGTAGCCGGTATGGACCGCATACGGCAGATCCGCCGCCAGAAAGAAAAAGCCTCCGATCAATACCCCGCGGACAATCCAGTTCGATGGTAGCTGCGGTAGAATAATCGTATACACCAGAGTCAAAATGAAAACAGCCACGAACATTGCAATTAGAAAGACTAAGGGGAAATAATCGGGTTGATAGAGAGCGAAGTAACCCTGCATGCTTGCATAAGCGTCAGCGTTTAAGCTTTTCTGAATGAGCACAAAGAGTCTGTTTATCACGGTTACCGGTATGGTAACGAAGATAGTCGTCCACCAGACCACCTTCCAGTCGATTGTCATTGCTTTGACCATTTCCTTTTCCTACTCAATAAATCTCATGAATTCGTTCCCCGGTCTAAGAGAATGCCGTTAATCGGAAAAATCAAGGTGTCGTTCGGCCGCTCTTTTTACGCGGGCCAGATGCTTTTTGGCTACGAAAAAATCGCCGATTTCGATGATGACCTGCGAATAAAACCAGCCCCAGAAACCATCATAGTCGGCGCGCATTACCACATTGATCCTGGTTCTGTTATTCTCGGCCTTGTGAAAATAATAGCCTCCATACATGCAGTTTATGCCCAGCTTCGGAAATTTGGGATCGGAGCCTATGTCGAATGTGATGCTTTTGCCAGGCTCCACCTTTACCACCTTGCCGATAAGGAAGTTGTCGCCGGGCCTCAACTCCGGGAGGTTATCCAGGAGCCTTTCAAAATCTTTTTTCCCGCCAAATTCAAGAAAGCTCCATCCGTACGATTCGGCTTCCGGCAGTTGCCTGACCCAGCGAAATATGTATTCGGGCGGCGCGTTAACCTCTAACGTCCTGACCGTTCTTACGTCAGCGTCCGGGCAATAATCATCGACTTCATATTCGGTATCGATCTCCTCCGGAGTCGAACCCCAGGTGTTCCATGAGGGAGCTACAATGATTTTGAAATAACCTATGCCGGCAACAATCAGAATTGCAAATAAGATTATAATCTTAATCGGCTTGAAATCGGGATTGAACAGACAGACCACCCGATAAACCATGTGTCCCAGCCAGATTATGACCAGAAGCGCGCCCAGGATAGCCCAGAATGTCAGATATACGATCTTCCCGGTCAACAGAAGAATCGCAGCAATTACAGCCCAGATAAGAATGCTGAACGCGTATCTAAGCAGCGTTATCAAATATCCTCCAATATCGGTCGGCTCTCCGCACTTATAAGAGCCGCAAACGTGGATTTAATCATAATAAATCGGCTTCAAGATTTCAAGGTAAAGATAAGGCGGGTTCTATAGATGGCCTGACCTTATTCAATAATCCCCAATATCCATGCGACTGGAGTTCCTCCCTGGGCGGGGGCCATAATATGTTCCGGCTGGATCCGTCAAACTGAGATATGAATCCCGAAAACATCAAACGGCTTCGATGCCAAAGCCACAGCCAAGTAAAAGACTCCAGGTCCTACAGCTTCTCGATGGCGCTGAAGACCTCGTCATGTTCCGGAAATCTTCCGGTCTCTTTCCTGGAGAAAATCTTCTTACCATCTACGACGACCTCGAAAACTCCCCCGTCTGATTTTATCAATTCTGGTTTGACGCCGAATTTGTCCTCTATCGCATCCGCCAGACTGACGGCGGTGGGACCGTAGTTTCAAACGAAACAGTACTCGATAGATATGTTCAACTTATGATACCTCCTCGCTGTCATCTCCTGTAGCATATTCAGAAGAACCGAACGCCTGGTGGACAGGTTCCCCCTCCTTTGTTTGCAGCGGCACAGAGTTAGTTTCCTGCAGAAGCGAGTTTCTTTCCTCGCCCGCAGCTTCGGGCATACCAGCGTCCTCCCCGGGAGCACTTATGCCGGACCTCTCAACAACTTCTCTGGCCAGGCTGGAATAATCGCTGGCTCCGAAACTGGTCGAGGCGGATCTGAAAATTGATTTGCCGGAGCCCGGCAATTCCGCCAGAGTTGCATTTTTCCTGATAACGGTGTCAAAAACGAGCGGCCCGAGATTTTCACTTGACCTCATGGCATCCAGAATGCGTTTCGAGAGCCTGGTCCGCGAATCGTACATGCAGGGTAAAACGCCCATGATATCGATCCGGCTTTCGTTTCGCATTCTAAACTCGCCGAGCCAATCCAGGAACTTGATACCGGCCTGTAAAGGGAGGGTCTCGGTCTGGATCGGTATTATGATTGAATCCGCCGCCGCCAATGCGCTGGCAGCTAAAAAATCTGACGACGGAGGACAGTCTATCAATACAAAATGATAGTTATCTATGAAATCGCCCAATCGTTGCCTTAAGGTGTTCGAATCAAGGTTTCTATCAGCCGCAACATCGCGCAAGTTTTTACCGGGAGGGATGAAATCGATTCCGAGCTTCTCTGCTTTCCTTAGAATATCATGGGGGGCAGCTTCGCACTGTAGAAGATCGTCCAGCCCCGAATCAATAACAGGATCGCTGTCGGCCAGCCAGTTCGTCAAGCTCCCGGTAGGATCGAGATCGATCAGGAGAACCTTAAAAGAATTCTCGGCTAAAGCGACTCCGAGGTTCACCGCCGTCGTAGTCTTACCCACTCCCCCCTTCTGATTCAACACCGCCACCACTTTGCTCATGTAGTACACCTTTCTCAAGTTACAATAATTGTTGATGATGTTTATTTGTCTTTCAAAGATGCCACAACGACTCTTGCATGCCGTATGACTTTATCATTTATCAAGTAGCCGGGCGAGACGACGCTTATGACGGTGCCCTCATCCTCGTCCGACGGTGATTGCATAACAGCCTCATGATAGACGGGGTCGAACGGTTTGCCGAGCGCCTCCATAGGTTTGACACCTCTCCTCTCTAAGGTAGCCAGCAGCTTTTCGTATATCAGCTTCATCCCCGCCAGGAAATTCTCACCTTCCCCCATCTGCTTATCATCATCAGCGCTCATCGACTCCAGCGCCCGCTGAAAATCGTCCAGAACCGCCAGGATTTCCAGAATTAATTCCTCGTTTGCATTCTTGATGATTTCTGCGTATTGTCTGGCAGTTCTCTTCCTGAAATTATCAAACTCGGCCGCCAGGCGGATATAC
>CBEWDL010000118.1:0-10432 GCA_965555375.1 uncultured bacterium
CGGTGGGCGGTCGGGTCGGGCGACCCGACCGCACCTACAATGATGTCGGCTGAATAGCTGGTTACAGAATAAAACAATAAGCAATAAAGGGGCGAATTCAATTCGCCCCTCCAGGTCTTAATCGATTATATTTCTTAGACTTACTTTAACAGCGTCATTCTGCCAATCGCATCATTGCCGTTCGCTGCCAGCCGGTGGAGATAGACGCCGGATCAGCGATCCTCGGCATGCCAGGTGACACTGTCCGCGCCTGCACCGACCCGTTGTACAGCGTGGCGACTCGCCTGCCCAGAACGTCAAACATAGCGCAAATCCAAGAGGCAAAGCCCCACTCTCATCGAATTTTAGCTTCTTTCACAATCCCTGGCCTGCGAATAACCGCAATCGTCCCGGCTGCCAGCAACAGCAACGCCAGAATAATCAAGCCCCATTCGGAGAGGGTGGGGATGGGTTCAGCCGAAGCCCCAAAACAATAAACCTTGTAATCATATGAACCCACATATACCTTGCCGTTACCAACAGCCGGAGAAGACCTTACCCAGCTTAGCGAGCTGCCTGTTGTGTAGCTCCAGATGAAATCGCCGTTTAAAGCGTCCAAACAGTATACCTTGTAATCGTCTGATCCCACATAGACTTTGCCGTCAGCAACAGCCGGAGAAGAGTCTACCATGTCGCCTGTCGTGTAACTCCATATGAAATCTCCGGTTGAAGCGTCTATACAGTAGACCTTATTATCCTCTGATCCCACATAGACCTTACCGTCAGCAACAGCCGGAGAAGAATGCAGCCAGCCGCCTGTTGTGTAGCTCCAGATGAAATCTCCATTTGAAGCGTCGAGACAGTAAACCTTGCGATCATATGATCCCACATAGACCTTACCGTCAGCAACAGCCGGAGAAGAGTCCACCATGATGCCTGTTGTGTAGCTCCAGATGAAAGCTCCGGTTGAGGCGTCCAGACAGTAGACCTTGTTATCCCATGATCCCACATAGACCTTACCATCAGCAACAGCCGGGGAAGAGTCTACCATGCCGCCTGTCGTATAGCTCCATATGAAATCTCCGTTTGAAGCATCGAGACAGTAGACCTTGTTATCCCATGATCCCACATAGACCTTACCGTCAGCAACAGCCGGAGAAGAAGACACCCAGCTGCCTGTTGTGTAGCTCCAGATGAAATCTCCATTTGAGGCGTCTAAACAGTAGACCTTGTCATCAAATGATCCCACATAGACCTTACCATCAGCAACAGCCGGAGAAGACCAAACTTCATAGCCTGTTGTGTAGCTCCATATGAAATCTCCGTTTGAAGCGTCCAGACAGCGAAGTTTGTTATCCCGTGATCCCACATAGACCTTACCGTCGGCAACAGCCGGAGAAGACGTTACAGGGTAGCCTGTTGTGTAGCTCCACAATACCTCGTCTGTTTCTGGCCCTGTTGAGGTCGAGTAGCCGGAATGGCTCAGATCACGGTGGAACATAGGCCACCAATCCTGGGCTTCAACATTGCCGGCAATCAGCATCGCTAACGAAAGCAACAAAGCAATACCGATCTTTCCCATTTTCATCTCCTTCTTTTTGAATCAAAGACTCTTGTTTACGAGGTAATGCTGAAAAAACGAATGTGGGACTTTGTTTTGCCCCGCCGTTGTCGATTTCTTTCAGCATAACGGCCTGTTAATCCAGAGTCGAGTTTTTTAAAAGTTCCGTCAGGCCCTGTCCATTCTATGTGTGCTCGAGTCTCTATGCTCGACCGCGAAATTGGAATGCTGAATCCGATGCTGGAAGGCCCTGTCTATTAACAAGGTGGCGTACAAACAAATTCCATAATAGCCGACGCTTTCCAGCGTCGGTATCGTCGCCGGCACCCTCGGGATGTTTTACTTAAACGCGCCTACTCAATTAGCCTCCCCTGCCATAACAGCCCTGCGCCTGCGGATTACCGCAACCGTGCCAGAAGCCAGCAGCAATAGCGCCAGCAAAATCATCCCCCATTCGGAAAGCGTCGGGATTGGCTCAGCGCCGCATCCAACTCCATAAGCGCCGATATCTACCCCCTCTTGACCGGCTCCAACGCAACAGGAGCTTTGATTCAAATAATAGTCACCGGTATCGGGGAAGCAAAATTCGGGATCGCAATCGATATTCCCCTCGCCTTCCCAGCCACCTTGAACGTCACAATAGGTGATTACCGCTGGTGAGGCGCCTAGGTAAACTTCCATATTTTCTGGAGCGCTATCAGCCCAAAAGATGTTGTTGGTTATGGTGGGGTTAGAACTACTCGCGTAATAAAGCCCGCCACCCCTGATGTAGGCTGAATTTCCGGTTATGGTGTTGTTGATGATTGCAGTGCCGGTGTCACTACTACACCATATCCCGCCGCCCCAGGCGGCTGAATTTCCGCTGATGGTGTTGTGGGCAAACGTGGGGCTGATAGTGCTACCCGCACAATAAATCCCGCCGCCTTCACCGAAGGCGCCAGAAGCGTGATTTCCGCTGATGGTGTTGTTGCTGACTGTAGCACTAGCAACTAACCAGATCCCGCCACCGTTGTATCCTGAATTTCCGGTTATGGTGTTGTATGAGATCGTGCTGCTATCGTTCTGAAGATCGTCATTCGCGCAAAATATCCCGCCGCCGAAACTGCCGGCTATATTATCGCTGATTGTGTTGTTGATGATAATTGCGTAGGAACTAAGGACAGCAATACCGCCGCCCTTTTCATGGCCCTCAGAGCATTGATTTCCACTGATAATGTTGTTGATGATTGTGGGGCTGGAATTATCGCAATAAATCCCACCGCCTATCATCGAGGCCGAATTTCCGGTAATGATGTTGTTGCTAATGGTGGGGTTTGAGGGACCGCAGACTATTCCACCGCCATAATAAGCGTAGCCATTTTGTATGGTGAATCCCGTAATAACAGCGGTGCAATCCTCCTCGTTTCCAAAAGAAACAGCCCAATTTGATGAGTTGCCATCGATAATGGTTGAGGAGATATATGAGGTATCGCCGGTGGTTAGAAATAGTGAGCCAAGAACTATGTTATGTCCGTTGAAGTTGACATTCTCGACGTATGTTCCCGGCTGAACCAGCACCGTGTCACCATCAAAGCTGGCATTTATCCCGGCTTGAATAGTGGGATAATCCGCAGGAACGTTGATGATCTTTGATCTGGGCGTCATTTCAACATCTAATGTCGTCACATCACCTGAAGTTACAACCACGTCGGTTACAATTGTGTCATTGTAATCAATGTGTGAGAACGAGACATCGTGTGCACCTGGATCCAGATCGGCGAGAGTATATTGCCCATCAGCGTCGGTATTATCGCTTACATCTTCGCCTATAGCCTCAACTAAAACATCCGCAATCGGGCTACTCGTTGCTGAATCTGTAACAACACCGGTAATCGTGCCCGGGGGGAGAGGTATATACATCTGAACATCCAGCACCGTCACCTCACCCGAAATGACTTCCACGCCGGTTACGGTTGTATCCCTGTAAACCTCATGCGAGAATGAAACCTCGTATGCACCCGGGTATAGACCGGCCAGAGTATATTCACCATTTATGCCGGTTAAATCATTTACCTCCGTTCCGAATACTTCAACATAAACTCCCTGAATCGGCACTCCCGATCCATCTTCTGTGACAATGCCTGAAATCGACCCGGCAGGGAGCTCACCCGCGACCCTCACCAGGTAGAAATCATAAAGGGGGTAAGAGCCGGTACTACCGGCGATTATATACCCGCCGTCATCAGTCTGCTGGCAGGAATTGCCGGACTCATCATCACTTTCACCATAAGTCCGGGTCCAGAGGGTGTCGCCATTGCTATCGGTTCTCAAAAAACAGATATCAGACTGGCCCGCACCCAGATCTTCGATACAAGAACCGGCAATGATATACCCCCCATCTGTAATTTGTTGGACGGATCTGCCGTAATCCGAGGATTCGCTCTCGCCGTAGGTGCGCGTCCAGATGGTATCACCGTCGGCATCGACTTTCAACAGCCAGATATCTGGACCACCCGTGTCCAAGGAAGCCGTCGAGCCAACAACAATATACGTACCATCGGACGTCTGCTGGATGGAATAGGCGCCGTCGATGTTGCTCCCCCCGTATGCCCGCGTCCAAAGCGTATCACCATCGGAATCAATCTTCACCAGATAGATGTCCTGGCTGCCTGCACCGAAGGATGAGGTTTTGCCGGCAATGATATATCCACCGTCCGTGGTCTGCCGGATGGAAATACCAAAATCACCGCTGCTCCCGCCGTAAGTGCGCTCCCCCAACTGGTTGGGGTTGTGCGGAGTATCACCGTCAGCATCGGTCTTCACCAGGTAGGCATCATAACTGCCTGCACCAAAGGATTGCGTACTGCCGGTGGTAACATACCCACCATCTGCCGTCTGCTGAACAGAAGCTCCAGAATCCGAAAAATCCCCGCCGTAGGTGCGGGTCCAGATGGTATCGCCGTTGGCGTCGGTCTTTATCAGGTAAAGGTCATAATTACCTGCACCGAAGGATTGAGTCCTGCCGACGATAATATAACCCCCGTCACTGGTCTGCTGGACGAAGTTAGCGTCATCAATTTCGCTTCCACCATAGGTGCGTGTCCAGAGGGTATCGCCGCTGGCATCGGTTTTGACCAGGTAGATATCGTAACTTGCACCATAGGAGGCGGTAAAGCCGACAACGATATACCCCCCGTCCGTGGTCTGCTGGACGCAATTAGCCTGGTCACTCTCACTGCCGCCATAGGTGCGTGTCCAGAGGGTATCGCCCGGCTCCTGGGCGTAGAGAAGGCAGGGAACTACGAAAAGCACAACAGAAATGATAACCATCATGCCTGTCCGAGCACGCTTAAGACAACCTTCTTTTATGAATTTATATTTCATGTTTTACATCCTTTTCTAAGTCCTCCGTCTTGGTCGTTAATAAACACCGCACCTGATTTCCTTGTTATATTAAACTTTTTACTTGACGTCCCTTATCTGCGGTATTTATAATGCTACGGGTTTCTTTTAGCTTGTCTCATAAGGGACCCGTTTGTGCGGCCGTCAAGCCCCGAGCTTGGCGGCTGATTTAGGATTTCTATCGATATGCATTACCTCCTTAATCTTTTAAAATATTGCAGTCTTTAGCCTGCTCCCATAAGGCCTCGAACGTAATCTTTAAGCTTTTCGCCAGAGCGCGGTGTTCGATAATTAATGATGTGAGAGAGGGCTGCTTGGTAAGCGGGTCTTCCAATGCGAAGATGACGATTCTCGAGTCGAAGACAGCCATCTTCATAGGAAGCTCCTTCAACACCCTGGATTCATGACCGTGCCTGGCAGCTATTTTTTCGTTTTCTAATATCCATCTTTTTTCTTCCTTGCTGTCAGGAATCTCAAAGATGCTCCTGATCTTTATTCCTCTTTCTGAAAGCTTACGTTGTTGTTCGATCTGCTTAGGATCGCGCTCTTTGCCAAATGAATAAGGGGGCTTGCTGAATCCAACCATTTCTTTGTTAGTTTTTGAACACAATTCCATAAACTTTTCATTAATATAAAAAGGATCTTTGATAACCTGGATATATTCAAGAGAATTGGTTTCGGTGCGACTGCTTTCATATTGGGGTTTTAATTCTCTTATGATATTGTTGATATTTCCCTTGGCAAGCCTGTTTTTTTCTATTATTTCATTTTCCCTTTTAGTCAAATTTGCCATCTGGCTTTCCATTGCACGATCTAATCCCGCGAGGAATTTATCCTTGAGTAATATTGGATCTGAAGCGCTGTATTTTTTGGTATTCCCCGGCCTCAATACGCATAACCCTTTAACCAATAGCTTTTCGAGCGCCTCATAAGCATTGGTACGGGGTATTCCCGCGATCTTCGATACCTGTGATACGGTGAGTATGTCCCTTTCCAGGAGAGAGAGGTAGCTCTTTGCTTCATATGAGCTTAGTCCCATTTCTTTGAACCTTTTCAAAATTGTAGTGCTACCCATAAAATCCGTCGTTGTTGTTGTTTTCAAGATTCTTTCATTTCACAACAACAATATAAATTCATGACCCAGCTTGTCAAGGAAAGAATATAGTTTTCTTAGGTTTTTTCGTCTGACTTTTCAGCGATTCCAGTTAACCAGATATACCGAGTCTGCACCTCTAACGTATTGATAATCAAAGACATAAAGAAATCTATCGCCTCACATCCATAGAATGGCAACCCTTGAAGTTATATAAGGATTTAATGTTTTCTTATGTTCTAATTTCGCTATAGCTAACGAGTTACGTATACTGAAAGGATTTTTCCAATACTCCCCTGAAGCTTCTCAGATATTGTGGAGTTTCTTCGAACGAATCGGAGTAAAGCGATCCCATTACCTGGTATTCGTAGTTTATGAAGCCTTCGGGGGAATCATCGCAGACATTTATATGAGTGATCGTCGTCCCCGATCTTTCTGCAGACGATAAATCTAAGGTCTTAGAGTGCGCCTGGTAGGTGGCCTCAACCTTTCCGGTGCGGATATCCTCCACGGGAATAGCAGTTCCGAAATGAGGAGTTTCGAGGGGTGCTGTCTCGATACCCAGGGCTGACGCCAGAGAGACAGCCCCGCACCGGACGCCGAGGATCGGTCTTATTCCGATTAAACGTTCTATCCGCGGTATGATTTTCTCTGAGCTTTCGGGCGCTATAGAATCTCCGGCAATTATGACACCATCCGGGTGGAGAGCGACAATATCCTCGGGAAAAGTATCTGCAGGCACCATCCTCAGCCGGCATCCCAGCTTTCTTAAATTCCTCAGAAGATTGTAGCTTGTGCTGAAATCCCAGACGACAACGTTGTATTTTTCTTGAGGTTTTTCGCCGGTGTCCAGGTCCCAGAGATACTCATACGGAGCAGTCACGGATTTTAGATCTTCGTCGTCGATAGAGACCGGTTTTTGTGAGTTTATGATTGCCTCCTCTTTGCTTCTATCGAGGCAACCGGTGGCTCGGGACGTAAAAGCTAATGCATCGTATAAGAGATCCCTGCGATCCGGGATGAAGCCGCAAATCCTGTTAGATTTGAAATATCTCATCAGTCCCGGTTCAAAGGAGTTGGATCTGGATTTTCTTACAGCGCCCAGGAATACGATAGCCGATAGATGGGGCATGAACGATTGATTTTCCTCGGGCGACGGCTGGCGATTTTCCACATATACGGGATCGGTTATGACGATCTTTTTGCGATATGCCGGGTCCGTTAGAATATCCCAGCAAAAACTCCGCGAGCGAAAATGAACGATCTCTCCTGTACATGAACCGGCCCGGCCAAAATATCTGCCGGAGAAAAGCCCGACATCTTTTATGGCCAAATATCCCCTCATGGAGAAAAACTGCTACCATGACTTAAAGAAATTGTCAAGCAGTTTATGATCGTATCTGAATTATTTTGCGCTTGGCTTTGTATTCTTTTATAATTGAACGGATGGATGATTGGATCAAAAATCGCAAGAATCCCGGGGCCATAGATTATTTTGACAGGCACATAGACGATTTCGACAAGATATATCGTAAGAATCGATCCTGGTTGGGAAACTGGCTGGATAAAACGGTTCGGGCCTCGGTGGGCTTGCGGTTCGATCTGGCCTTTGAGCTTCTGGGAGATATTAAAGGCAAGTCGGTGTTGGACGTTGGCTGCGGTTCCGGAAGGTATATGTTGGAGGCCGTTAATCATGGCGCTGGTAAAGTCGTGGGTCTGGATGCGGCCTCCGGCGCGCTTCGAGCAGCGAAAAAAATCGCCGGAGATCTGGGCGTTGAAAACAGAGTCGAGTTTCTGGAAACCGATTTTATGGATTATGCGCCTGACGGTAAGTTCGATATCGTCTTTGCGGTCGGCTATTTCGATTATATTTTCGACCCCGCACTGCATCTCGAAAAGATGCTTCGGGTTGCCCGTGGTTGCATATATGCCTCATTTCCCAGGCGGTGGCACCCTTTAACGCCGGTAAGAAAATTAAGGCTGGCGCTTAAGAGATGTGCGGTTCGCTTCTATTCATCGAGGAAATTAGAAAAACTGATGCGTGATTTAAAATGCGATAATTACGTTCTTAGAAAAGTCGCCAGAGATTACGTTGTGCTTATCCGAAAATAGGATTATTCATTGGTCGGCAAATGGATATTGGCTTTAGAGTGGGTTTTGAAGAGGAATTTTGAGATACTCCTCACGCAGATTTCGCTTGACTTCTGTTGGCCAGAATGGCATGCTATGCGCCGACATTCGTTTTCCGGGGGGTGAGATACCGAGATACGAGTGTGGCAGTGTTTGCACCTGATGATGAGAACAGATCAAAAGAGAGTAGCTATCCTTCAATTCAATCCGTCTCGCAATATGGGACGGGTTTTGTTTTATGATGACGAATAGAATCCTACTTTCCATCTCATTTATAATAATCCTGCCGTTTGCGATCTGGCTTGTCCATAAGGGACCCGGCGAATCCTCAATATCGTATCCTCCATATGACCTGGTGGCCATGAGCACTCCGGGTGATACCACGGGTTCGATTACGCTGAACTGGTTTTGCCTTATGGGTGACGATGAGGCGGCTCAGGCATTCCCGGAATACAAAATACTGAGATCCGACACGGCCGAGGAGCCTTTCGATGAAATCGGTGTGGTTTTATTCGACTTTCCTCGGGCTACACCGAAGACACGTCAATTCAGGGATACGACGGCGGTAATCGGATCATCTTATTTCTATAGGGTGTCGTGCCAGACCGCCGAAGGAGTTATCGAGTCAAGCATTTATGGTCCTGTTCAATCGATGGCGCAACCGCCCGGTGAAGAAGCCATCGAGATAGCGGATATTATTCTGTTTCCGCCTACTCAGCTTCGGGTTTTCGATACTCCCGACGACAACGGTCATTCCATCACTCTTGAGTGGAAGATCTCTCCCAACGATATTCCCAAGAGCCTGATGTTTAACGGCTATGATATCTTTCGAGCCACAAGTCAGGACGGGCCGTTTGAGCTCGTTGGCGAGACTACCGGCGGAATTTCCGACCAGGAACGAGAAGTTAAAACCCTGGCGGACGGCAAGGAAGTGCGCGACGGTACCTCATACTATTATTATGTAGAGGCGAAATGGAACGGGAAAACCGCCCGATCGAATATAACTGGTCCGGTAAAATCGAGCCAGCAGTGGTTCCACACCGGTCGGGGAGTTTCCCTCATACTTCTTGGAATCCTTATAACCTCGATTCTGTTCTACATCAATCACGCAAAAGCCGGTAAGGAGCTATTCATTCGCAAGATCGCTGGTCTTGAGGCTGTTGACGAGGCGGTAGGCAGGGCCACCGAGATGGGCAAAGAGGTCCTTTTCATACCCGGCATCCAGGATATGAATAATATGCAGACCATAGCGGGCCTGACCATACTCGGCCGGGTAGCTAAATTAACTGCGGAGTATGAGACCAAGCTCGATGTGCCGGTTTCTCGCTCTCTGGTCATGGTCGCCGCCCGCGAGATAGTGAAGGAAGCCTATCTCAACGCCGGTCGTCCCGATTTCTACAACGACGATATGGTTTATTATCTGACCGACGACCAGTTTGGTTATGCGGCCGGTATCGATGGGCATATGATGCGGCGCAAGCCGGCCACCATCTTTTATCAGGGAGCCTTTTTCGCCGAATCGCTAATTCTGGCGGAAACGGGCAACTCAATCGGGGCTATACAGATCGCGGGTACGGCCATGCCGGCGCAGTTGCCGTTTTTCGTAGCCGCCTGCGATTATACATTGATCGGTGAGGAGCTATTTGCAGCCTCGGCATATCTTTCTAAAGAGGCTAAGCTCTTGGGTTCGTTAAAGGGACAGGATATCGGCGGCAAGCTGGTCTTTTTCAGTATGGCGCTGGTATTCATTATCCTGGCGACTATCGCATCATTCTCTTACAGCGGACTGGTTGGGGAAATAGCGAGGATGTTTTCGGTTAATTAGAGCAGGAGTTTTTCTTGAGACGAGAGATACCACTGATCCTGACGGCCGTTATCGGCCTGACTTTCTTTATTCAGTTCTTTGTGCCTCACCAGCCCATGGGGGATCTGGCCGATACGTTCTCTGATTGGTATTCCATTATCTCCGCTTTCGCCATCTGGCTTGGCGCTTTGAATTTGATGAAGATCTCCATTGAGAAAGTATCCAAAAAGCAGAAGGATTGGTTCTTTGCTATCGCCACCATTGTCTCATTTCTGCTCATAGTAATCGTCGGGTTTTTCTTCTCCGGCGGCCGGCAATTCCTGGACCTGGGGACGAGATTCGACTGGCTTTACAGATATGTTTATTCTCCCCTCAGCGCCACCATGTTTGCGTTGCTGGCCTTTTTCGTGGCATCGGCTTCTTACAGGGCCTTCAGGGCGAGGAACGCTCAGGCCACGGTGCTTCTTCTGGCGGCGTTTATAGT
>CBEWDL010000119.1:0-10371 GCA_965555375.1 uncultured bacterium
TGACCTCGATTCCCACGGTGAAGTTTTTCTCGTAGGTCTTTTCGGTAGCCAGGTGAAGCCATAGGGCCAGGGCCATCACCAGGCCGCCGATTTTCCAGCCTATGTTCTTGGTGAATATTTCCTTAAGTCCCACGGCTATTTATCGGAATGCTTAATGATTTTCCCCATGGAGACTTCACCGTTGTCGATCCTGATGTTAAAGCCGCATTCGGGATTAGTGCACACCCAGGCCTTATACCTGATCTCTGAGCCCTCCCGCCCGTAATCCGAGAGCGGTAACAGCACTCCCTTGGAACACTTCAAACATTCTGGAAAGCTGTCCAAATCGACCTCCATTAGCGTCGTTATGAATTAAATTTATGAAAACATATGCCGTATGTCAATTAAGAATTACCATCAAAGGCATAAATACCGGCCCGCCGGTATCCCCTTAGTGCCTTGATTTGTCTATTAGTGCAACGACCCGAACATGGCCCGATTCCCTTATACCTGCTGCTTGAGAGATTTTCGAGGTGCGAGAAGATCCATATTTCCGGGATGGCCGTTTATTTAAGGAAGAACGAAACCTATGTGATCATCGTAAGTCTCTTGCCAGATCGAGGATCTTCTATATTAGAAATATCACCCCCACCACGGCTGCGACGAACAGGGTGCTTATAAAATTGACAATGTCGTTGTTTATGAATCGCCAGCCTCTTATATGATCTGCCGGCAGACTGCAGTGTAGCTTTTTCTCGGTTATCCGCTCGCAGACGTTGCATCGGTACATGGCCTGGATCGATCCGCCCATCATGGAATCGAGAATGGCGCCTGCGAAACCGGCGTTGACAGCGGCCAGCCAGAATTTAAGCTGAAACTGCTGTAAGCCGGAGTCTATGGCCACGGCGCTGTAGCCGGAAAGCATGGCCGCCAGAGATCCGGCAACGGCGGCGAGCGTGCCGATGACGGTCACCCCGCCGGAACGTCCCGGCTGCACCCTCTTGAGCGTCGTAATCGATACCGGATACCTTTTCGATAGAGTCCCCAGTTCGGTAGCCCAGGTATCCGATGTCGCCTCGCAGAGGGCGGCCAGATATGGAAAAAACCAGATAAATTCACACGTTATAAAATATAAGATCACGCAGACCGCTGCCACTCCGCCGTTAGCCAGTACCTGCCAGATATCCCGAGGGCCGGTCTTATCGAAAGTGATCATGGCCCGCCGCTTGGATGGCGTCATTATCAATGAAATCAGGCTCGAGGAGATGAAAAAGAAAATCAGCGGTACTGCGAAAATCAGACCTCCCAGGCCGAATACAATGGTTCCGACAACTATCATACCGAGAGCGCCGGACCAGGACAGGGCCTTGAATCTATACGATGCAAACGCCAGGACGAGAGCAGCCAGAAAGCCTATAATGATTTGCACCAGATCAAGTCGGGCAATGATAGGTTCGCCTGGCATGGATAGATTATATGATGGAAATTACGTCATGCCAAAGGCAAAAATCGAGACTCGCGAATCAATCGGTTATTCGGTCTGCTTATCGAATCTCATAGGCAAATCGCTGATACGGAAATTTTCGGTTTTAATGTCCTTCGAAATATTCTGCAGGCCTGTGATCTTCAAGGCGGTATTGAACAGGAATTCCCCGAAATCATCGGGCGCCGATTCCAGATCCGGTTTTTTGGCCCCGGAGATCTCGCCTTTCAACCACGATTCCACTTCCTTGAAATTCGAGAGGGTCATGGTCTTTATGGAAAGTTTTCCGATGAGATAGAAGGTTCCCGATGTATCATTTAAGGGAATTGATGCGCGACCGGTTGCCGTGACCAGATCAAAGACCTCACGGCTATCGGAGAAAATATGCTCTATCGAAAGGCGGGATTTTATCTCCATAACTGTATATTTCTTTTCCCAGGTGTCGTAACGGACTCTGTATGTCAGTTTCATGTCGGCAATGTGCCTGTCGAACCACCCGTGCCTGGTTTTCCACAGTTCGAGTCTGTATTCGAAGGCGGCGGGCACGCCTTTGTTGATAAATTCAATAAGGCGTGCGGGAAGGGAATCTACGATAGCGAAATCGGTCAGGATCGAACCCTCGCTAAATTTAAGGTATCGAAACTCGATATCGGCACTCCGGGCGGATGAGGTTATAACTATGGGCAACAATATGACCAGATAGATCAACCGGATACGGGTAGGCGAAGAATTTCTTGAACGTTCAAGGGCTTTATCAGGTGAGTTATTAATCACAAACGATTTATAATTGCCAGCCTCCATTTTTGCAACCAATTCCCGTACGGTCGAGTGGTAATGTTGTACGCCTCGACCGTTCTGCAGCGGTGAGCGTTCTTGACGTTTCGATTCTAAAACAGAATATGTGCTCTGGCCGAGAGCACCGGGGATTTATCGATATCGTCAAGCCGTTGAGCCAGGTTCAATCGCAGAAAATCGCCGATAAGAAATGCAATTCCGGCATCCGTTTTAAGGCCGGCCGATTCGAACTCGCTTCCCGAGAACGCCGCTTTGCCGCCGTCGAAAAAGACTCCGGCGCCGATGTTGCGATCGAAGAAACGCCAGATGTAATCGGCATTAAATAATATATACCGGTTGCCCTCGAACTCTTTGTATTTGTATCCCCTCAGCGATCCGATGCCGCCCAGGAAGTATCTTCTGAAAAGCGGCAGGTCATCGTCGGAGTAACCGGCACGGAAGCGGAAGAAGAAAGTCTGATCGGATGCCATCGGGTAGTACGCCTTGAATTCAACGTCGATCTTCTGATAATCGAAGTCGCCGGAATCGGAGTCCACCGTCTGAGAGTATGAGACCAGGGCCAGAACCCCGGAGCTGGCTTCAAATTCATCGTCGCGGGAATCGAATGTCGCACTCAGGCCGAACTCCTTGAGATCGCCCTCCATTCCCAGGATAGCGGCCGAATCGGGCAGAACCGTGGACCAGTTTTCTCTGAATTTCTTCTTGCCCCCGAAAATGGCCTTTTCGGCGGTTTTTTCGAGGGTTTCTATTTTTGCTCCGGTATAGCGCGCGCCGAACTCGAGATTATCACCGTACCATATTCCGATACCACCTGAGAATCCCCTCATCCAGTAGAAATCGTAAAAATCTTCCTTTAAGAAAAGGCCGGCGAATGAATTTTCCGCTTCCCAGGGCATGAGCCAGCGATCCGAGGTTTCCGCCAGCCGATACATGCTGGCAAAGAAAGAGGGTCCCCACACATTGCCCAGCTTGTGTTCGATTCGCAGGTCGTATTCCCATCGTTTCAATGTAAAGGCGTAGGCTGCCTCCAGTTCCACCGTGGGGTATTCGCCATATTTGCTTTCATATCGCAGGCTCGATCCGAGCGTAAATCCCTCGACACGGTTGAAACGAGCGCCCATGCCGAAACTTCCTTTATGTTTCTTGCTTTTAAATTCTGAAACGGTTGCCTTATCACCCTCGACAACAGCATCCTCATCCTGAAAAATTTTGCCGAATGGTGCGGCGACATCTCCCTCAATATATGCATCGCCCCGGAGAAACACATCGCCGAAGACCGAGACAACATCGCCTCTAACGTTCCCATATACGGTAACATCGCCGCCAATAGAGACCACATCGCCTGTGACCCGCATATCATCTTCGATCACAACATCACCGAATTTCACGACATCGTCTTCGGTGTCGGTATACACTGTGGCCAGCCTCTCTCGCCTGATTACGCGATCTTTTCGTTCGCCGTATCTAAATTCAACGCCGTATTTTTCTTCCTCTTTATCAACGGAGAAACGATCGAGCTCGTCCTCTGTCAGCTCGACACCGTCAACATAGATCCTGCCCTCCTCTATAATCACATCGTCTTTAATCACTACGCCGGAGTCAGTTTTTGTGAAATCATCACGACTTATAGTGACGGTTCTGAAGGAACCGTCCTTATCGAGAACGATGGTTACAGAATCTGCCGAGATCGATATCTCGACAATACCGCCGTCATCGACCGGCGCTGCCGATTCTCCGATAGAGAACAACAACAAGGATATTATCAAACCCGCTGTTACTCCCCAGAGCGTACCCCATACGATTTCTTTACTCTTATTCATCACCTCTCCTTTTGCTAAACGTCCCTGAGAGATCACCTATGCAAACCCTGTGCCTGGAGGCATGTTTCTTAACCTATTGGGATTAAAGAGGATAGCCGATGATTGTAGTATCAGCCCATGTATGTTCTACACGGTTATGGATGATATCGTGGTCTATTATCACGGGATTAGATCCTCCTTGGCCCGAGCATGCTCCGTTTAAGAAGTTACTTTTGGAGGTTGAATACTGATTCGTCTCGTTTAGGCTGTATCAAGGATAAGTTGACTTGCTGTTAGCGTGCCGGTATATTCATAATCGGAGATACTCATGAGGATGCCGATTTTCTTAAAGCTGCCGGTCATATTATCACTTGCCCTGAGCGCCTTTGCTCAGAACCAGGAGCCTCTGGATTTGAGTTTGAATCTAAAGGCCGGAAGTAGTTATCTATGCGTCATGGAGTTGAATCAGGATGTAACACAGACTACAGGAGGGCATGATCAGGCGCTCAAGCAGGAGCTTTTGATGTCCTGGAGGTATGATGTTATCGGCAGGAACGATGACGGCGATATCGACATTAAATTGACTTATACGCGGATTAAGGTAAAGCAGGATTTTGGCTTTCAATCGTCGGAGTACGATTCTGATTCCCCCCCCGATTATATTGAGCCATCCATGAAAGGGTATGGTGCTATCGTGGGATCGGAACTCGGAATCAAGATGGGTAGCAAAGGAGATGTCATAGATTTGCAGGGCGTAGAATCTATGCTTGATAAGATGATCGAGGATCTGGATCTTCCCGATTCCCCGGATAAAGAAGAGATGATCGCCGCAATGAGAGGCCAGTTCGGGGAGGATGCCTTAAGGCAGGCGCTCGAACAGATTACCGGGTTTTATCCGGAATCGGCAGTGAAGCCCGAAGATAGATGGACTTCGGAGAAATTGGTGAGCACCGGTTTTCCCATGAAGGTAGTCGATAATTATACCTTGCGATCTAGAAAGAATGGCGTGGCCTCTATCGAGATCTCGTCTGTGATAACCTCAAGCCCCGATAGTGAGGGTGTTCAGATGGGTCCCGTGAGGATATTCTATGATATCGCAGGATCGCATAGCGGTTTAATCGAGGTGGATGAATCGACCGGCCTGCCTGTAAGATCCGAGATCGATATGAGCCTTTCCGGCACGGTTAAGGCATCCGGTGTACCGGATGAGGAACCGCAATCCTGGCCGATACGCGCTGAGGGCCGGGTAGTGGTGACCTTTGAGAAGCTGGAAGATGTTGAACCTTGAACCAACAGGCTTAAAGTCTTTCCGATATTCACATTTGTCATATAGAGCGCATAAAAGCAACCGTTCAGGCATTTTTGTCTTTACTATGAATATGGAAAACCGATAATATTATATGAAATGCGAAGTTTTTTTCTTTCAGTTGGAGCGTGAATATCTCGGAATTCAATACGAGGAGGGAAAGCTATGCGGACGAGACTGACTTTGTTGATATCGCTCTTATTGCTCTGGGGCGGCTCGCTTTATAATGTCCATGCCCAGGTCAATATCGGCGTAAAGGCGGATGAGAGCGGGATCAAGGAGTTCTACCTGGCTATCGGGGATCATTACAAGGCGCCGGAGAAAGAGGTGATAATAGTAAAAGAGAGGGGCATCCCCGATGATGATCTACCGGTGGTGTTTTTTCTCTCGAAAAGGGCTGGAGTCTCTCCCGGTGTAATAATTGATCTCCATCTCGGCGGGAAATCATGGATGGATATCACCTTCCACTACGGTTTGACGGCGGAGATCTATTACGTGGAAGTCGCAAAGGTCAAAGGCCCGCCCTATGGCAAAGCCTACGGCCATTTCAAAAATAAGCCAAAGAAGGACTGGAAGACCATAAAACTTGTTGATGCCGATATAGTTAATTTTGTGAATTTAAGATTTCTCTCGGAGCACTACGGTCATTCGCCCGATGAGATCATCTCCATGAGATCAAAAGGCGAGAGCTTCGCCAAGATTAATGCCAAGGTTAAGAAGGCCAGGCAAAACCAGAAGCAGAAGAAAATGACCACCGCCAAATCGGTCAAGGCTAAATCCGCGGGTAAGGCAAAGGAGAAGAAAAAATAATTTCCGGGCCGATCTGCCTGCCCGGTCAGGTGACGCAATATCACAACGTAATCTGAAGTTTAATGTGTCGGATCTATCCTACGACTCGTATGAGAAAATCCGATACAATATTGGTAGCGGTCAGGCATGCCTGACCGTTACGGATATTAAGTTGCGGTCATGGCAAGCCATGACTCGCAGAAGAAGGATGATTTCTTATTACCCGCTAATCCTTATAATAACATTATCCAACAGCCTTACGCCCTCAATCACAACTACTAGCGATATCATGATTTCCCCGGATAATGTTTTGAGCCGAACAAGATCATCCCAGCGGTTAAATGATATGTAGTCAATCTTTGCCCCCGGGGCGGATAATATCAATTTACGCATCCGGGATTCTATGATACGTGCTCTTCTCTCGCCTTTTTTTATCATATCCGATGCCAGGTGAAGCGACTTCGTGATGACCTTCGCCTTTTCCAGTCCTTCATCGCTTAGATACGAGTGCCGTGACGAGAGGGCCACGCCGGTCTTCGTGCGGACTATGGGGCCCTTGATGATCTGCAGATCGAAATTGAGATCTCTGACCATCCGTTTTATGACCGCCAGCTGCTGGCCGTCCTTCTGGCCAAAGACGGCGATATGCGGTTTGGTGATATTAAACAGCTTGGCACAGACAGTGGCCACGCCGCGGAAATGGACGGGCCGTCTGGCGCCCTCCAAAATCTCGGTCATGCCCTCCACATTGACATAAGTCGAATAGCCAGCGGGGTATATATCATCGACCGATGGATAAAAGACTATATGGGCGCCGGCCTTTTCTAATCTTTCGCAGTCCGACTTGAACGCCCTGGGGTATTTAGGGAAATCCTCACCCGGCCCGAACTGCGCCAGATTGACGAATAAGGAAACTATGACGATATCCGATTTCTTGACTGCAATATCGACCAGTTTCAGGTGTCCCTCGTGGATGGCTCCCATGGTCGGCACCAGCCCGATAATTTTGCCATCGGCCCTGAACGATTCCGATAGAGCCTGCATTTTTCTGGGGGATTTGACTATCAGGAGGGGCATGGAATACCGCTTATATTACCCGTTGAAGAGATCGAGAAATATGTTATGCGCTAAAGCCACTATTAAAAGCCACCAGTTTCTCCCAATCAATAGCGCCGTCGCTTTGGCAGAATTCTATGGTGAATTCTCGGAGGTAGCGGTTAACTGCCTTTTCCCAAGCAGTATGATAAGTTTGCCTATGTTTATTTATTATTTCATTTTCCATTAACCTTATAAGTTTTATATAAAAATCCGGATCTCCCGTCATTTCTTGCCAAAATTCCTGCCCTGATCTATCCCGATAGATTTTATCCCTTGAGGGTTCACTCCTCAATCTTCCATAGCCATGCCCAAGCATAGCATCGAATTGCTTTTTTAACTTCATCAGGCGACTTCTAAGTACGGCGAATTGTTCGCTCTGCTTTCTTTTTTGACTGCTATTAAATGGATTGGGGCCAGATTTTACAGAAATTGCAAGATATTTGTCTTCAGTCTCTATGGCAATGTCAACGCCTTCGCTGGGGGATACGACACTGCCAGAAATGGCTTTGGCTATAGGTTCAAAAAACGCATCCCCGAAAATTCCTTCATCCGATGAGCTGATATAAGCACTAAGAAGCCTTTCAACGATTTCCGTTGCACTTTGTGTCCCGATGGCTTTATACAAGTATGGATTTTTTCTTCGTAATACCTGCTTGAGTTTCAGCGAATTTAAACGGTCTAATCTTCTATTATGGAAATCGATTATGCAATCACGTATCAGTACGCTTAACTTATGTGGACTCATTTTCATAATTTTTGGGCGGTGAACAGGGAATCGCTGATGGAATTAAGAGATTCTTCGGCTAAATCGTAATATTCCTTTTTTATCTCTATACCAATGTACTGTCTATTCAAATTCTTTGCAGCGATTGCTGTAGTGCCGGAGCCTATAAAAGGATCCAAGACTATATCTCCTTCCGAAGTGAATAGCTTAATAAACCAAGATGGTAATTCAAGAGGAAATGCAGCGCTATGATTCTTGTATGAACATTCTGTAGCCAAATGTAAGACATTGGTTGGATATGCCATATCCCGTCCAACCCAGTTGGCGACCTTCTTGCCAAAACCGCTCTTTGATCTCGACTCGTCTCTTTTCTTATCTGTTTCAGACAGATTAGCAAGACGTTTTCTTGCCCAGCTCCCCACCGGAACCATCACGGATTCTTGAAACATTTTAAAGTCTTTGTTCTTGGTAAAGTGCAAACATCGTTCCCAAGCATCACGGAAACGATTCTTCCATTTACCTGGGTAGCAATTTCGTTTATGCCAGCAATATTCATCAACCCATAGCCACCCCGATTCTTTCATTCTTAGTATTAATTCAATCACATATGTATGCCTCTGCCCCTTAAAAACTCTTTCTTTGATATTCAATACGAAAGAGCCATCAGGTCTTAATACGCGTTTAAGCTCTGACGATATTGGCATAAACCATTCCACATATTTGTCGGGATGTATCCCACCATAGGTTTTTTTTCGGCTATCGGCATAAGGGGGAGATGTCACGATGAGATTGACCGAGTCATCTGGGATTTCTTTTAGAACACTTAAGCAATCATCGTTATAAATCGCATTTGTCTTGATGGTCATGCTAATCACCTAGAGAATAGGAGGCTAACGGTCTCTGGCCGTCCAAATTACGGTCATTGTGCTTGTTTAAATTCCTTGCCCGAAATTATCTTTTTCGCGCTTGAAATACTCGCTCAATGTGAAATTTACACTTATTATCCCCTTTAATCAATCCCAAATTACCCATAACTCTCCTCCTCCCCCGGAAACCGCCCCTTTCTGACATCGTCTATATACTCGGTTACGGCCTTTCTAATGATTCCGGCCAGATCGGCGTAAGTGCGGACGAATTTAGGGCGGAACTCCTCGAAAAGGCCGATCATGTCGGATATCACCAGCACCTGGCCGTCGCAATGCGGCCCGGCGCCAATTCCAATAGTGGGTATCCGGACCGATTCGGTTATCTTTTTTGCCACGTCCGGGACAACAGATTCTAAGACTATGGAAAAGCAACCGGCATCCTGCAAAGCCTTGGCGGACTGCAGAAGATAATTTCTCTGCTTCTCCGTTTTTCCCATGACCAGATAGCCGCCGAATTTGTTGACCGATTGCGGCGTCAAACCGATATGTCCCATGACCGGTATGCCCAGATCGACCATGCGGAGTATCAGCGGGGCGATCTCGGAGCCGCCCTCCAGTTTCACCGCCTGGGCTCCGGCTTCTTTTAAGAAACGTCCGCCGTTTTTGATGGCGTCGATCTCCGATGTTTGAAAGCTCAAAAAAGGCATATCGCCGACGACCAGAGCTCTGTTTACGCCCCGGGTCACAGCCTTAGTCAGAAAGATCATTTCATCCATGGTGATCGGCAGTGTATTCTCATGGCCAGCCACCACTGTCCCGGCGGAATCGCCCACCAGTATGCAGTCGATGCCGGCGGAATCCAAAATCCTGGCGGTCGGGAAATCGTAGGCGGTGAGAACGGCTATTTTTTTGCCGTCTTGCTTCAGCCTCCTGAAGCTGCGAGTGGTAATCCTGCCCTTGTTCGGTTTCTCGCCGTGTCGATCACCCATTCCAGACCTCGCCGGAGTTTTTAATTTTTATCATTTTCTGGGACATGACCTCGTCTAAGAATTCCCTTAAAGGCCTGGAGGTCGCGGGGTCAATGGCGTCCGGGTCGATCTCTAAAAGCGGCTCCAGCACGAAACGTCTGGTCTTCAAACGTGAATGGGGAATCATCAGATCCAGAGAATCAAGGTCGATATCATCATAAATCAGTATATCGATATCCATCGGGCGGGGCAGCATGTGAGTGTAAGGCGGACGTCCAAGCGTGGTCTCTATCGATTTTGTGGTTTCCAGCAGGGAATGGGGATCGAGGCCGGTTTCGATTCTGACGACGCAGTTTAAGTAATCCGGCTGATTCGATACGCCGACCGACTTGCTCTCGTATAGCGATGATACGGCCTTTATGCGAATGTCCTCGGATCGACTCAATAGATCGATAGCCTTCTTTATATTGGTTTCTCTGTCGCCCTCGTTGGCGCCTAATCCCAAAAAAATATCAGCCACGTGACAAACCTCCAGCTTTTCTCCCGAAGTTTCAACCTCTACAT
>CBEWDL010000120.1:0-10348 GCA_965555375.1 uncultured bacterium
GATAGGATTGCGTGATATCAACGCCCGTGACCCCGATTTCCTTTCTTGCCAGGGGCAATGCTATTCTACCGATACCACAGGGGCAATCGAGGAATTTTTTTCCAGATTTGAGATCCAGTTTCTTAATGACGTAGCGGACATGAGCATTGGTCACTCTTTGAGACACAATGCCAAAAATCGGCCTGAAGGCCGGGAAAAAATCGTCCCACCATCCGGAGTCTTTTTTCGACATCTATCCCTCCAGCTTGGCTCCGCACATGCCGCAGAATTTATGCAGTCCCGGAAGCTGAGTAGCTCCGCAGGCTTTGCAGGCATGCTTGTACGGCCCGTATTTGAACTCCGACGATCCGCCCTCGGCCGCTACTTTGCGAAGACCCATGTAGTCGGCCTTGCGTTTCTCCACGAACGCCTGCATCCCCTCGTTGGGCTCCCAGGAGGCGAAGTGCAACGCCAGCCAGTCGCCCGCGGAACGGATGGTCGAATGCCAGACTTGCTCTTTCCACCAGTTAATCTGCGTTTTGGTAAAGCGCATGCACTCCGGGAACTTATTGAGCATTTTCTCGGCCATCTCCATGCAGGCATCATCAAGCTTTTCTCTCGGGACAACCTTGTTTACAAGACCCCACTCCAGCGCCTTATCGGCTTTTATTCTTTCATTAAGGTATAAAATCTCTCTGGCCCGGCGATCCCCGACAAAAAGCGGTAGCCACTGGGTGGCGCCTCCGCATGCTACTGAACCGACATTAGTTCCTATCTGGCCGATATAGGTGTCATCAGCCATGATGGAAAGATCGCAGGCCATGTGGGATTCGTTGCCCCCACCAACAGCCATGCCGTTCAGACGGCAGATTACCGGTTTGGTACATTTCACTATAGATTCAATATAGCCCCCGAACAGGCCCATATATTTCACATAGTCGCGCGGTTTCTGGGTGTAATAGGCAGCATATTCCTTGACATCGCCGCCTGTACAAAAGGCCTTATCGCCCGCGCCGGTGAAGATCACCACGCCGATGGCATCGTCCCAGGAGGCGTCGGTGAAGGCCGTTGCTAATTCTTTAAGACACGGTGTATTGTAAGCGTTATAAAACTTCGGCCTGTTTATCGTGATGTGAGCCACCCAGTCTTTTTTTTCGTAGATAATCTCTTCAAACCCGTAATCTTCCGGTTTTTTCGGCTGGAAAAAATCCATATCTCCCTCTTCTTTGCTATATGTTTTTAATGCTTCATCTATTAAATTTTAAACAAGTCTTATCGATTTCGATCTAATTCGATTCGATTACGGCTCCGCTCCGGCCAGATCAAGCACCGGATCTGAACGTTTTCAATAATAACATCGATTGTGCTGGCCTGCAAGCGAAAATAGGGCCAATCCCCTACTTTTACGCAGAGATCATAAGTATCCAGAAAATTACGTCCTGAAAAAAATTGTCGGAAAACCATATCCAGGCTTCAATAGATGCAACTACAGAAATGAATCAAGTCGAACACGATATAGATCTTAATCCTATTCGGTTTTTAGAATAAACCTGGCATCCACCGCCTTTGACTTGCCAGTCTTTTCGGTAACGATAAAGGGATTGACGTCGAATGATTCAAATATGGGGAAATCTGAAACCAGAAGCGAAAGCCTCAGGAGAGTCTCCTCCAGAACATTGAGATCCACCGCCGGAGAACCGCGGAAACCGGTCAGCATCGGATATCCCTTGACCGATTTTATGATTTCTTCGGCGTCGTAGTCTGTCAGGGGATGAATCTTGAATGCCACATCTTTCATAATCTCCACATATATCCCCCCGAGGCCGAACATCATCAGAGGGCCGAATGACGGGTCATGGTGCATACCCATGATAGTTTCCACTCCACTCTTCGCCATTTCCTGCAAGATCACTCCGGTAAATTTCCTTTTGGGACGGCTGAATTTCTTTTCCATTTTTCTGAAGGCGTCGTCGAGTTCAGCCTGACCGCGAAGATCTGTTACAACACCTCCAACATCGGTCTTATGGGCAATCTTCGGATCGTCTATCTTCATTACCAGCGGAAACCCCAATATCGAGACAGCCTTTTTCATATCCTGCAGGGATTTCGCCTTCATCGACCTGGCGACCCCGACACCATAGGCATCGAGTATTTCTAACGCCTCTTCACCGATTAGAATTTCGTGCTTCGCTTTGACTGCAGCAGTAACTATTTTCTTAACCCAATCCTTATTGACCTTGAAATCAACCATTTTCCCTTCAGGCCTTTCGATCCATTTGTGATAACGGGTCATGGTCCACATGGCCTTGGCAGCAGACTCAGGGAAGGTGTAAATCGGTATCTTATGTTTTGCCATCTCCTCCAGACCCGCAATTCCATCGGGAGTGCCCATAAAACAACCCAGAACGGTTTTGTTGTTATGGTGTTTGGCTATCATCTCCACAATTGCCCTTATCACCGCCCTATGGTCGACGACGATCGGAGGAACGAAGATTACTATTACGCCGTCGACATTTTTATCCGATAAGACAGCATCCATGGCCACCCGATAAGAATCAGGCCCGCCTGCGGCTATGACGTCGATGGGATTATTCACAGCAGCTATCGGCGGCAGATTTGCTCTTAAATATTTAAGCGTTTTCGGTTCAAAATCGGCCATTTTCATGCCCAGACTTACTACAGCATCGGTGGCCAGTATCCCCGGGCCGCCGGCATTGGTAATCACGGCTATTCTGTCGCCTTCCGGCAAGGGCTGGTTGGTAAAAGCAATGGCCACGTCGAAAAGCTCATCCACCGATGTTACTCTTTGAACTCCACATTGATCGAACAAAGCGTCGGTGCCGACATCAAGCCCCGCCAAAACTCCCGTATGCGAGCTTATAGCCTGGGCTCCGGCAGCCGTCCGCCCGGCCTTAACCGCCACAATCGGTTTCTTGCGAGTGATACCGCGAGCGATTCCTGTAAACCGGCGAGGATCACCGAAATTCTCAATATACAAAAGGATTAACTCGGTGTTGGGATCATCCTGCCAGTATGCCAGTATATCGTTGCCGGAAATATCCGCCTTGTTTCCCACCGATGCGAACATGGAGAAACCCAGATCCAACCGGTTGGCGTAATCGAGGATCGCCTCGCCGAGTGCGCCGGATTGAGACATGAAGCCAACATTGCCCACCAGAGGTTTCGTCTTGGAAAACGTGGCGTTCATGGAGTAATTGGGATCGGTGTTCAGTACTCCGAAACAGTTCGGGCCAACCATCCGCATATTGTATTTGCGGACTACTTCCATTAACTCCAGTTCCTTTTTCGCCCCCTCCTCACCGGTCTCCTTAAAACCCGATGTAATCACCACGACGCCCTTGACTCCCTTTTCACCGCACTGCTCCAGTATCATCTTGACAAGGTCGCGGGGCACAATGATTATGGCAAGGTCCACCGCATCGGGGACATCCAGGATGGTGGAATAACATTTTATGGAATGAATCACGCTGGCCTTAGGATTCACAGGAAAAACCTTGCCGTTGAATTCATTTTCTATGAGATTATGAAGGATCTCCCTGCCGATAGTCCCCTTTTTGGTCGAGGCGCCTATCACGGCAATTGAATTCGGCCTGAATATCCCATCGAGACTTCTATCCATTTCTATCTCCTCCCAATCGTCACCATATTAATCATTTTAAACTAAACAATAACTCCCAAGCGGGCAAGGGAATTTACCAATCGACAATTGTAATGTCTAATAGCGGGCTATCGCTATGACGAATTCTTATCTTGAACGGTCATTAACAAAATAGCATTATCACAGATCCGGGTGGCCGCCACAGATCAATTCAAGTGCGTGCTGCAGCGCTGGTTCGACTATTTCCAAGTTTTCCAGCGCTCCTTTCGGACTGCCCGGAAGGTTAATGATCAGGCTTTCTTCTGCCGTGCCGACCACGCCCCTGGAGAGCATCCCAAAAGGCGTTATCTTGGTTGAGGCCTGTCTCATAGCCTCTTCCATTCCCGGAACGCGCTTTTCGATGATACTCAGGGTTGCTTCGGGAGTGACATCTCCAGGAGAAAGACCCGTCCCTCCTGAAACCAATATCAGATGAATCCTCTCTTCTGAAACCCATTTTCTCAACATCGTTTCTATCTTTCGACGGTCGTCGGGAACAACCTCGAGAAAAGCGACCGCATATCCCAATTCTCCCAGACGCTTTCCCAGGGCCGGTCCAGTTTCATCAGGGCGTTCTCCCGAATATGCCCTATCGCTGGCGATCAATACGGCGGCTTTGAATTTCGGTTGTGATGGCTTTCGATTGATCTGATTCATTGCGGTTATCCCGAGATTATATACCCGAATTCAACCGACGTCTTAATACATATATTGCTTCCAGAACACCACCGGCGATGGCGTTGGCTTTATCGGAGATCCTGAAACAATACTCCCTGATTCCCCGGGGATCGATATCGCCGATCTTCTGCCCCTGCTTCACCATCAAACCATCCCGCGCCAAGCCTCTGAGAACTCCCCCTGTACGGCATTCAACCGGCTCGCCGGACACCTCGCCAGTTATCTCTCCCGCTTCGACTTCGTCCCCGATGTTTTTGGTTGTCTTGAAGTTACCATCAGCCGGTGAACACAGCAACCGATTCTTGCTTATGCCCTCGACTGGAGACGGTATTCCGGTATAGGCTTGAGGAGTGCCATCATAGATGGCACGCCCCAGATCGAAACCGCGATTTGTCTCGACCGCGGCGTGGCAATTAGAACCTGCGAAAAATCCCGGCCCCAATCCAATCACGATAGGAGCCAGATCAAGTGTGGTATTAATGTTTTGCTTGAGCATTCGCGCATCGACAACGATCGATGCATTAAAAACTGGAAGGAACCTGGCTTCAGTATCTATAAATACCGGAACACAACCTTCAGCCACGGCATTCGAGACACCATCTGCCGTGCGAACGAGTCTGGCGGTTACACCCTCGACGGTTACTTCGCTCTCATACACCGCCTCCGCAAAACATACGGTTCGCCGGATACAATTCGGCTTCTCCTGTTCAAGGGCGATCACCTCGAATCCGGCCAGAAACAACCGTCTTATGACGCCCGAGGCCATCTCCCCCGCGCCCCGTACGACAACCCGATTCTCTATGAACTGGCGGCTCAACTCTTTAGCTTTGAAGCCTTTCTTTTTACGGCTATTAACTCAGCGGCTATCGAAATAGCTATCTCATATGGGCCTTCAGCCCCGATATCCAGGCCGACGGGAGCGTGTACTTTATCCAGAAGCAACTCGTCAATCCCCTCCTTTTTCAATGCGGCAAACGCCCTGGCGATCTTGGTCCGGGAACCGATCATACCCACATAAGCGCAATCAAGCCCGATCACTTTCTCAAGAACGTTTTTATCGCAGTCGTGACTGCGGGTGATAATGGCAACGTAACAATTATTATCCAGCGATGGGAAATTTGCTTTATATTCCGAATCGGTCAGAACCGTTTCGACCGGCGAATCGTATTGATTCAATATCTCCTGTCTGTCATCGACTACGGTTATCCTGAGATTGAGCCCGGCGGCGATCTTAACCAGGTCTCTTCCTACGTGTCCGCCACCGAATACAATCAGTCTCTCGGGTTTGCCATGTAATTCCATAAAAACTTCGGCTTCTCCCCCGCAGCACATACCCGTGGCCTCGGGCCCGTTCCGGGAGAAACTGTACTTTTTCATAAGATGATTCTTCCTAACTTCGAACAAACTAAGGCAATCATCTATTACCATTTTCTCGAAAGTACCACCGCCGATTGTCCCCGATATTGAACCGTCGGGAAAGACCAGCATTTTGGCCCCGACACGTCGCGGCGATGATCCGGCTGTCCTGACGATGGTGGCCAGGACAAACGACTCGCCGGCGGCCCGGTGTTCTGCCATCTCTTTATATATATCCATATGATTTTGCCCGATTATCGCAATACATCATTCCGTCAACATCCTGTAATCTTCTAACGTATCAATATCGATCTGTGACTCCTCACCCGTCAATTCAATAACGTTATCTTTATGCCTGGCGATTAATTGCTCACCTACCTCATCGCCCTCCAGAGCCTGCAATTCATCGAAAAGCTCTTTTGAGAATATAATCGGGTGGCCACGCCCTGCAGGTGTTTTCACATATAGTATCTCAGGCGATTTCTTTCTGAATTCGGCTATTGCCCTGTTTATTAGATTTGCCCTTACAGTGGGCTTATCGGCCACCATGAATAATATGGCGTCCGTCTGATCGCCGACATTCCTGGCCGCGCATTTGATCGATTCCGCCCGGCCGAGCCTGAAGTTTTCATTAGAAATGATTTTGATACGATCTTTATATTTAGCCTTCACCAATCTTTCGATACGATCCCTTTCAAATCCGGTCACGACTATGATTTCATCCAGGGCGGATTGCGATATTTGAACCAGAACCTCCTCGATCACCGTATGTCCTTTATACGGCAACAGCAGCTTGTTGCGTCCCATTCTTGATGACGTTCCCGCTGCCAGGATAGCGCCGACAATCTTCATACCAAAACCGATTTTTCCTCCAGGGCCGACAGCAAGGTCCTCCGACCATCGACAAAGAAGGTGTTTTTCTTAAATCTTTCCACCGAAAATCATAATAGAAAAGGTCGCCAGGAGAGTCAAGAGGATTTGATATTTAATAAATTTCCCTGGATGGAAAGGATAGCATAATTTAGAAATATTTCGATCCTCTAATCCTGCAATCGATTCAGCTAATCGATCAGAATATCAATTATTCTCCAATAGGCTCCAGAAGACAGATCGCTTGACAGAAAATGGGGTCGGCAGTATAATATGATCGTGTGCTATGATAACACAATGCTGTCGCGGATTAACGGGACTATCTGTTTGTTTGTCCTGCGCTAAAAGCGAAATTATAAAAATGCTTGATATTAGATTGCGAAAGAAGCCTCTGATGACCATCTTAGCTCATAGCAAACTCAAGCGAGTAAAAATATGGTGTTTTCTTACAATCGGCGCATTAGCGATCTTGAATTTCAGCCCTCAAAAGGCTTATTCCCAGAAACTGACCGCCGGCGATATAATCGACCGTGTAAATGACAGTATGAATCGGCCAGCAGTAGTAGCCACCACGAAAATGATCATCACGACCACCTCCGGGCAGAAAAGAGAGTTCGTTTTCGAATCATACAGCAAGGATAAGGGAGAGAAAAGCCTGATAAGGTACTTATCCCCGAAGCGGGTAAAAGGCCAGACCGTCCTGATGCTCAATAACGCCGATGATATCTGGATGTATTTCCCCAGGACGAACCGCGTCCGCAAGCTGGCGACCCACGCCAAAAAGCAGAAGATGGAGGGGAGCGATTTTTCGTATGAGGACATGGGCTCGGGGGATGCCTGGACTGAGGATTTTATATCGAGACTGCTCGAAGATGAAAAAATCGGCGACATTTCTTGCTACAAGCTGGAGCTAACGATAAAAAAGGATGCCGAATCCGGATATTCCCGCATGGTGATGTGGATAAATAAAGAGAATTTCGTCCCGCTGCAAATCGATTACTATGATGAAAATGATCCAACGCTGCATCTCAAGCGGCTGACCATAAGCGATATTCGCATAATCGAGGATGTTCCCACTCCTATGAAGGTAGTTATGCTCGACCTGCAGGATAACACCGATACGATCATGGAATATGAGAATATAACCTACAAACAGGATCTCCCGGACAATCTTTTTACCGAAAGAGGCATGAAAGAATGAAACCGTCACTGGTGGCCAGCATAATAATATGTATTTTCCCGATGTCCGGGGGATATGCCCAACAGGTCGAGTTGTCCGGCTACTATGAGCCGCAATATACGGGAGTTTCTATACAGGATCGGTATCATCAGCTTTTCACCAATAAATTGCGAATCGACCTGCAGTCATCCTCGTTTGATAATGTCAGATTCGCAGCCAACTTCGACCTTATCACGTATCACGGCAATACCGAATGGAATTTCCTGGATTTTCTGCCGGGATCGATCCGCGCAACGGCACCGCCGGAAGCCACCGACGATTTCGCATTTGTCTATAGTGACAGCATATTCCTCGATAACGCTTATCTGAAAATCGGCTTTCCTTCATTCGATATTACAGTCGGCAAACAACAGATCTCTCTCGGCACGGGCTACGTCTGGAACCCCACCGATCTTTTCAATTTCAAGGATTATGCCGATCCCACTTATGAGCAGCCCGGTCACGATGCGATCCGTATCGATCTGCCTGTCGGTTCCCGATATGGATTTAACGCCATGTATCTGCCTGAGGGAAACTGGGAATCGTCCGGAAAATTGCTCCGCTTCAAAGGGGGCTTCTTTCATTTCGATTATGTTTTCACCTATATCGAAAGACAATGGCAGCTCTCTGATTTTACATTTTCGCAACCGGTTGATAACAATCGAAGGCTTTTCGGCGGCGAATTTACCGGAGAGCTTTTCGGGCTGGGGATCTGGGGCGAATATGGCTATAACACACTCGAACCTCTCGATGATTTCTGGGAGATCGTTCTTGGAACCGATTACACGCTGGATAACGGAACTTACCTGATGGCGGAATATTACTATAATGGACTGGCCAAGAGCGATTACGTCAACTACGATCTCAACGACTGGATGCGGTTCCTGCTGGCGGAATCCAGATCTATATCTCGAGACAACCTCTATATATATGTTGATTATCCGTTGACCGATCTGATTCACTTAAACAATTCGGCAGTAGTCAGCCTTTCAGATATGAGCCTGGCCCTTATCCCCGGTCTGCAATACAGCCTTTACCAGGATGTCGAATTGACCGTGTTCATTAATATTTATACGGGCAAAGAAGAAACGGCCTATAACAGTGATCTGGGTACCGGTGGCATAGCCCGCCTTCGGGTATATTTTTAATTAAGTGGTAGGATTGCAAATTGCGTGAGAAGATTCTATCCGCCTGGGGCAAGCTCTCGGCCAGATATCCGGGGCGCCTGGCTGCGGCTGCGATCCTGGTGATTCTCGGCGTATCGACTCTGGCATCGAATCTTAAGATCACCACCCGCTGGGCAGACCTTCTTCCCACTCATGACCCGTTGGTCCAGGAATTCAACAAAATCATCGAAGAGTATACCAGCTCATCAAATTCGATAATGGTCGTCATAGGCCCTGAGGATAAGATCAAATCCTTCGCAGATGAGGTGGCCCCGGAAATAAGATCGCTCGAAGATTATGTCAAGCGAGTAGATTATAAAATCGATGAAGAATTCGTTCGTGATCACGGTTTTATGCTCGTAAAAAGCAAGGATCTCGAAAAATCAATCAGCATCTATGAAGATTTGAACCTGATTCCGTTTCTAACCCATATTAACGATAGTTTCGAGCGAACCTACATAGGCGATGAGGAAAGTCTATCGGATAGGGAAAAAGAAGATAATGCCATACGGACTCTGGATGGCCTCGAGTACTGGATCGAGGTTATGCAGATCTACGCCGACTACGATGATGATCTGTCTTTGGATCTTGCCCGAAAAGCGGCGGAGAGATTTCTCATGGGTGACCCCTATTTCATCTCCCCCGATAAACGAACCCTTGTGATCTTTATAGAGCCTATTTTCGATATCACCGATATCGATAGAGCGGTGGCATCGACAGATACGATTCAGGGAATCATCGATGATATCCTCCAGCGGTATCCCGACGTTTACGCCGGCCTTACGGGAACGATCCCTCTCGGCCGCGATGAAATGGTTTATTCCACCCGCGATATGCAAACGACCTCGATTCTGGCCCTGGCACTGGTAATTCTCCTTTTTGTCTTCGCATTCCGTATCATCACCGCCCCCCTCCTGGCGGGTTTGAATCTGGTTCTGTCCATTATGTTCGCCGCCGGAATTATTTCGCTATTTATCGATAGCCTGAACATTATGACCTCCATGTTCGCGGTGATTTTGATCGGGTTGGGGATCGATTTCTCCATTCACATCATTGCCCTGTATACAGAATACCGCGGCTCCGGAAAGAATCCCGTCGAGGCCATGGCCCAGGCCCTCTCGCGATCGGGAGCGGGGATAACAACGGGGGCTGTTACCACCTCCATAGCATTTTTCACGCTGATGATCTCCGATACGAAGGGGATAAAGGAAATGGGACTGGTCCTGGGCATCGGTATCCTGGCGGTGATGTTTATCACGCTTGTTTTATTGCCTTCTCTGTTGGTTCTTCGGGAAAGGATCAACATTTTCTTGAGAAAACGTATTAAACCCAACGCCCCGGAACGTGGAAATCCTAAAGTCGTAGAATTTGCATTCCTGGGGAAATTCGGTCAGCTGGCCGTCCGGCGGCCCGCTATATCGC
>CBEWDL010000121.1:0-10115 GCA_965555375.1 uncultured bacterium
AGCTTTACTTTATATATCCCGCTAACCAGAGGCCAGGTAGATACTTTCCAGTAACTTCTTACGCATCGTAACGGATAGTAGCAGCAACAACAGCCAGGATCTCCATAGTGATCAGGATTTAACAGCTCAATAGATCCGATACCATGTATATTGTGTATATACCCACCGCCTGGGCCACCGCCTGGGCCATAGGCCGCAAACCCCACGTAAACCGGTATCCAGCAGTCTGGATCTCCGGTTAAATCATTTGGATTCTGCCATAAAACTTGAACGAAAAACATCACGGGTGGAGGGATACACTTTACATCGTAATCGCATGGTTTCAATTTAAAACCACCAAAGCTGATTTTAAATTCCATCCCTGTGTAATTTGGATAATTTACCTCTATCGGTGCTGATTCGAACCGGAACTGATAATTTACACCCTGACCCTGAGCGTTCCCAGGTTTTGGTATAAGAATAATGGTTATCAAAAGCAATATTGTAATATAGAAGTTTTTTTTCGTCACTATTCCCTCTTCTTTATAGTGGTCTATTCTTACTATATTAGAACAATTGCATTCGTTGTCAAGATATTTCTTCAATATAATATATTTTCTTAGCTGACTATTTGATACTTACTTATTCGCTTATATCCCTATATCGGCGTAAAGCTGGTAGAAGCCGGAAAGCTCCAGTTTGTCTTTTATCTCCATGGTCAGCTCGAGTATATCGGCGGGATTGAGCTTATCGGATGACGATGCGCAGTTGGAGATAAACAGATTGGCCCAGTGAGCGAACCCCTGCAAAAGATCATCCTCTCTGGCCGGAGTGTAGCCTTTTATAAGATCGGCGACGCCGTTATTATCGACCGTGATTGTGGTTAGAAACTGATACTTGTCGATCAGAGTATCCTTGGCGTTACGCAGGTGTTTCATAACCAAATAGGCGCCGATCTTCTGCTGGGCATTGGAAGCCAGGATATTTATCGCTTTTAACAGCATCTCGAAACTGACACTGCCGGTTTCTTTTCCGGGGGCAACATAATCAGCTAAGTCCCCGCGGGCAAACCGTCGGCTGATAGCCGTCACAGCTCCCTTACAAACCGAGGCAAGCATATCGAAATTAAGCTCCCGGCGGCCCAGAATCAGCACCACGGCATCGCCATGATTGTAAATTCTGGCTTTACCGTTTTCAAAAAACAGGTCTATGACCATGTTTTTCTCCGCGGAGCGCGCAAGATTCAAGGTCGGGATGGCTATATTCTTGACGGCCTGGGTGCTGTGGTTTGCCGGAAGCATCTGGTAGGTCAAGGCTCTCTTTTTATCGATGGCAATGGTGCCCCAGACCCCGGGAACAGACCTGATATTGGAAAGGATCTTGTTCATCCCTCTTGAGCCTCCTGCAAAACCTTGCCGATATCGGCATCCGGTTTCAAACTTATCAGAAGCCCGGTGTTTTCTTCCCTATCGACGACATATTTCCCTTGTTCGCTGATAATGGCCCCGACTTTGAAGGAGCCGGAGCGTGATGATTGACTGATGGCGTCGGCAATAGCGAGAATCAACATGGATTGAATGTAAATCGCCGGCGGGTTTTCAACGGCCAGCTTTTCGTCGATATTGGCCACAAACGAAACGCCGGGTATTACGCCAAGCCGGTCTGATTTCGAAATCTTGATAGATCGGGTCTGCCTGATAAAGTCGGCCCCATTGGCCATAATCTTTTTTGCAAGACCGTCGTGCTGCGTCTTTATTGCAGCCTGGGCGGCGTCAAATCCCTCCTCAGTGTCATACGGATTTGAATATGATCTTTCGACCTTATGCACCGTCCGGCCATCGAGAGACACGGATGTCACTATCACCGGTTTGGGAGTAGACCGAAATTCGGTCTGCAAAATAAATGTCTTCTCCAGCGCCTTTACGGTCGATGTCCGTCCGGCGGGAATTCCAGCCATCTAAGATTTCCTCCGTGCAAATATTCCGGCCATTGGCCTGCTTTATTATCGGTCGAAAAGCTTGCTTATATTAGCGGAGATTTATCAGATTATGGACACCTGTATGAGATACGGTTCCAATAATTCTAAGGCCTTAAAGAATCAACGAAAGATGGCCGCATAGATAATCAATATTACGGCCACTGCAATTATGGCGGATGTAACAGAGAAAATAAGATATTCCCTGAAACCCGGGCGCAGGAAAACTATCCTGTATAGAGGCGAGGCCGTCTCTGCTGTCACATCCTCTCCACCGAGGCACCTGGCGATCACCTTGCCCGCCTCCTCAACCATCACCTGGATAGACGCCTCGGCGAACTCTATACTTGCCCTGGACGGCGATCCATAATAGGCCGGTTTTGGGGTTTCACGTCCTTTCTCAGTATCCGGCAACGATCTGTAGAGCTCATCTACCAACTCCGGCTTTAAATAAAGCATCATGGATGTTTCCCACCAGCCTCCATGGGTATCTTTTTGCAATAACTCTCTCTCCTCATCGGTAAGTGGCCGGGAAAGATTGGCCGATATTCTATCTGTAAACTCACCGGATAAAAACCGAACAGCGATCGCCCCGGATAAATTGTGCATCTTAATCCTGAATTTTCTCGAAACCCTTTTGCAGGCCGATTCGAGAGCAACTATATCTTTCGGAGATCCATGGCCGGACAGGACAAATATATATCTGTATCCCCAGACGGCCAGAGAAGCGCCCACGCCGGTCATTATCTTAAACAGCGTGCCGCCGTCGATTCTCAACGAGCCGGGTTGCTTGTAAAGTTGAGTGCCCAGGGGAATTCCCCGGCAGACGACGGCATCGAAATCGGGTCTCTTTTCAAGAGAAATCCGGGCTGCTTTTTCGGCGAAAAATTCGGCATTGAAAAAATCCACACCAAGCGGCAGATGAGGCCCATGACCCTCTATGGGAGAAATGGGAATAAAGATCGCAGTTTTATCTCTATCCAGATCGCCAAGAGCGGTGGAAGATAACTCCTCGATTTTCAACAACCTCCCAGCCATCGGTCAAGGCTACAAAAACGTTATACACCAGTCAAGATCTAATATAGCATCACCTCGCCGGCCA
This sequence comes from uncultured bacterium, assembly GCA_965555375.1. Taxonomy (GTDB): domain Bacteria; phylum Zixibacteria; class MSB-5A5; order UBA10806; family UBA10806; genus CBDVBL01. The sequence continues at coordinate 3,057 of CBEWDL010000121.1, forward strand.
CATCTCACTTTTCCTTGACAAGCTGACCGATGAATGGGAAAATAATATCGAGTAATTCTATGGGAATGGAGGACGGGAGATGAGACAAGCGGTTCTTTTAATCGGCATGCTGATTATCCCATTTATAATGCTAAACGCCACGGAGCCCTATGCGACATTCTCTATAGTCGGCTGCGATCCCCAAACCGGAGAGCTGGGTATAGCGGTGGCCAGCAAATATTTTTCTGTTGGATCGGTTGTGCCCTGGGCCGAAGCCGGGGTCGGCGCCATCGCCACCCAGGCCTGGGTAAATTACGACTATGGGATTGTAGGGCTTGAATTGCTGAAAGCGGGTTTGGCTCCACAGGAAGTAATAGATTCCCTGACAGCTGCCGATCCGAATTCCGAAAGACGGCAGGTGGGGGTGATCGATTTCAACGGTACTGCTGCCACTTACACCGGTTCCGAATGCATCGACTGGGCCGGAGGCATTATCGGAAAAAACTGCGCCGTTCAGGGCAATATTCTCGTCTCCGACAGCGTCGTAATAAAAATGGTAGCGGCATTTGAAAATACGCAGGGGAACCTCGCCGACAGGTTGCTGGCGGCATTGCTTGCAGGGGATTCCGCCGGCGGGGATGCCAGAGGGAAACAGTCGGCGGCCTTGTACGTGGTTCAAAAGACCGAGGGACTTCGCTACGATCGCAAGATTGATGTTCGGGTCGATGATAGCCTGGAACCGTTTACGGAGATAGCCCGCCTCTACAAGATATCTAAAGCGCTGTCGCATCTCGATGCCGCTGCCCGTTTCTACCAGATCGGCGAATTGCAGATGGCTGTAAAGGAGGCTCGAAAGTCAGTCGAACTCGGTCCTGAACTTCCCGAAACCTACTACGATCTGGCATGTTATCTGACCCTGGCCGGGGCGTTCGACGAGGCCCTGGCAAGTATCGAAACCGCCATCAATATGGCTCCGCGATTCAAGAGCATGGCGGCGAGCGATTCCGATCTGGACGGCCTCAGGTCATTTCCGGAATTCCGGGAGCTAATCAAATAGGGCTTGAATCTCAGACTGCGGTTGTAGAATCGGTGCAGACTGGGGTCTGAAAAAAGACAGGACGAACCTGCCTAATAATAATTATTACGAATTCGACAACGCCGAACCGTAAAAAAACGCATCTTTTTAATTACCAATACGTTATAATGGAATTTCAAAATAGCTTTGAGAATAATTTCACATTATTCTTGACACCGAAATGCCGATAATCTACCTTGGATCGCAAATTAAAGCGGCAATCAGGACCGCTGGCTATATTAACCGTAGACGGAGTCAATAAGGATGGTTGGTGGAGAAACAGTCCAGTCCAAGGTTATCTGGAGAAAAGCTATAACCTGGGGAATTTTATCTGTTTTTATCCTTGTGTCCCCCTCTCTTGCATCAGCGCAGGATGATTGCCTGGAATGCCATGGCGACGAGGAGTTGACTGGAATAGATGAAGCCGGCGTAGAATATTCCCTTTTTATTAACAAGACGACATATGAGAGCTCCGTTCATGGCGAGGATGAGTGCATTTCGTGTCATTCGGGTATCGAGGAAATTCCGCATACGGAACGGCTGCCACAGGTCAACTGTGGAGATTGTCATTCTGAGGAGGCCGAAATCTACCAATGGCATGGCCACCTCAAGGTGGGGGAGAGCGCAGACATGCCAGGCTGCGCCGATTGTCACGGCAGGCATGATATCGTCGTCTCAACCGAAAAGAGATCTCCCGTCAACCCTCTGAATCTCCCGGAAACCTGTGGCCGCTGTCACGAGGATCTGGACCTTGTCGAAAAGCATGAGATCCTGATGCAGCATCCGGTGAGGCTTTTTAAAAACAGCATACACGGCAAGGCCTCGCTCGGCGGAATCTATCTGGCGGCCACGTGTAACGATTGTCATTCCACGGAGGGAACCGCTCATAAGATTCTCGCCCCCGGATTGTCCGAATCGGCGGTCAACCATTTTAATATCCCCGGTACGTGCGGCAAATGCCATCGCAGTATAGAAAATGATTACTGGGAAGGAATTCATGGCAAACTGACATTAAGAGGCGTCACCGATTCGCCGGTTTGCACTCACTGTCATGGCGAGCATGGCATCCTCTCACCTGACGATCCCCGGGCGCCGGTCAGTCCAACCAGAGTGGCTGAAATGACATGCTCTCCCTGCCACGAGACAGCCAAGCTCAACGAGAAATATGGCATCGCTCCCGGACGGCTCCAGACCTGGGTAGACAGCTATCACGGTCTGAAAAGCAAGGCAGGCGACGTTACTGTCGCCAACTGCGCTTCCTGTCACGGAGCACACAGGATTCTTCCCAGCGGCGACCCTGCGTCGTCAATCAATTCAGCGAATTTGCAGGCCACCTGCGGGCACTGTCATCCAGGGATCTCCCTGGCAGTGGCCAGTATTCCCATACATGGGGCTCCGGGAGTAAGTCATACCCCCCTGGCGGCCTTGATACAGAAAATCTATATCGGGCTGATAATCGTTATAATCGGTGGCATGGTTCTACACTGGCTGCTCGATCTGCGCAAACAAATTAAATCGGTGAGCCAGAAAAAGCAAATCCGTCGTATGACTTATAACGAGGTCTGGCAGCATACTTTTTTGACTGTTACATTCACCACTCTTGTGATAACAGGATTTTCGCTCAGGTTTTCCGAGGCCTGGTGGGTCAAACTCCTTTTCGGCTGGGAAGGAGGATTCCCTATAAGAGGGATAATACATAGGGTAGCCGCAGCCCTTTTTCTACTGACCGCCATCTGGCATCTGATTTATCTTTCAACTAAACGCGGGCGGCGCTTTTTCAAGGATATGGTCGCTTCCCCCCTTGACTTAAAGCAGCTCTGGCAAATGCTGTCATACAACATTGGCCTTGGTAAGACCAGACCGCGTTTCGGACGATTCAGCTATGTGGAGAAGGCCGAATACTGGGCGGTGATATGGGGCACTATCATAATGGTCTTCACGGGGTTTTTCCTCTGGTTCGATAACCTGGCAATCAAATTGTTCCCCAAGGGATTTCTCGACGTGATGCTGGTGATACATTACTACGAGGCCTGGCTTGCTACACTGGCGATATTTATCTGGCATATGTATTCCACAGTGTTCAGCCCCGGCGTTTATCCGATGAATCCGGCCTGGTACACCGGTAAGATGCCGCTTGAACAATACAAGCATGAGCATCCAGAAGATCCAGATTTGAAAAATCTGATAGAAGAATCAGAATCCATCGAAAAGGATAGCCATAGCCCAGCAGCATCACAATGAACGATGCATCCGGCAGCTTGCACGGCAAAGATAGGATATCCGGGGAAGGCATTCTGATTTTTCTCCGCCTGGCTTTCATATCGCTGATAACTGCCATTACGTGGAACGCTGTTTCTTCTGCGCAATCCGTGGATGACTGCATGATGTGTCATGAGGACGCCAGCCTCACCGGAGAGCGGAACGGACGCGAGTTCTCGGTCCATGTCAATCTGAAAGAATTCTCCGGCTCCGTCCACGCCGATTTCGAATGCATCGATTGCCATGCAGACCTTGCCGATTCCGATTTTCCGCACGAGGAGGAGCTCGAGCTGGTCGATTGCGGAATATGCCATGACGATATCTCCGAGGTCTACAGCAAAAGCCTACATGGGCAGGCCATGAGGGCGGGTGCGACGCTGGCGCCACACTGCTGGGACTGCCACGGATCGCACGATATAAAACCCCCAACCTCCCCCGAATCCAGAGTAACAAAATTTAATATCCCCTATATGTGCGGACGGTGCCATAAGGAAGGGACCGAGGTCGACCGGACTTACGATATTCCGCAGGACAGCATCCTGACGCATTATTCTCAGAGCATCCACGGGGAGGGGCTATTCAAGCAAGGATTGACCGTTACCGCAGTCTGCTCCGATTGCCATACGCCCCATAACGTTTTGCCGCATACCGACCCGAACTCGTCCATCTACAAGGATAATGTCCCCAGGACCTGCCAGAAATGCCATGGCCAGATCGAGGCGGTACACCGCAAGATCATTCGGGGCGAGCTCTGGGAAAAGGAGCCGGACAAAGTCCCTATATGCATAGACTGCCATTCCCCCCATACGGCCAGAAAGATCTTCTATGAGTTGGGAATGTCCGACCGCGATTGCATGGAATGCCACGCCGGGCCCGATCTGGTCACCATCCGCGACGGCGATACTCTATCACTATATGTCGATTCGCTTGAGGTAAAAAGCTCGATACATCGACAGACCGCCTGCGCTCAATGTCATTCCGGGGCCAGCCCGGCGCAGCATCGTCCCTGCGCCACCATCACCTCAAAAGTCGACTGTTCGATCTGCCATGCCGAAGTTGTAACAACCTACCAAACCAGTACGCACGGCACGCTCCATGATCGAGGCGATCCCAATGCGCCGACCTGCCAGGATTGCCATGGCGTTCACAACACCAGGGAACACCGTAGCCCGAAATCGCCGACATATCCTACCAATGTTCCCGAACTCTGCGGACGATGTCATAGAGAGGGCAGTAAGGCGGCGGTGCGCTATACCGGGGAGCAGCATGAAATCGTGAAAAACTATGTCATGAGCATTCACGGTAAGGGGCTGTTGGAAAGCGGTCTGGTGGTCACGGCAATGTGCACCGATTGCCATACACCCCATCACGAACTCCCGCGGACCGATCCGGCGTCAAGCGTTCATACCAACAATATAGCACAAACCTGTGCTACCTGTCATAACGGTATCTACGAGCAGTTTATTCAGAGTATTCATTTTACTACGGAAGAGAAACCTGAAGAGCCATTGCCCATGTGCGATAACTGCCACTCCTCTCATACCATCAGCAGAACCGACAAGGAAGGGTTCAAACTCAATATTATCAATCAGTGCGGGCGATGTCATATGGAGGTCACCGAAACGTATTTCGAGACCTTTCACGGTAAGGTATCGAAGCTGGGGTATACTGCGGCGGCAAAATGTTACGACTGCCACGGAGCGCATGACATACTTCCAACCTGGGAACCCAAATCACGGTTGTCGCGGCAAAATATTGTTGAAACCTGTTCTCAGTGCCACGGGGGATCGCACCGACGGTTTGCCGGCTACCTGACCCATGCGACTCACCACGACCGCCATAAATATCCGATACTCTTTTACACCTTCTGGTTTATGACTTTCCTGTTGGTGGGCACTTTCACTATTTTCGGAGCACATACAATTCTATGGCTGCCTCGTTCTCTTCAGGAGAGAAAGAAATACAAGAATATCAGGCATGATCCCGGGGAGAAACAGTATCTCCGGTTCGGGCGTCTCGAACGGAGATTGCATATCCTGGTGATTATCAGCTTCCTTGCCCTGGCCCTGACCGGAATGATCTTGAAATTCTCTTATATGGGCTGGGCCCAGACAGCGTCACATCTATTAGGCGGTTTCGAGTCGGCGGGATATATCCATCGCATTGGCGCCGTTATAACCTTTTTCTATTTCGGATCGCACGTGGTTTCGCTGTTCAGAAAGAGAAAAAATGAAAAAGTCTCCTGGAAGAAATTCCTCTTTGGCCCGAACTCGCTGATCCCCAACTGGAATGATCTGAAAGACGCCTGGGCAACACTGAAATGGTTTATCGGCCTCGGGCCCCGCCCGGCCTATGGCCGCTGGACTTACTGGGAAAAATTCGACTACTTCGCGGTCTTCTGGGGTGTAGCCATAATCGGGACCACAGGTTTGATACTATGGTTCCCCGAGATCTTTACCTATGTCCTGCCGGGATGGTTTATCAACGTGGCGACCATAGTGCACTCAGACGAGGCGCTTCTGGCGGTTGGTTTCATATTCACGGTGCATTTCTTCAACACCCATTTCAGGCCGGATAAATTCCCCATGGACACGGTGATCTTCACCGGCCGGGTTCCGGTCGAGGAGTTGAAAATCGATCGACCCCGCGAATACGAGGAGCTGGTGAAATCCGGAGAGCTGGAGAAGCGCCTGGTCAGTCCATTGCCCGAGGTGGTCGTGCGAGGCCTAAAGATTTTCGGAGCAACCGCCTTTACGATCGGGATAATCCTGATACTGTTGATAATATACTCGGAGATGTTCGGCTATCGTTAGCTGGGGCTTGGCTGGAACCGGTATAAGCACCCACCTTATGTCCGATTCCATCAAATTCGCTTGACATCGCAGACTTATCAACTTACCATCGTTCCTCGATTCAAAGATGTGTACTTTATGCCGAATTAATATGAGATGATCACCGACTCCTTTAGCGAAAATCCTGTCGCCGGACCCGTCGGCGTCAAGAACATGCTCTCCTTCGAGGTGGAAGATATTTTCCATGCGGAAAGCCACGATATCGAATCGATCGAGACGAAATCCCGCATTATTCCGAACCTGATTCACCTGCTCGATCACCTCGACGAGCAAAAGGCGACCGCTACGTTTTTCGTCCTGGGGCCGGTGGCCCAGAAATTTCCGGAGGTGGTAGCTCTTATAGATGCTCGCGGCCACGAGGTGGCCAGTCACGGCTGGTCTCATGGCGACATCAGGAAAATGTCACCTGAAAAACTGATAGGCGAGTTGCAGCGCTCTAAGACAATACTGGAGGATATCCTGCAGAAGCCGGTGTTCGGCTTCAAGGCAGCCAGCGGATATTCCGGCGGGGAGCATTTATCTATATACCGCCACGTGGCGGCAGCCGGTTATCGTTATGATTGCAGTCTTTTGTATCATGGTCTTCCGGGCAAACAAAACCAGCCTTTGACCATCAGATTCAAAGACGGCGGATCTATAATCGCCGTGCCGCAATCCACGGCCAAGAAATTGGGCGTATCATTGCGATTCAGCGAGCGGTTGCGGCTTTTCCCCGGATGGTTCGTCAAAAGAGCCATACACAGTTTGAATCGCCGGGGATATCCGGCCATGATCAACATGAAGCTCTGGGAGCTGGATTATCACCAGAGGCGGCCGCCCAGCGCAGATTATGTCAATTATTCCCGCTATGGCAACCTCAACCTGGCCGAGGAGAAGCTGATGCGGCTTTTGGAC
>CBEWDL010000122.1:0-10077 GCA_965555375.1 uncultured bacterium
GAGGTTAGAACAGATCACAGGATAAAAAAATTCCCCGGTAGCTCAGCTGGTAGAGCAAGTGGCTGTTAACCACTGGGTCGCTGGTTCGAATCCGGCCCGGGGAGCTTTCTAGTGAAAAAGCCTTGGAATTCACATCCCTCGGCAGATGCCTTTCTGGACTTACATCCTTAGAAGCGAAACTGACGGAAGATATTACTGCGGATCAACCAATAATCTGGAACGCCGCATCCGTCAACATAACGATCCTGATTACAAAGGAACAGAAACCACCAAAAGATTCTCGGGCCCATGGGTTTTAGTCTGGAGCCGGAAATTATCTTCGCGATCAGAGGCAATGGCTCAGGAGAAGAGGATAAAAAAGAGAGGTATTGCAAGGTTTTTGAATCCCGACGCTTAGCTGGTAGAGTTCCGCCTTTGGCGGAATTAACCATCCCGCCTTAGCGGAATCGCTGGTTCGAATCCGGCCCGGGGAGTTTTTTTATTTGAATCAGACCAACATCAAGATATAATTCAGAAAAACGCAGGCATTCACCGAAGCGTTGTTTAATTGCCGGCGTGTCGTTCTAACGCACGTGTAGAAAGAAGGAACTCATGAAAATATTTATCACCGGGGCCACGGGGTTTATCGGGACACATCTGGTCAATCGGCTGGCGCAGACTGAGCACAAACTGCATTGTCTGGTCCGGAAAAACAGCCGGGTTCGAGCGATTGAAGAACTGGGGTGCACCCTCATTACCGGCGATGTGACCGATAAGGATTCTTTACTCAAGGGTATGAAAGGCTGCGATTGGGTGATCAACCTGGCCAATATCTACTCCTTCTGGGAACCGGATAATCGGGTCTTTAAGGCCGTTAACGTCGACGGTAACCGGAACGTCATGGAATGCGCGCTGGAAACCGGTATCTCCAAGGTAGTGCACGTGAGCACAGGCGGGATATATGGCAAACCGGCGGATGATCCCGTCACCGAGGAAAGCCCGGTCGGTCCTGTTCGTTTTTGCGAATATTTCCAGACAAAATACGAAGGGGATCTAATCGCCTGGGAACTATACGAAAAAAAGGGATTGCCCCTGGTCGTGATATATCCCTGCGCGGTTCTGGGTTCGGGTGATCCGAAAGCCACTGGCCGATATATCAAGGATTTGATCAATCGCCGCTTACCGGCAACGATATTCCACGATTCCGTCCTGACCTGGGTGCACGTGAGGGACGTAGCCGAGGCCATCGTCAGGGCGGCAGAGAAGGAGGACAATATTGGCGAGAAATACGTAGTAGGCAAACACCGGCTGTCTCTAAAGGAACTCAACGAAATGATCAGTGAAATCTCCGGAGTTCCCCTGCCTAAACTACACCTCCCCGATCCTATCGTCACGATAAACGCCAGGCTCCTGACATTGTTAGCAGATATCATAAAGAAACCGCCTATATGGGGTATGTCCAGGGACCAGATCAGGGTGATGAAAGAGGGCTTCAGGTTTGATGGAAGTAAGGTGGAAAGGGAATTGGGTATTACGTACACCCCCGTCCGTGTTGCATTAGAGGAGGCCATTGGATCGTATCGTGCGTGAAATTGCATGCTGAACACGGCCTGTATTTGGTTCAACATTCAGTTTTCAGCTTGTTCTCCTAAACTCAAATCCAATGGATCGCAAAACTTACAGTTTGGGGGACAATCAATTGCAATAAAATGAGAATTCGTCTATGTTTACTTGATGTCGGGTTTCTTTGGAATCCGACATACATAGTTAATCGCTTTCTCTTGAATGGAAAACAAGCGCCACATACCCCCAAAAAACCGTCGCCAGAAGCTGCAGGAATGGCGATATAACAATCATTAATACCAGCCAGCCGATGAAGCTGGGCTTTGGCTCATATAAAATCATCGGTATCCCAAAGTTCACATAATCTGCGGCGGGATCAAACAGCAAAGGGACGCATCTACCCCATATTATGGCCATCACAATAAAAGTACAGGCCGAAGCGACCGTTGCATAGAGAAGAGCCTTGCCGAACACCTCCGGCATCTGCGTTGTCCTGACAGTGATATTTCTAATGATGTACCAGCCAACCGGAAAGCCGAAAAGTATGCAGAAGACCGGCACTACCATACCCATGCCGATACAGATCTTATCAGGGACTATGTAAATTCCTGAAGCCCATGGAGGTTTCAGAGCGAAATATCTATTCGTTGTTGTTCTTTGTAAAAGACTAAAAAGAAATAGAGTCCGGTAATGAAGCTGAACACAACCAGCGGCGCTAAAATGATTAATATTGTTCCCCTGGAACCTGAAAGCCATATTAGCCTGGAGGATAAGACATAATTGAACAGGATAATTGCCTGCAATAGCACCGAGATCGAGGAGCCCACAACAGCCCAGAGCACGGCCCTGTGCAGTTCAGTCTGTTTTTTTCGACGAGTCTCTTTATAAAGAGCAACAAAGAAAAGCAGAATCAGTATTGCGCTTGCGACCGGTATTAATACCTCCATGTGATGCGAGCCGATTATATTGGAAAAAATATCAATGTTAATAACCAGTATTAAACCCTTAATGAGTAACAAGAGCATGGCAGAAGATCCGATAATGGCCAGTAAAGATGCGTTTCGTAATGCCACTTGTTCCCTCTGAACATAACTCCTATAAAATGAAACGAAGAAAAATAGCATCGCCATCCCGGCATGAAATGAAATAATCACGTTAACCTTTGACACCAGGATATTCCTGAAAATATCCGGGAAAATGGTCCCCACGGTTCTGGATATGAACAGGTATGAAATACCGATTATTGCCAATAATGCTGCCTTTTTCAATATCGGCCTGGTGGCTGGTTTGGGGGCGGGCGGCAATGTCTCTACCAAAGGAGTCCCGCAGTCATGACACTCCGTTATTCCCTCGACATATTCGGATCTACACTCAGGACAGAACATCGGCTCCTCCTTTCGCCTGTAATACCCGTATTCTGGCTGGAATATTCAATAAATCCAAATGAGAAATTTCAAAGACTCTTATAAAAAAGCCTGCCCCACGATTTGATCTATGGGTCATCAGTATTTGGAGATGCGGCATGCAAATTCAAGCCGACGATCGGGGAATAATCAGGGCTATAAACCAATTTCAGGGCAGACTTCAACTGCCGGCACAGGCGAAATGCGCTCGACCGCCTCGCTCAGCTCCCTGAGATCATCTAAGAAACGCTTCTGCTTTTCCTCGACAAATTTATCGGCGAGCCCCCGGTAGTATTCGATACCGCTGAGCAGGTTTTCCTTGAATTCACGGAAGTATTTCGGCGTCCGGGTGGACAGATCCAGTGAAACTTTCTCGATCTCCCTGCGGAGATAGTCCACATAGAGTGAAAGATCCCGGATGAACATGTGCGGGCCGTCGGAGCGGGTCAAAAGCGAGATCCGCCCATAGATGTGGCTTACCATCTCCTCCAGCGTAGCGATCTTCGAGAAGTTCACGATGTTGGGGCCGCAGCAGATGGCTGGCTTAGCCTCCTCATCGATACCATACTTCATGGTAGCGCATCCGGCCAGATCATTGCAGATGCAGGATTTGACGAGGACGTTGCCCCGCGCCAGGGAAAGCTTCTTCGCCGATAGATTCTCCTCTGGAAGGCGAATGAGCTTGAGCCTCTGATATGCGCGGGAGGCGTGACAGATCGGCATCTTTGTGAACTCGGTACTGGACATCAAATAGCCTTTCCGGCAGCGGCTGCCAGGCTTGCCATCCTCGATGCGCTGGCACCGGGCCTCCTCGCTCGCCGAGGACCGCAGGTTCCAGAAGGGAATTCCCATCGGCGAACTGTCGCTTAGAAAAACGTCCCGGTCTTCAGCGGCAGACAACTTCTCCAGATGAACCTCGTCGACATTGGTCACCTTCGGCACAAGCAGAAAAGGCGTGCCCCAGCCGGTGCTGTCGACTTCGAAGTATTTCAGCAGGAATTCATTTTCACTGGCCGTGCTGATGCCTCCTTGCACGGTGATACGTACATCGTGCGACGTTTTGTTCTGCGGTCGGCCGATCGCGACAAGCGCCTTAGTATAGATGGCGTGGAGCTCTTCGATGAGTTCCGGCTTTTTCTGCTTGAATTCCTCTAAGATCGGTCCCAGCAGGTGACCGGCGCTGGCGAAAGCGTGACCGCCGCAGTTGAGGCCGGATTCGATGCGATACTCTGATACCCAGAGGCCCCGCCTGGCGAGGTATTTTCCCTGCACCGTGGCGGAGCGGTAATCGCTCACCTTCAGGATGATCTTTTTTCTAAGGACATAGTTCTCGTCGTGGAAAAAATCATCGAATTTAGCGATGTACGCATAGAGCCGCTGGTTTATGCCTGCCGAGAAAACGATGGAGGAACGCAGAGCGCTGTTTGCATAACCCCGGAAGGCCGACATGGCATCACTGAATTCCGGCGAGAGTTTCTGGCCACGGCGATAGATGTCGCGGTCGAGTTTGGCCATGATGTTTACATTAATGCTGCCCGGCACAGCGCGACGCCGGAGCGTCTCCTGCAGCCTGGCTTTCTCTGCCGGATTAGAGGTTGCAAGCATATCATAGTAGATCCGCTTAATTGGCGTCTCCGGCAGCATCTCGTAATAACGGGTGATTTCGCTGCCTTCCCTGAATGGCGATGCCTGCAATTCCTTTACTTGACGATGAACCAAGCGGCTTACAAGGTCTAAGTAGGCGGTGATGCGGCGGGCCCGAGCGTCCTCATCGGCATCGGCGATTTCCTCATATGGCTCATTCTCCCTTTCGCAGTGGAACCTCCGAATCTGCTCGATCAGAACATCATCAACCAGCGAGATCACCGACGAGATACCATATTTCGCCACCCGCAACGGGGCGTCAATGGTGAATCCTGTGCCCATTACCGGGATATAGAATGTATGCGCACTATGGGGAACTTGACTGTCCACCCCAATTCCCAATCGTTTCATGGCTTGGTCAATCTACCCCGCACTCCTCCGTTGTCAAGGAAAAACGAAGGCCTTAAATGGCCAGTACAAACGACAATAATGCAATTTGCAGGCCGGGCCAGGAATTCATGGCTACCGCCCGAGTTTATAAGAATTGACAAAATCCAATTTTTGTATATATTGAAATCGAAGATGGTCGCCGTTTTTTTAACTTAAAAAAGGTTGAGGATGCGATGAAACTGAAGCTGCTATTTGCAGGTGTGATGATTCTTGCCCTTTCGGCTGCGCTTTTCGCGCAGGAGATCAGCCGGGACGATTTCCGCAACGCCGAATGGAAGATGAAGTCCCTTTATTATCAAAAGCTTATGGAGCGGCAGGAACCGGGCCTCTTACTCGACCAGTCGGACTACGATGTCAGGTACTGGGAACTGGATATCGATGTCACCGACATTGCCGGAGAGACGATAACCGGCAAAGTCACCATGACATCGGAGTCGGTTGTCGATGGTCTGTCATCGATAGAATATGATCTGCACTACGCCATGGATGTCGATTCGGTGCGAATATATGGCAATCCTGCCGCCTTTTCCCATCAGGGCAGCGTTCTTGAAATCACCCTGGACCGCGCTTACGATACCGGCGAGCAATTCACGACCGTGGTTTATTATTACGGTCACCCGGCAGGCGGCGGCTGGGGATCATTCGGCTGGCAATACCACCAGGGCTACCCTATAATCTCCACCCTGTCGGAACCGGAGGGCGCCCGCGAATGGTGGCCCTGCAAGGATATGCCGCATGATAAGGGCGATTCGGCCGACGTTTTGATTACGGTTCCCGATGATCTGGTGGCCACCTCCAACGGCGCCCTGGTCAGCAATAACGATAACGGCGACGGCACCCGGACATTCCACTGGCATATTTCCTATCCCATTACCACATATCTGATATCGCTGGCTATAACCAATTACCAGAGCTTCACCGACTGGTATGTAAGCGCCGGGGGCGATTCCATGCCGGTAGTCAACTATGTCTATCCCGAGGATTACGACGATGCGGTCGAGGATCTTAGCATTACCCCGGGGGTAATCGAGATCTTCGCCGATATATTCGGTGAGTATCCCTTCATTCAGGAAAAGTATGGACATTCCGAATTCCCCTGGGGCGGCGCCATGGAGCATCAATGTAATACCAGCTATGGGGAGATACTGATCCGGGGAGACCACTCGTATGACTGGATATTGGTGCATGAATTAGCTCATATGTGGTTCGGTGACATGATAACCTGCGATACCTGGCCTGATATCTGGATGAACGAGGGGTTTGCCAGCTATTGTGAAGCGCTCTGGGCCGAAGTGCTGGAGGGGCATGATGCCTACCTCGATTACATGCGGTATATGAATGGCGTCGAAGATCCGAGCGGCCCGATATACGATCCCGATCCGCTTTTCGACGGTAACACCGTCTATGACAAAGGCTCCTGGGTGCTGCACATGCTTCGCGGCGTGATGGGGGATGAGGCTTTCTTTGACGGTATGTATGCATACGCCAATCATCCCGACCATCAGTACGGAACAATTCAGACCCGCGAGTTCCAGCATATCATGGAGGAGTACTACGGCGCCGATCTGGGCTGGTTTTTCGATGAGTGGCTGTGGGGAATGAATCGCCCGATTTACAGATACTCCTCGATGAGCGAGGAGATCGACAACGGCCGCTACGAGATTTTTCTGCATGTCAGGCAGACACAGGGGGCACCGGCGCCCGATCTTTTCATAATGCCGATCAAGATCTACCCCCGAATAGATGGTGTCGATACCATGATCACCGTCTGGAATGACAGCCGCGAAGATGATTTCCGATTCATCGTTAGCGGCAATCCTACATCGCTGGGATTTGATATCGACAACTGGATTTTGAAAAACGCCTCTTCGGAAAGCTATGTACTGAATATCGTTACCACCGAGCTACCTGACGGTTATCTCGACAGCGATTACGATTCCCTGGTGGAAGCCAGGGGCGGAACGGCGCCCTATTCGTATGCGGTTATCGACGGGGCTCTACCTTCCGGGTTAAATCTCGACAGCGAAACCGGTGAGATCACCGGGCGGCCGACAACCGAGGGGGAATTCGCATTTGCGATTCAGTGTACCGATTCATCCAATCCTGCTGTCACCGATGACCAGGATTATATTGTTAGCGTCTACTCCAGCACCGATATCTTTGATGAGGATATTGTTGTCCCATCCAGGTTCGCACTGATCGGCAACTACCCGAATCCGTTCAACAGTTCGACCGTGATCAAATTCCGCCTGGCCGATCCGGCGACCGTGCGGCTGGAGGTTTTCAATGTTCTCGGACAGAGATTAGAGACCTTACAAACCGGATATATGGCCGCCGGAGAGCATGAGCTGGTCTGGAACGGCGATACTGCACCCTCCGGTGTCTATTTCTACAGGCTGACTGCGGGCGATAAGAGTGCCGTTAAGAAGATGACGCTGATAAAGTAACTGTATTTCTTCTGACTGAGTTATTTTTCCCTCAGGATGGTTGCGGAACGACGTCCTGAGGGAATTTTTTCTAAAAAGTTATTCAGGCCGACACACAGGTGGGACACCGCAAAAGAGACATCGCATCCGCGGGGATAACATGATTGCAAGGTTGATCAAATCCTCCCGCGATTTGGCGGGATAGCCAGGCGGACAATCAGCAGCCAACAAAAAATCTTGCCATAACCGCAAATAATAGTAAATTACCAGGGTTCCGTAGCCTGGAATTGATCGGCACCGGAGAGGGATAATGCAATGAAAAGGACGACATCGCCTTACATCGTTGTTAGAAAATCAAGAATCCACGGCACCGGCGTTTTCGCCGGCACCGATATACCGGCCGGGACACGCGTCATCGAATATGTCGGCGAGAAGATCACCAAGCCTGAATCCGACCGCAGATACGATATCGCCTGGGAGAGATCGCATTACGGGAACAACGGAAAAGGAGTGGTTTACATTTTCACCCTGAACAAGCGTTACGATATCGACGGTGAGGTCTGGTGGAACACGGCCAGATACATAAACCATTCCTGCGATCCCAACTGCGAAACCGATATCATCGGAGGGCATATCTGGATCATCGCCACGCGCGATATAAAGAAGGGCGAGGAAATATCATACAATTACGGCTATGATTTCGATTCCTATGACGATCACCCCTGCCAATGCGGCTCGCCGACCTGCCTTGGATATATACTGGCCGAGGAATACTGGCCGAAGCTTCGCCGAAAACAAAAAGCCCAAAAGAATAAACGGCGCTTTTAGCCGCTTAACCTCAACAATATCTATTTCTTAATCACCCAAACTTTCAGGTGCGGTCATGCGACTCGTAGAGAGACCTGACGGCACCGCGATGATTAGTCTCCCTTCAGATCAACCACCGTAGCGCCCCAGCTACCGCCCGAACCGCCCTCATGGCGGAAACGAGCAACCGCCGGATGTTTTTTGAGGATGCTGTAAACCATTCGCCTTAACGTCCCCGTCCCCTTGCCATGGACGATCCGTATTTGATATATCCCCTTCTCCAGGCAGGCGTCTATATAATCCGGCACCAGCTGTTTCACCTCCCTGGGCTGGAAGGTATGCAGGTCGAGGATGCCGTTTATGGGGTATTCTGTGGGGGCGTCGTTTTCAGGCATTTCGGAATACAAACATTACACTCTAGCGGCGTATTGCGATACCCCCTCGTGGATGATAGGATATTCGTTGTAGTATTTTCCCTCTAATAAGCAACCATTTTTCTTCTTATTCTTACCACCCCATTGTTTGAAAAAGAATGGAATACCTGCGGCAACGCAACGATTCCTAATTTCGATCACCCATCTTTTATCCATGGGTCTCGCCCTGGGGCCGGATTCGCCGCCAACGATTACCCAATCAATATTTTCTGTGGGAAACTCCGATATAGGGCTTAACAGCGGCTCCATAGAAATAAATCGAACAGATGCTTTAACGCGTTGAAGAGCTTCAATGCGAAATATCTCTCTATAGCTTTCCACCGTCACGCCCATCCATACGTTATCTCGCCAATGAAGTAAGGGAGCAAGCTCAGCCATCCTTGTCGCTCTTTTTGTAAGTATTTGAAATGTGTGCCAATGTGCCAAACGCATCGTTTCAAAGATACGCATTATGAAGCGGTCAGGAATATTTTCATGAAATAAATCGCTCATCGAATTCACGAATATTCGTCGAGGTTTCTTCCATCTAAGGGGCAAATCAATCAAATCGGGATGCAAGGTTACTGTAAAACCGTTCCTATAGCGCCTCTGCCCCATCTTCTGAAGACGATGCGCCAAGCTTTCAGCATAACAGTATTTACAGCCTAGGCTTATCTTAGTGCAACCGGTCACCGGGTTCCAGGAGGATTCAGTCCATTCTATTTTGGATGTTTGTGCCATACTTAATTGCCAATATATTTGACGATCGCTCCATCTGTAACAGTATTTTTTCTTTGCGTTGGCCTCCTAACTATAGATATTCTATGGATCTTCTCAAGCTCAATCAACTCCTCCTTAATTGTTTTTGAAACTACATTACTGTTTATATAGGCCCATTCCTCAATACTGGCATAGTCTATGAAATCCGGAGCAAAGGATTTTATATAAGATTCAAGATCAGCCCTCAATTCCATTGCTTCGGATAGTTCAAACAAACTTCTTTGGGTTGGAATGCCAATAGCCTCGAATTTATAATCAGATTGACTTGTTTTTGCCATGTTATCTTTCATTAGTTTCAACGCCGCGAAATGCTTGGATGCATGCACCAGATAATATCTCGGCCTTGCCCCCTGCCCGGGGGCGTTAACCCGAAAGGGCACTGCATAATGCGCCCCTGCAAATTCCAGCAATTGTCTCTTATATAGGTTTATTATGAATGCATACTTTTCCTCTGAAGTACCACATTTTCCGATATTCTTAATTTCGTTTGTACCGAACAATTCATACATCCTCGTTTCCTTTTGCTGATCTTCACAAAATCGAACGATGTCATAAACATCCAAATTTATAAACAGCTCTATAAGCGGATACCGCAATACTCTCTTCAATGTTTCAATGGGTAAACCGGTATATCCAAATGGGTCAATAAAGAAAAATATAGGCGGATTACTC
>CBEWDL010000123.1:0-10056 GCA_965555375.1 uncultured bacterium
GATACCATGAGTATAATAGAATAAATATGGTCTGTGAAATCTCCATGGTGGGAAACATCTCAAAACCGAAAAGCCTCAATGAAATGCTCGATGGCCGGGTGCAGAATGATGTCATCCTGGCTCCATTCACCAGCTTTGGTATAGGCGGGGCGGCCCGTTATTTTTTCGTCCCCAGTACGCCGACAGATATCGCCCGGGCTGTCAGGGCCGCCAGACAGACCGGGTTGAAGTTTTTTGTCCTGGGGGGCGGCTCCAATATACTCTTCGATGATGCCGGCTATACCGGCCTGGTCATAAAGGACGAAACAGATAAATTCAGGCTCAAAGGAGAGGTCGTTTCGGCACTGTCGGGGGCCACCCTTGATAAGATGGTCGATGCCACGGTGGAGGCTGGTCTGGGAGGGCTGGAGTATGCCGCCGGAATCCGCGGAACCATCGGCGGAGCTGTCTACGGCAACGCCGGCGCATTCGGCCACGCCATCAATGAGATCTTGAAAAGCGCGGTGATTTATACCGGAGACGATAAGATTGAAATTGTCGATACCGATTATTTCCAATTTGAGTACAGGAAATCGCGCCTATCCGAATCCGGGGACATCGTCCTGTCGGTAAAACTTCAAATGCATCATGAAGATAAGGCGAGATTAACCGAAATAGTCAATGAGCGGCGGCGGTTCAGAAAGGAACGTCATCCGGTGGGACTTGGTTCGGCCGGCTCGGTATTTAAGAATATAAGATCGCTCGAGGATCCGTCCAGGGTCACTCCCGCCGGTAAGATATTGGAGGACGCAGGAGTAAGAGGGATGTCCGTCGGCCAGGCGGCCGTGTTTGAAAAACATTGCAACATCGTGGTGAATCGAGGCAAGGCGACATCCACCGATGTAAAGCAGCTGGTGCGGATGATGGGGGATGCCGTAAAAGAGAAATTTGGTATGGACTTGCAGCGGGAAATTATGTATATTGACCCGTGATCGGAAACCTGATACAAAGGAGGCTTAACGGAATATCGCTAAAGATTTTTTGTAATTAAGAGATGGCCCATTGCGGCCTGAAGGATCTGTTTTGTCCTTTGCGAGCAAAAGAAACTTTGCGCTCTTATTTCTTTTCATCGCGTCCCCGGCGCTGGCAGTTGAGTTCGGGGATATCGATGTCCCGTTAGAAATCAAGAGCCGTTTTGTTGTCAGGGAAACCGAGGGCCCGCCGAGCGGCAAGAAATGCCTGAACAAACATGCCCCATCATACCTTTTCGAGTTTGAAAAACTAAAATATCGCCGGGAAATAAATTTTACGCCCGGCCGATCATATTATGTAACCCTCCGCGATTTCTACGGCGAATACGAGTTAACTTCATCCCGAATCTTCGCTTTGCCGAACTATGTTCTCTACCGAAAAGATATAGTTCTAAAAAACACCTGGCGGGAGGAATTCCAGAAGGAGCTTGGCAAATCCGAGGGTGACGACGGGAAGGGAGCTGTGCAGATAGACATACCCTGGGAGCCTCCCAAGGTCGTTAGAGGGATCATTGGCGAGGGCAAATCGAATATAAGGGTCACCGGATCGAGATCGATAACATTCTCCGGCCGCTCGGAGTGGGAGGAGGGCCTGGTTAACACCGGCACGTTCAAGCAATCGAAATTCCCCACACTGCATATGGAACAGAAATCGCGCTTTAAAGTAACCGGCACCATCGGATCGAAAATCACGGTCGAGGTGGATCAGGACTCCGAACGCTATACCGAACTGGCCAACACCATAAAGCTGCGGTACAAAGGCGAAGAGGATGAGATCATCCAGACCGTCGAGGCCGGCAACACCAATCTGGCGCTTCCCAATTCGCAATTCATAGGTTACTCCGAGAACGTCAAGGGACTTTTCGGCATCAAGGCCACGGCCAAAATAGGGAATCTGGACATAACCTTGATCACCAGCCAGGATAAAGGTTCCAACGAAAAGGCCAGCTTCGTCGCCGGGGCCAAGGGGACGGAGCGGCAGATCAGGGATTATGATTATCTGCCCGATACATATTTCAGGTTGTGGGAGCCCGGCCCGACCGATTCTTTAATCTCCGTCGAGTTGTATGTCACTGGAGATCCGCAGGAAGACCCCAGGGGCATCGCCTGTGTCTGGCCAAACGACAGCCTGCCGAATATCACGCCTGCTCAACAACAGCGGTATGAATATAAATATATTCCTTTTAAGCAGATCGATCCCACCGAGTTCGAGGTTTATAAGGGGATCTGGAGCGTCGTTTTGAACAATAGGCTTTCACAATATAATGCGAACGTACTGGCAGCCTATATAACGTATGCGAGATATGATAATGGCTCAGCGGACACCCTCATCATAGGGAATTTATCCTATCGCCCCGATCCATCGGGAACTGACGATACGACGCTGGTTCTGGTACTGCTAAAACATAATCAAGCCGTTTGGGGATTCGATTCCTGGGATCGAATGTGGCGTAACGTTTATGATCTTGGAGCGCGGGATATTTCGATCGACGGGTTTGAGCTGAGGATTTTCCGGGGAGCTGGCGGTCAGCAGGGTATGATAAATGATGTTGAAGATCAGAATGGCGAATGCTTCGTAACCGTTCTCGGCCTGGATGATGTGGATAACGATACGCGACAACCGCCGCCTGACTGTCTATTTGATTTCGATAACACGGTCATTGATGCTCACAGGGGGCATCTGGTGTTCCCGTACCCGCGACCGTTCGACAGCGAGCCTTTAGAGGCAAAAGTTCCCGAGATCTATGAGTATTTGTCCGGACACGGGACTGCCAGGGATTCGTCTCAGTATTATCTCTACGTCAAAACGGCCCAGAGAGCGGCAAGCTATTCTCTGGGCCGGGCCAACATAATCGAGGGCTCGGAGGTAGTCAAGTTTGGTGACGGCACCATACTTCAACGCGGCGTCGATTACAACATCAATTATGATATAGGGCAGATAACGTTTCTCTCCGAGCAGGCCACCAATCCGGCGGCCAACATCACGGTCGATTTCGATTATGCCCCCTTCTTCTCGCCGGAAAAGAAATCCCTATTTGGACTGGCAAGCCAGTATCAACTATTCGAGAATTCATTCGTTTCCTTCGCCGCCATGTACAGGTCCGAAACCGCATCCGATCCCAGGCCGAGAGTAGGAAGGGAACCGAGGAGAGCTTTCGTCTGGGACGGCAATTTTTCCTTTAAGTTTAAACCTGAGTTCATGACCACCATAGTCGATATCCTGCCGTTTGTGGAGGCCGACGCCAGATCCTCTCTGGATATTTCCGGCGAGGTGGCGCAAAGCATTCCCAACCCGAATACCAAGAATCAGGCGTTCATCGACGATTTCGAGGGCACCAGGAATTATACGGATTTAAACAACAGGCGCGGCGTCTGGACAGCCTGCTCGCCTCCTCTGGATGCGCTCGACGAAAAGCTCGAGCTGAATCATAAAACCGATCTGTGGTGGTATAACCCGTTTGATCCGGTAAGATTGAGAGAAATCTGGCCCGAGCGCGATGTTCGAGCGCAGGATGACCGGCATGATGTCTTGAATCTGCAATTTTTCCCGGACAGCACGGCGGAATATCCGGATTCTTCCTGGGTCGGCATTATGAGGCCGATCTATTCCGGCATGGCCGACCAGAGCCTGACGAAATTTATCGAGTTCTGGTATCATCCCGATCTCAATGTCCAGTCCGGAGCTCCCCTGTTGCATATCGATCTGGGTCTGATCTCCGAGGACCTCGACGATGACGGGCGGCTCAATTCGGAGGATGCCGACCTGAATGGCGTTCTGCTTCTAGAGGAAGACACCGGGCTGGATGGACTATTCAGCGAAAATGAGCCAGGTTATGACCCGGTATCGAATCCTGATCCCGACGGCGACGACTGGTATTACAGTAACGACGAGCCCAACAACTACTCGCAGATCAACGGCACTGAAGGCAACAGAAACGACCCGGATAGGCTGGGCCGTTTCGACACCGAGGATATCAACAACAACGGATCATTAGACCAGCAAGACGGTTATTTCGAATACACAATCGACTTGAACGATCCGGAATACTGGGTCGATTCCACCTCTTCCGGCTGGCAGCTTCTGAGGATACCATTACAGGATTCCACGGTTTACAGCGTTCGGGGCGTGGAAGGCTCCGCCGATTTCACAACACTGAGTTATGCGCGCATGTGGCTTACCGGGGCAACCGAGCCTTATCATTTACAGATAGCCTCCTTTCAATTGGTAGGTAACAAGTGGCAGGAAGTGCCGATCGAACTGGATTCTCTCGACTATTTCCGGCCCGGGGAAAAATTCGAGGTGACGGTAAAAAACACGCAGGAGAATTTAAATTACTATCCGCCTCCGGGAATCGCCGGCGAGCTGGATCGAGAAACCGGCGTCAGGGAAAAAGAGCAATCGCTCGTCTTAGTTTACCAGAATATGCCCCCCGGCCATCTGGGGGCCGCCTACTGGAATCTCTATCAACCGGACGATTATACTCTATACCAGCGCCTTCAGATGTTTGTCCATGGCGACTCGTCAGTCGACGGCTACGTTACATTCTTCTTCCAGATGAGTCAGGACGGCAGGAACTTTTACGAATACCGTACCGTCCTCGAGCCCGGATGGTCGGAGAATAACTGGGTCGATATCGATTTCGCCCGCCTGACCGAATTGAAATACGAGCTTCATAAGCGCACGCCTCCTGAATCGCTGGCCGTGGCCGATACGACCGATGGGCCCTACACGGTCTCCGGTAACCCGTCGCTCTCGCAGGTAAAATGGTTCATAGTGGGAATGGAGATCGATACGGCTGCCGCTGAAACCGAATTGTATTCCGGCGAGGTCTGGCTCGATGAACTCCGGGTAACCGAGGTTAGAAAGAAATCGGATTTCGCAGGTCGGCTGCAGGCGACCGCCAAATTCTCGGACTTCGCCGACGTTACCTTATCTTACCAGAAAATCGGCGCCGACTTCTTTCCGCTTTCGGCCAAACAACCGTCGGGGGCGACCACCACCAATCGATCCCTGCGTCTCGGGATGAAGGTGGACCGACTGTTCCCACCGTCGCTGGGGATGAGTTTGCCGGTCACATATTCACGGCAGAATACGCTTTCGCTGCCGCGCCTCCAGCCGGGTTCGGATATTATCCTTCAGGGTGACGCCAGGAGGCTTGAGAGAACGGAAAACACGCAGAAAAGCCATACGGTATCCTTAAGTTTCAATAAGAACACCAAAAACCCGATCTGGAATCTGACCTTAAACCGGATCAAATCCAATTATACATTCTCCAGAACCGAAGGGATGTCGCCGGCTGCCCCCGAAAGCGAGCTTATTAGATACCAGGGCAAAACCTCATACGACCTCAGTCCGAGATCGAAGCCCTCATTTCGACCATTTTTCTGGATGAAATATCTGTTTTTGCCAATATCCTTGTATAACTCTCAGTTTTTCTATCTGCCGACCAAACTTGGTTTTTCCGGCGAAATAAACGGTAATAACACCAGAAACCTGAATCAACGGGGGATTCTAACCCAGTTGCGCACCAAGGATCTTCTGCTATCCAGCAATTTGAGTCTTGGCTTGTTTTCTACTTTGAAATCCAACTATAGCCTAACCACTTCGAGAGACTTAACCGATCCCGAGCGATTCAAACTCAGCATAAATCCGTCGAAATTAAAGCTCGGGCACGAGCAAAGGTTTCAGCAAAGGTTCGACGTCAGCTTTCAGCCGAAAATCATAAAAATAATCGATAACAGAATCTCCTTCAGTTCCAGTTATAACGAGGACTCAGACCTCAAACGCAATGTCGATTCTACGCGCACGACCGATATGCAGGGATCATTGAAAACGGATTTAACACTTAATCTCCCGATGCTGTTTTCGCGGGGCGGAGGCGGGAAACAGTCGAAAGCCCCGAAGCAAGGGGAGGAGAAGATCGATGAGAACCGCCTGTTAGATGAGGGCGAGGATGAGGACGAAGATGAAGATGAGGAATCGGGCCCCAGGATGGTCACTCCCAAACGGATTTTCGGGGGAATTCTGGGGATTTTCAAGTCTGTAAAACCTGTTCGTGCCACTTATCAGAAAGACAAGAAACTGGCTCGACGGGGACTATTGGAGAGGCCGCACTGGATGTATATGTTCGGCTTTGCCGACGACCCCCGGGCAAAAACCAAAACCACCAGCGGATTGACCAGAACCGATAATACGGGTCTAACTGATAGCTATCGCCTGGAAAGCGGGCTGCAACCGATTCACAATCTGGATATAGGAACCTCCTACAATCTGCGGACGCAGATCACCAGGGGCACCACCGATCCAACCAAATTAAAAACTGTAACTTTCCCGGATATCACGGCCAACCTGACCGGCCTGGAGAACATCCCCCTGTTTAAATCGATAGCCAGAACGGTCAGCTACCAATTCGGGTATTCGAAAAAAGTTGACGAGAACGGGCGGGAGGACACCGGCGAATTATATAAACGGGATACGGCGAAGCTTTATTCTCCCATTTTTGGGCTCAATATCACTTTCACAAACGGTATCAGGGGTACCATCCGCTATGATAAGTCTAACAGCCTTTCAAAAAACCTCAGGGGCGAGGGCCAGTCCGATAGGGAGGTGAAAAGCTCCGATAGCAATTTCAAAGTAAATCTCTCCTACAGTTTTTCGGCCCCCAGAGGATTGAAACTGCCGTTCTTGAAAAGAGTGAAATTCGATAGCCAGCTTTCTCTCTCGCTGGATGTATCTATCAATAGCTCTAAATCCGAATCGGTCACCAGCGGGAGAAAGTCAGTGGATTCCGACCGAAAAAGCATTACAGTCGAGCCAAGGTTGAGCTATCAGTTTTCGCGGGCCATCTCCGGGGGATTGAGGGCGCGCTGGAATGATTCCGATGATAAAATCCAGCAACGCAAACACCATGTCAGGGAATTGGGTATCTGGACGGAGATCAGGTTTTGATGTCGTCAAAAGCGTTAATTGCCGTTTTCGTATTATCGCCGGCCGTAATTCTTTTTTCCTGCGACAAACGTCCCGAATTCAACGGTGAGAGAGCCTATTCCGATCTTTTGATGCAATGCTCCTTCGGTCCCAGAGTGGCCAATACCGAATCCCACGCAGAGGCCGGAGAATTCCTTTACAATAGTCTTAAAAAGACCACCGATCTTTGCAGGATTCAGAAGTTTGCAATCTATGATTCAGTCGCTGGATTAGAGAGGAGTATGTTTAACATCATTGCCTCCTATTATCCCGGGAGCGAGAAGAGGATCATGCTCTGCGCTCACTGGGATAGCCGTCCCATCTCCGATGAAGATCCCGACAGCAGCAATTTCGGTCTTCCGGTACCGGGGGCCAACGACGGCGCCTCCGGGACCGCCGTCCTTCTCGAGATGGGACGCTTGCTTAAAGACCACCGGCCGCCGCTGGGGGTCGATATTGTTTTATTCGATGGTGAGGATTATGGGACCGACGACTGGCAGGGGGGGTGGTTCATGGGCTCGAAATATTTCGTCGGTTCTCTTCAGGGATACAGGCCGCGCCTTGCGATATTGGTCGACCTGGTGGGAGATTCCGATCTCCAGATATATAGAGAGGCAATCTCGCAACAGTATGCCGGTGATCTGAACGATTATATATGGAATGTCGCCGGGGAGATTGGTATCGATGTTTTCATAGATTCGGTCAAGTATACTGTGCTCGATGATCATGTTCCGTTGCTGTCCGGCGGCATAAAAGCGGTTGACATAATAGATTTTGATTATCCATACTGGCATACGCAGGAGGATACTCCCGACAAGTGCTCCGCAGAATCCCTTGCGAAGGTGGGTAAAGTGGTCGTAGCCGCAATCTTCGACAAAAGGATAAAACGCTTTTAACAGAAACCAAAAGCCGGAAGTCTCGTATATCGAAAAGGGATGATCGAAAGAATGAATAAGGCCTCTAAAATAGCAGTATTGACCGGAATAATAATCTCAATAAGCGGCTTTTCGGTTAATGCCACGGATCCCGTAATGGAATCCGGCAATTTGCTGGCAGAACTCAGCGGTCAGTCTGTATTTGAAATTCAGGGAAGCACTAATCTTGCGGGGAAGATTAGAGTTCTCTCACGCCAGACAGGTGACGTCAAAATTACCTTCGATAAATGGGCCCGAGCCTCATCCGAACCGGAGTCCAAACGATTTCTGGATCTTATCGACTTCAAATTACAGGTTAAAGACGATAGGGTGCTCTTTAAAATATTATCGCCATCGCACGCCCCCTGGGAGGGCAGCAATCATAGTGTCAGAGTGGAGATTTTCGTAGAGCTCCCCGAGAAAATGAGGATTGAAGGAAAATCCGATTTCATGGACGTGAATATCGGGGGACCGTTTCAGGGAGTTGATTTGAAATCCGGTTTTTCTACTATTGGTGTGGAGAGAATTTACGGTCCGGTTGAAATCACCACCACCCACGGCGATATCAAGCTTCAGGCTATAAAAGGTAAACTCAGAGCCGAAACCCAGAATGGAAAGATCGAGGCTCGCGATATTATTATTCCTTCGGGGTATGCTCTTTTACAGTCCGCCAATGGCATGATAAAACTCGAAGATATTCAGGGCCCTGTTGAGGCTTATACGAGTTATGCGGAAATAAACGCTGTCGATATCGACGCGCCCGACGGTTCAGTGGTTTTAAGAACCAGTTATGCGCCTATCAAAGTACAAAAGGTCAAAGGCGAGCTGATTTGCGAGACCTCTTACAGCCCTGTGGAAGTTGTGGATGTATCAATAAATCACGGGCATTCGAGGTTCGAGACCAGCTACGCGCCTATAACCGCTCGTTTTGAAGAAGTTTCCAATTGTGAGCTTTACATAGCCAATAATTATAACAGCGTCGACCTCTTAATTCCCCAGGATATCTCCGCTGTTCTGGTGGCCAGTGTCGGCAAGGGGGGGCGGATTCACACCGGGAATCTCAGTCTAAAACCCACCGCCCTCGATCTCACCCGCCTGGAGGCGCTTCTCGGCGACGGCGGTTCAAGAATTGAAGTTAAAGTCAGCGGCATTGGTAGCATTAATGTCAATGGCCAATAATTGACTTGCATCCATCCTTAAGCATGCCCTATTATCTTTCCGAATTTCAAAAAGGAGTGCAAATGAAACGACTGATTTTGTCGTTATTCGCCTTTATTGCTTTAGCTTGCACTGCCGCCCGGGGCGACCCGGTCGATGGGCTGGAATATCAATCGGAATCGGTAGCCACGACCGGTCAGATAACCGCAGGGATCATAAATCCGGCTGGTCTGGCGTTTTACGGAGCCATGGGCATTCGATATACCCATAGCTTCACCGATTCATCATATAAAGGCGACGACGGCTTGTTGATCAGTTCCCGGCGCGGGTTTTTCGCCCTGGAATGGCTGAATCATACCAGCGACTCGTTCAGAAGGAAATATACTCTCGGAATGGGGGATAAGTTAGCTCCCAATTTTTACTTAGGATTTTCCTATAGCTGGTTCGGAGGCTCGGATGAGTTTTATAAGAAGATGAAAAGCTGGAAACTTGGCATGATGTATCACCCTCGTCCATTCGCCTCGCTGGGCTTGGTGGCTGACAGGTTGAATCAGCCGGAGTTCGGCGCCGAGACCCAAAAAAGACTCTATCGGGCGGGCCTTGCCATCCGCCCTTTCGGAGAGAAATTCACAATCTCGTCCGATCTCAGGTGGCTGGAGGGCAAAGGCGTGAATAAATTGCAGGGCAACTTCCGTGCCGCCTTCGGCCCCTACAGGGGTATTTTCTTCAGCGCCGATTACGCCACGGAGGGTTCCTGGCGGATGGGTCTGACTTTCGATTTCGAACAGACGAGGGTAGGAACACAGGGGCGGCTGGATAATTCTCAGGATTTTGCCGGGGGAAGTTATTTCATCGAACTCAACTCCGTTCGTTATGGCTCTGTAGTCAGAAAATCCAGCAGAACCGGGACTATAACCTTAAGCGACGACATTATCGAGGAGCCCACCGAACGGCGACTTTTCGGTTCTTCCGGCAGATCCCTTTACTCGGTGATTGCGGCATTACG
>CBEWDL010000124.1:0-9858 GCA_965555375.1 uncultured bacterium
TCTATTAAGCCTCCTGTTGATTTCTCTCAATCACCGATCCGACAGTGCCTCCGAGCCTTCAGCCATCCGCCTTAGTTGGTTTCTGGACTGCAAATCGAGCTGACGGTTCAATGTACGATTCTCCAATTTGGACCCCGGGCATGGCTTAATATCCTGCTTACATCCCGAATATTTCTTTTAGCCATCAGATCTGTTCCCTGCGGATTCGCCTCCAAGCATACTGTCGGCATATACTCAACTCCCTTTTAAGCCTCACATATTGGGTAAGTTCCACCGCGAGAACACCCACTTTGACCAGTAATTCTATTCTCAAGGCTGTCACGGGAATGTGGCCTCTTATCCGAACTCAACCAGAACAGCCTTATGATCCTCCGTTTTCTCGGCTGTCAGTGCATTCTCCTCAGCATTCCTGACACCTATCATCGAAATCAAAAGATCTTTCAAACAAACTCCTTATCTGCAAAATGATTGTGCTTCGCCGAGAGTACGATTATTAATACTCTCAATTTCGATACTTGTCAAGATTTTTTATGAGAAACTCTTAGATGCGAGAAGATCGCCCGATCTTCAGGGAAGCGATCCGGCTATTATGACGGGATTCATGCGAAAAGATCCATGTTGCCGCCTCCTTTCCGACCCAGGCTCTGGCCCCGATTCAAATCGGCCGTCTCGGCTTTGAAACCGATCCGCCTGAGATACTCCGCAGCGTCCGGGGGCCCGAAAAGGGTGAAAATCCTCTTCGGTCTGGCAACTTCCACATAACGGACTATATCATCGAAGGAGGCGTGGTCGGAAAATGGAATCCCCGTGCTGTTCCCTCCCCGGGACCCGTACCGTCTATCGATAGTCCATCCCGAAAGGAAACAGGTCTTGAACTTGCCCCAGCCATATGGATTGATATATCTGAATCCGCCGGGAGGCATTATCAGGGCTCTCCCTCGTTCAGGTTTCCCATCGAGCAGGTGCAATCCTTTTATCTCAACACCATAATGGCGATAAATCATGGCGGCCTCGTATGCTGTTCTGTTGGCGTCGATCTCGACACCCTCATCAGATAAAATCTTCATCGCCTCCTGGGCCTTACCGAGGGAATAGGCCAGTATGACCGGCACCACGCCTGCAGCTATATTCCTGGTGACAAACTCCAGAAGCCTTTCCCGGCACTCTGT
Source organism: uncultured bacterium (assembly GCA_965555375.1). Lineage (GTDB taxonomy): Bacteria > Zixibacteria > MSB-5A5 > UBA10806 > UBA10806 > CBDVBL01. The sequence continues at coordinate 1,170 of CBEWDL010000124.1, forward strand.
GAGAGGCGGGAATCTGTAATGAGGTTTCCCGTAGGTAGTGTCGATCAGGAGAGTATCGCATGAATGAATTGCCGCTTTTGGACAGGTATAGTTTTCCTCCAGCTTGAAATCGCCCGTGTAGACGATTCTTTCACCGTGCCAGTCTATAATCACCTGGGCTGAACCGATCATATGACCCGCCGGAGCCAGTTCGACCGTCGCCGGGCCTATCTCGAATTTTCTATGATACTCCACCGGTGCTGCCTCGAATGTCTTATATCGAAGACGAGCCAGCTCGATCGTGGGCTCGGTGGCCATTATCCTCCGGTGCGCCTTGAGGTGATCCGAATGAGCATGGCTGACGACTGCCAGGTCCGATTTCCGTGGCGGATCGACGGCGAAATGATCGCCGAATCTGATGCCGTTTTCGATTCTTGCCAAAATTACCGCTTGTATCCGATATCTCTTAAGAATTTTCTTCTGACCTGAACATGCTCTGCCCCCTCGATTCCGGCCGGTGCGGCGCCATCGATGACCCCCATAATGCCTCCCCCCTGCTCCGACCTGGCTACGAGCACTTTCAGAGGATTGGCGGTGGCGCAGATTATCCGGCAAATCTCCGGCACCGCTTTGATGGCGCCCAGAAAATTAATAGGAAAGGCATCCTTCAAAAAGATAATGAACGTATGACCGCAGCCTATCCCCATGATGGCATCGGCGGCCAGACTCTGGAGCTCATCATCGTTGCCGTCCACGCGAACCAATCTCTCCTGCGACGCCTCCGAGAAGCCGATCCCGAACTTCACCGATGTGCTCGACGAGACCATGGCCTCGTAAAGGTCATCAACGGTCTTGATAAAATGCGCATGCCCCAGGATGATATTGCAGCCTTCCGGGATCTTCAGATCATATTCCTCGATATTCATTTCAATCTCCTCTTTTCACTTCTCTATCTCCATTGATTATGCAATTGGATTTATTACAACTGGGATACCTGATAGCAGGATTAAGGGGACGACCATCTGTCTGAAAGCATTTTTCATGATGATCGTCTATATAGCAGGAGCACGGCCCAACGTCAAGATCTTAGGTTGCCGTTCGGATTCTATCGATTCTGGCTCTTTCTTGCGTAGTCTAAGTTCTTTTTTATCTGGAGATTATCCGGATCATGTTTGAACGCGTCTTGCTATAGAAAATTGGCGTAGAAATCATCGCCGATAGAGATAACGTTCCAGAGCCGTAAGATCAGCGCGAATAATCCCAGCGCCAGAAAAAATATGAAGTTTTTTCTTTCTGCGTTCTTCATTTTTCGCTTCGGAGATATTCCAGAGCCTCAGATATATCCTCCGGCAGCTCCGACTCAAAATCCACCATCCTGCCATTATCGGGATGAGGGAATTCGAGTCTGAATGCATGCAGCGCCTGTCTTTTTAGAATACTCAGAAGATGAGTCGCAACCTGACGATTCATTCCATGTAATCTCTTAACGTATTTCGACCGGCCGCCATAGGTCGGATCGCCAGTCACAGGATAGCCAAAATAGGAAAGATGCACCCTGATCTGATGGGTCCTTCCGGTTTCGAGTTTGACCAAAACCAGATCGGCCAGCCCCAGCCTTTCTATAACTTCATAATGGGTAATGGCATTTCGCCCGATCCGAGGGTAAACAACCATCTTCTTACGGTCGCGATCCGACCGTCCGATCGGCAAATCGATGGTTCCACGATTCGGCTCTAAGTTTCCCCAGCAGAGGGCCTTATAGTACCTCTTTATTCGCTTTTCCTTCAACTCTCGCTGAAGAAATGCCAATCCTCTTTCATCTTTAGCGATGACCAGCAAACCGGAGGTATCCTTATCAAGCCGATGCACCAACCCGGGACGAGCCGAGTCAAACTGCTTGCCGACGGTTTCGCCGAAATGGTGTATCAGGGCGTTGACCAGAGTTCCTTCATAGTTGCCGGCGGCAGGATGAACCACCATACCGGCGGGCTTATTTACGACCGCCAGGCGATTATCTTCGTAAATGATATCGAGAGGTATATCTTCAGGTTTTGCTTCAATCGGCGGTGGCGCGGTTAACTCTATCTCAACCTGCATACCTCTCTTCACCTTGAGAGACGGCTTGGCAGTTTTCCCGTCCACCGTAATATGGCCTGATGAAGCGAGCCTGGTGAAATAGCTCCTGGTGCAATCGGAGACTTTCCGGGAGCAAAATATATCCAGCCTTAATCCCTGAAGATCCTCGGAAACAGCCAGCTTTAACTTAGTTCTGGTCACCGTTTAATCGATGTGTGTCGGGCGGGGAATTATCAGCCACCGGGACGATGTTTCTTTTATTTCTAAAAAGAAGAATTACAACGAAGATCACCAGCCCGCAGGTAATAGCGGCATCGGCAACATTAAAGGTCCACCATCTGGTGATCCCCAAAAACGGTATGTCCGGAAAATCCGCATCGATGAAGTCGACCACCTTGCCGAACCTGATCCTGTCAATCAGATTGCCGACAGCGCCACCAAAAATCAGCGCCAGCGGAACCTTGACAGACGCCCCGTCCGATTTATCCTTTATGAAATAACGGATTATCAGGGCCAGGGCTGCCAGGGTCAAAATAGTGTATAACCATGAAGGGCCCAGGCTCGTGCCCATGGCGCCGCCCTCGTTGTAAACGAACTGGAAATATAACAGGTCTCCTATTATAGAGACCGCTTCGCCCTCGGCGAAGTTATTTAATATTAATAACTTGGTGGTCTGGTCTAATAATATTACGAGGATGGAAATCAGAAGGTAGTGCAGGAGGTTCCGCTGGCGCATGCGATATCGCCTCCCCTCAGCCGGACTTTCTTTGCTCTTCTAACTCCTTGCACTTTAGGCATAATCTGGCATGGGGAACCGCCTCCAGCCGCTCCCGATTAATCTGTTCGCCGCACTCCTCGCATTTGCCATAGGTCTTGTTCCTGACCCGTCTTAAAGCCTGATCGATGTGATATAAAAGCCGGCCGGACTTGGAAGCGAAATAAAAGGTCTTCTCCCGCTCCATAGCGTCGGTGCCCTGATCCGCCATATGGTACGAGTAGGATGAGAGATCCCCGGTTTTTTCCTTGATAGTGGTGTCCATGCCTGCACTCTTCAGCAACCCAAACTCCTCTATCAGCTGCTGGCGCTTGGCTAAAAGCAATTTTTCGAATTTTTCCAGGTCTCTTTTATTCATCCGGAATACCTCCGGGCCGGTATATACTAAGAAATCTTCTCCAGGGCAACAACTGTTTTAACGCCGTTCAGATCGAATTCCCGGGAGTGCTCCAGATCGCCGATATCGGTAAATCGGGTGGCCAAGGTCTCATTCTTGATGTAATTAGAAAATTTTTGCATCGCTCTTTGAGATTCAGAATTACTTGAGATACCTAAGGTTATCCGATCGGTTACGACCAACCCGGCCGATTTTCTCAAATTCTGTATCTTATTAACGAGTTCTCTGGCGTTTCCCTCGGCCAGAAGATCATCATCGATTGTTAGATCGAGGGCAACCTTGAGATAACCGTCGGCGCTGACAGCATACCCGTCTGAGGGCACCATCTTGACTTTCAAATCGTTTGATTCAATCGTGAATTCTCCGCCACTCTCGCCGATCCTGAGGCTACCCTGGGCTACGAGCTCGGAGATCTGCTGGCTGGAAAGAGATTCAATTTGCCTGGCAATGGGTTTAGATCTGGCTCCGAATTTAGGCCCGATCTTTTTAAAATCCGGTTCGCCCTTGTATCTGAAATAAGCTGCCTCATCCTTGTCGAATTCAAGCTTCTTGACATTGATTTCTTCGAGCACAATACCTTCCAGATTCTTAAGCATCTCCCGTTCTTTTTCGGATAGCCCCAGGACTATCAACCTGCTCAATGGCTGTCTTACACGAGTTTTCGATTCCTTCCTGGCCGCCCGCCCGAGCTCCACGGCCTTGCGGGCGATGGCCATTTCTTGCTCAAGCTGGAGATCGCGATGGCTTTCTTGGGTGACCGGGAAGTCAGTCAGGTGAACCGATTCTGGAAATCCGCCCAGGTTCTCAGTCATCCGGCGATACAGATCCTCAGTCATGAATGGCGCAACCGGGGCAGCCAGTTTGCATACGGTCAAAAGACACTCGAAGAGCGTCTGGTAGGCGGCCTTTTTATCGGAACTATCCTGCGATCCCCAGAAGCGGCGGCGACTGCGCCTGACATACCAATTGGAAAGATCATCGACCACGAAGCCCGCGATAGCCCGAGTACTCTGCGTGATATCGTTCTGATCATACGCCCTGTTGACATCATCGACCAGGCCATTCATTCTGGAGATTACCCAGCGATCGATCAGGGGACGGTCCTCCAGCTCAGGAGTATTTTCACCGGCAATGAAACCATCGATATTAGCATACAGAGAAAAGAATGAAAAACTATTCTGTAGAGTCGCCAGAAATCTCCTGATTACCTCTACCAGAGCCTCTTTATCGAACCTTTTAGGCAGCCATATCTGGGAGGAGCTCATCAGATACCACCTGACCGCGTCGGCGCCATATTCACTCAAAAGCTGTTTGGGGTCGACAACGTTACCCAGCCGCTTCGACATCTTCCGGCCTTCGGCATCGAGTATCAGGTTATTAACGACACACCTCTTGTAGCTCGAACGACCGGAGATAAACACCGAAATAGCCAGCAACGAGTAAAACCATCCCCGGGTCTGATCCAGCCCCTCCGCGATGAACTCTGCGGGAAAATATCTCTTTTCGAAATCAGCCTGGTGCTCGAAAGGGTAATGGACCTGCCCGTATGGCATGGAGCCGGAATCAAACCAGGCATCGATAACTTCGGGGGTGCGGTTCATCGCTTTGCCGCATCCGGGACATTTCAGTCGGATGCGATCCACATAAGGCCGATGCAGATTTAGTTGTTCTGGCAAATCGGTGGCCATACGCTGCAGCTCCTCAATCGAACCGATGCAGGTTTGCTTCCCGCAATCGGTGCAGATCCAGACCGGCAGTGGCGTGCCCCAGTATCTCTCACGGGACAGCGCCCAATCTACGTTATTTTCCAGCCATTCACCGAAACGGCGGCTGCCGACTTCCTCGGGAAACCACGCTATCTGCTTGTTGGCCTCGATCATCTCATCTTTGAAGGCTGTGGTCTTGATAAACCAGGAAGAGCGAGCGTAGTAGATTAATGCCGAATCGCAACGCCAGCAAAATGGGTAGTTGTGCGTGTAGTCTTCCGAGGCGTAAAGCAGACCCCGGTTCTCGAGGTCTTTTATGATCTCAGGGTCGGCATCCTTGACAAATCTCCCGGCCCAGGGAGTCACCTCTGACGTCAGCCGTCCTTCGGTATTGACGGCCTGAATGACGGAGAGACCCTCTTTGATGCTCAACTCATAATCGTCGGCGCCGAAAGCGGGCGCTATATGCACGATGCCGGAACCCTCCTCCATGGTGACGAAATCGGCCATAGTAGCATAATGTCCCTTTTTGACCGGCAGGAAATCAAACAGAGGCTCATATCTTACGCCGGCATAATCGGAGCCTTTCTTGGTTTCAAGTATTTCGTATTCCCCGTCTATCACATCAAGCCTGTTTTCAGCTAAAATTAGCTTCCTGTCGCGATGCTTTATAGTCACGTAGGACTCATACGGGTGAAGCGCCAGCGCGACGTTGGAAATCAAAGTCCACGGAGTGGTCGTCCAGACCAGAAAATAGGTGTCTTCGCTGCCTGAAAGCCTCATCGTGACAAATAACGATGGGTCGGTGACCTCTTTATACCCCATGGCCGTTTCATGGGACGATAGCGCCGTCTCGCATCGGGGACACCAGGGAAGAATCTTATATCCTTTGTAGAGCAGATCTTTATTCCAGAACTGCTTCAAGATCCACCAGACGGTCTCGATATAATCGTTCGTATAGGTGATATACGGGTTTGAAAGGTCGATCCAGTAACCTAATGTGCGGGTGTATTCATCCCACTCAGCCTTGTATTTGAATACCGATTTCCTGCATTCGGCGTTGAACTTCTCGATTCCCATCTGCTCGATTTCATCCTTGGTGGAGATCCCCAGCGCCTTTTCAACCTCAAGCTCAACCGGTAGCCCGTGCGTATCCCACCCCGCCTTGCGTTCCACCAGAAAGCCTTTCATCGTCTTATAGCGGCAGATCACATCCTTGATGGTTCGCGCCAGGGCATGGCCGATATGCGGTAGACCATTGGCCGTGGGAGGACCCTCGTAGAAAATACATCGGGGCGAGGTTTCCCTGAGCTTCAACGACTTCTCGAAGATCGAATTCTCATCCCAGAATCTGCTGATCTCCGCTTCCCGCTCTGCGAAATTGAACTCACCCTGTATCTGACGGTATCGTTCGCTCATGACTGTTCGATCGACATCCTCTCAACGATCTTCTTCACCAGTTTGGTCAGCTTCGGCTCCGCCTTCGCCGCGGCGGCGATTATCTTTTCATGACTGCATGGTTCCATCGCATCGGGCAATCCCATGTCGGTAGCCAGCGAAAAACCCAGTACTTTGGTCCCCTGATGACGAGCCACTATCACCTCCGGCACCGTGGACATCCCTACCAGATCTCCGCCGATGATTCTCAGGAAACGATATTCTGCGGCGGTCTCGAGATTGGGACCGGTCACGCCGACATATACTCCCTTTCTCAAAGGCACCTTCTCATCGATTGCCGTCTGTTCAGCCAGATCTCGAAGCTCGCGGTCATAACAGTTGTACATATCCGGAAAACGAGGGCCGAGGGTCTCGTCGTTAGGACCTGTCAGGGGATTGACAGCCTGGAAATTGATATGATCGGTTATCATGACCAGATCGCCGATCTCAAACTGCGGATTCAAGCCTCCGGCGGCGTTGGAGACGATGAGTATTTTTACGCCCAACTCCTTCATAACCCTGACCGGAAAAGTCACCTGCTCGAGATTATAACCTTCATAATAATGAAACCTTCCCTGCATGGCGATAACGTCTTTGCCGCCCAATTTCCCAAAGAGAAAGCGTCCGGTGTGCGACTCCACCGTGCTTACCGGGAAATGGGGAATCTTATCGTACGATATCGATATATCCTTCTTTATTTCATCCGCCAGCGCGCCAAGACCGGTGCCCAGAATGATGCCGATCTCTGGAGTCGCTTTGGTTTGCGTTCTAATAAAATCGACCGCATCCTTGATCTCGGATTTCAAATCCATCAATTGTCCTCCTCCATAGATGAACCTTTATTATCCCCACCCTCATTTTTCGCCTCGTTGCGAGAGAGCTGCTCCTCGAACTCACTCACCACTTTTTCAAGTTCGTCGTCGTTTAGATCGGCTTTCATTTTGACAGGGGAGAAATCGCTCTTGCCGCCGGCCCTTTTATCGATATCCTCCAGGAGCGCCCGCTGCGTTTCCAGAAGGGATTTAAAGTTAACAATAAAGGAGTGGCGTTGATGTTTTAAGTCCGCAATTTCTCTTTGAATCTCGAGGAGTCGTTCGTTAGCTTCAGCCAGAATACGTTCGGCTCTGACCCGAGCTACAGCGGTGATCGATTTCGCTTTCTCCTCCGCCACAGCCTTGACTTCCTCTGCCGATTTCTGGGTCGTCACCAGGGTATCCTGGAGAACGTTTTCAATTCTGGTGTAATTAGTAAGCTTATCCTTCAGCGAGGATAAGTTCTCCTCGAGTTCGAGATTTTTCCTAAGGACGTCCTCTAATTCCTCGGCTGCCATTTCGAGGTAAGAATGCACCTCGTCCGGTGAATAACCTCTAAAGACCTTGCCGAATTCCTGTTTTTTAATTTCGAGAGGAGTTATCTTCATCGCCCCTCCTTTCTTATGCCTTCGACCTGGGGCCGAATATGGCTGTACCTATTCTCAATGCATTTGCGCCGTAATCGAGTGCCAGTTCGAAATCACCGGACATGCCCATGGACAGAACCTCGAATCCGCCACCAACTTTGGCTTTAAGCTTCTCAAAAAGATCCCTCGTCATAGCAAAGGCCCTTTTCATCAAATCCAGATTCTCGGTCAGGGGTCCGATTGTCATAAGTCCGCTTACCATCAATCCTGGCAGTTCGTTTATCTTATCGGCAAAATCGAAAATTTCTCCGGGATCAATTCCGTGCTTTGACGTTTCGTATGAAGAATTCACCTGAAGATACGTCTCCATCCTTTTCCCCGTTTCGTAAGCCCGCATCGAAATCAACTGTGCCAGTTCGAAACTATCAACCGACTCGATAATATCGAAAATCTCGACCGCCTTCTTCACCTTGTTTTTCTGTAGATGCCCTACAAGGTGCCACCTGGGGCGGGGAGAAACCATCGGTATTTTCTTTGCTGCCTCCTGCACTCTGTTCTCTCCCAGATCTGTTAGCCCGGCTTTCACTCCCTCTGATGCCATCTCAGCCGAAATAATCTTGGTGACCCCTATTATCTTCACCCCGGATGGATCAACCCCATTTGCCAGGCAACGGCTTTCCACTCTGGCCCTTACCTCTTCAAGGTTAGCGGCGATCCAACTCTTATCCATTAGACTGACAATTATAAAATATGCGCCATTGGCAGGCAAACTGTTTTTATATTCAGCTTAACCGGGCTTTCTATTCTTTAATATCCAGAAGATCGCTGAGATACTCCGAATGTTTGAGAAGCAGATGGGCGACGTGATCGATCTTTCTAATCCGCATCACGGAACGGGTAATAAGATATAATCCCAGGAC
>CBEWDL010000125.1:0-9853 GCA_965555375.1 uncultured bacterium
CGTCTTATCTCTTCGGTTGCCCGGGCTCTAAAAATTTCCGGATTGTTGTACATCGATTCGAGACCCGATGAATTTGCATTTGTCGCCATTTTATCCATCCGACAGGCTTCGGCACCTCATCTATTTCGAGGCTGTCGAACCGGCTACTCTAATTCACTTATCGAATTAGCAAAATGGGTGCCGCCGTCAAATATGGAGTCGGAAGCCGTAATTAGCGTGGAGGGCTTAGCCTATTTTATTGTTTATGAATGGGTTCCGCTCAATCTCATTTTTGCCAGTATGAAAAAAACCGGGCCACTTAGCTCCGCCCGGCCTTTGCATTTTGCAAAAACTTTCACATATCCTGCATGTTCTAATCTATAACTTTATAGTCCTTTATTTTATAAAGCAGCGACCGGTAGCTGATATCGAGCAATTTGGCCGCTTTCCGCCTGTTCCAGTTGGTTTTGTGTAAGACTCTGGTAATCAAGAGCTTTTCAACTTCGCTCACAACTTCATGAACCTTCTTCTTTAACGAGAAATCATCATCAGATATATCCACAATAGTGTCCTTCTTCCCCGCGCCGGGGATAGGGCCTTTGAGAGTATCATAGATTATATTTTCATCGGATCTGACGACGATCTGTTTTATGAGATTTTCAAGCTGGCGGACGTTTCCGGGCCAACTGTAATTCTGCAATTGCCTGATTGTCTCGGATTTCAATTCCTTCCGTTTCTTGCCGTACAGGATCGAATATTTATGGAGGAAATGGTCAACCAGAAGAGGGATGTCATCGCGCCTGCTGCTGAGTGTAGGCAAATTAATGGTAATCTCATTCAGCCTGTAGAATAGATCGTCCCTCATTTTCCCATCGGCGATGGCCTGTTCGAGGTCTCTATTAGTGGCGCAGACGATCCTGACATCGACATGAATATTATTGATACCGCCGACTCTTACGAATTCCTGCTGTTCCAGAACCTGCAGCAGCTTCGATTGCAGCTCCAGAGGCATATCGCCGATTTCATCCAAAAACATGGTTCCCTTATCTGCAATCTCAAATCTTCCCGGTTTCGTTTTGTGGGCTCCGGTAAAGGCGCCTTTCTCATATCCGAACAACTCGGCCTCCAGGAGCTCTCGCGGGATAGCAGCGCAATTGACTTTCACAAATGGTTCCTTGCAACGGCTCGATCTGGAATGAATCATCCTGGCGACTATCTCTTTCCCGGTGCCGGAAATTCCTCTTATCAACACGGTCAATTCGGAATCGGCGATTTCCTCGACCATGTTTTTGACTTCGACCATCGAGACCGAGTCGCCTATAAGAACTTCCTGCTCGCTTTTTTTAAGTTTTTCCTGGAGTTGGAAAAGCTCTTCTTTTAACCTTCTTCTTTCGAGCACGGAGCGTATATGTATCTCGACCTCTCTGACGTCGAAAGGCTTATTTATAAACTCCGCAGCCCCTTTTTTAACCGAGTCGACAATGTTTTTTGTGTCGCCGTGGCCCGAAAGCATAATGACGTCGACGTTATCGTCGATGCTCCTGATTTTTTCCAATACTTCGATACCATTCATTCCGGGCATCTGGATATCGAGAAGCACCAACCTGGGCCTCTGAGCCGGCGGCGTTTGGGAGATCTTGTTTATACCCTCTTTTCCATCGCGGGCGGAATCCACAGAGTATCCGTTCCCAAGCCCCTCGGATAAGATCCATGGGACCTTCGGGTCGTCATCGATTACCAGGACATTTACAGTTTGATCGCTCATATCATCTAAATTCTCAAGTCGATCATGAAGGTCGTTCCTTCTCCGACCTTGCTTTTTACAGAAATTCGGCCGTCATGAACCAGTATTATCCTCTCCACAATTGCCAGCCCGAGACCGGTGCCGGTTTGTTTGGTCGTATAGTATCTGCCAAAGATCTTTCCTAAGTCTTCCTCTGAAATACCAACACCGCTATCCTCAATCCTGACCCTCAGCCAACTTTGCCCATCTTCGGCGATTTCTTGCACATCTATAGTTAGCGTTCCGCCTCTATCCATGCTGTCGACCGCGTTCTGGAGAATATTAATGAAAACCTGAAACATCTCCGGCTCATTTACCTTTACGGCAGGATGGTCGGAACCATAGTTTTTCACCAGACAGATTCCTTTGCTCTGAAGATCAGAACTCAGAAGCTTGAGGCTTTTATCCAGCAATTCGCATATGGAAAGCTTTCTCGTCTCATACTTATTCGGATCGGAGAATTCCACCATCTCCTTCACCAGCTCGGAGAGGCGTTGGATTTCTATCTCGGCCTCCGGGAAATACTCCTCGGCCATTTTGCCCTTGATTTTATCCTTGTAAATCTGCGTGGTCCCCTTAAGATTGGTCAGCGGCTTTTTCAAATCATGGCTAATTTCCGTTACAAGGCGCCCCATGGTGACAAGCTGGGTAGCGTTTAAGACCGCCTTCTGCCTCTGGTAGATGGCCGCCGTCTGAGTCAATGCCAGAACTGCCAGCTCCTTCAGTGAATCGGTGAATCGATAAGAGGAAGGAAAAACAAGCACCGCAACCGCGGCCAGCGTGCGCCTGAAGGATATCGGTAACGGCACAACCTTAATATCCCGTTCGGTAACCTCCGCAAAATTCTCAAACTGCCTCACCAGAGTTTCCTGCAGCGATTCCGTGTCGGCCGGCTTGCCTATAGATATCGTTTCGCTTTCGAGTTTTATCACCCGCAAATAGTCGGGGACTGCACTTTCAGAAAGCTGGCCATGATAAAATTCCAGCAGTAACTCTCCACTCCGCTCGAGATAATCATACCAGTAAATACACTCCAGATTTATTAGTTTTTTCATACCCTCGAAAGTAACCTCGCCGATTTTCTTAGGGTCATCGAGCATAGAGACCTTTTCTGCCAGGCTATGAAGAATTGTGAGATAGCTTATGGTCTCCGTCTTCTCCGCAATTAGACTGGCCCGGTCCATGGCCACTGCAGCAGGTACCGCCAGGGAGTGCAATAATCCCAGGTCGTCTTCAGTGAATGGCTTTCCGCTTGTTTTATTATTCAAATTTATGACACCATAGACTTTATCCTTATAGTTCAAAGGAACCGAAATGAGGGATTTCGATTCATATTTCTGCCGATTTATCCGAGCAAACCTTTCGTCCTTTTCGATATCCTCCACTATTAGAGGACGGCCGGTCTTGGCAACGTAGCCTGAGATCGACGAGCCGAGTTTCATGCGGGTGTTCTGAACCACGCTGTCTTCAAGCCCGCAGGATGCCCCGATATAGAGCTCATTCTTACTGGGATCGAGGATCATTACCGACCCCAGTTTGGCGCCGATAACATCTATGGCCAGCGATAATATGGCGGTCAAGGCTTCCTTTAGATCCACCGTGGTGGCCAGAAGATTGCCCGCGCTTGTTAGAGCATCAAGCTGAATAAGTTTCATCTGTAGCGTTTCATTGGCAACCTTCAATTCCGTTAAAAGCCGGAGTCTTTCGAGCTCCACGTTCCTTCTTTCTATACCCCTGGCTACAACCAGCTTAAGCTCATCAAGTTCCAGAGGCTTGGTCAGATATCCGAAAGCCCCCTCACCGACGGCGTTTTTGGCGGTCTCCAATGAGGCGTATCCTGTTATCAGAATTACTCCCATATAGGGATCTTTTTCCCGGGCTCGGCGCAACAACTCGATACCGTCATATCGGGGCATTCTGATATCAGCGATTACAAGATCGAAATCCGATCTCTCTAAAAGGCCCATGGCCTCAGCGGCGTCATTCTCCCCTACTACCTCGTATCCCTCCATGGTTAAAAGCGTTTTCAGACTATCAACCATGCGAGGTTCATTATCAACGATTAATATCCTGCTGCTTGCCATATTACCCTTTCAACGGCAGTTTTATTGTGAAGGTCGCTCCGCCCTCGGGATTATTCGATGCGCTTATCGTGCCATTATGTGATCTTATGATACCATAACACACCGGCAGCCCCAGACCGGTACCGCCATCCTTTTTAGTCGTGTAAAACGGTTCGAATATCTTTTGTAGATCCTCTTCGGCGATTCCTGTTCCATTATCGATGAATTTTATCTCCACAGCGTCATTCAGCCTTTTGGTAGAGACCGCTATTCTTCCCCCATCCGGCATGGCATCACGCGAATTCAAAAGCAGATTCAAAAAAACCTGTTTTATTTTGTCCGGTGAACCAATCAGCGAGCACGGAGTGTTGCAAAAAGATCTCTCGATTTCGATTCGGGCGTCTTCGAATTCATTTTTCATCAGATCGAGAATGGCCGTCAAAATCTCGCGGGCATTGAACTCCACCGGTTTTTCGACTGCTGGCCGGTAAAAATCGAGGAGCTGTTTAACTATCAGCGCTATTCTACCGACTTCCTCCTGGACAATTTCAACGTTTTTTTTCATTTCGGGATCATCTCCCGCTGATTTGGAAATGATGGCCAGGTAGTTTTTCATTATACCCAGCGGGTTATTTACCTCATGAGCGATGGAAGCGGACAGCTTTCCCAGGGCGGCCAATCTTTCAGATTCGATCAACCGCTCCTGAGCCGAACGCAATTCCAGCAGAGCTTTCTTTTCACGTTCATAAAGACCGGCATTATCCAGTGCAACGCTGAGCTGGTTTACGAGAATCGAGACGAATTCCAGATCGTTATCCTGATACGCCATCCCACTCAGTTTTCGCGGGAGAAAGAGGATGCCCAGCAGATTTCCTTTGGCTATCAATGGTACGATAAGCTCAGCTTCCAGCATCTTCAGCCGAGCGAAATCCTCCGAATTCTCCGGGATACGACTTTGAAGGACGTCGAGCAATTGAGGCCCCGGCGTCCGCTGAAGATACCGGGCCAGAGGGCCTACGCGCGAAAAGTTCCAGGATACAGTCTCCTGCAAATTAACGCCCTTTACGCTGATCTTGGACAATTCGCCTGTCTGTGGATTCTGAATAACGATGGCCGCACCGGATAAGCCCATCTGACCGATGCAGGTGAATAATATGGCATCCAGAAGCGAATCGATATCAAGCATGGAGCTCAAGTGCCGGGAAATTTCAAAAACAGTATAAAGATCGAATATTTTTCTGCGAAGGTTTTTATTGGTGACTGACAGGATGCCCATGTTATCGGCGATGGGAGGCTCCACCAATTCGAGTTTCCCCGTCGGCTCTTCGTACGGGTTTTTCTTTTCAGAATTCTTCATTCGATCTATTAGTCGGCAGAATTCACGGGGCGTTTGACCCCGTTATTTAATATCCTCTCGACAGCGAAATTCCTCTCGATTCGAAAATGATCCTGACTGGAAAATAATCAAGCGGCAAGTAATGTCAATCCATTTTTGTAGAGACGGGCCGCGCTGAAACATTATGTTTACTATTGCAACCTGCGTTTTTCAGGCCATATTTCTGTAATCCAGGGCTTGATTTATCAGTTAAGACCACGAGCAGGAACCAGGAATCTCAGGGTGAAAATGATCTTTTTAGAAATGCCCGGTCTATTATAATATAATAATAGCATTCTGATTCTGGAGGATTGAACGGTTGACGATTAAATGATAGAATTGTTTTTGAGAAAATCTTAAAGATTGGTGGACCCGGTATTTCGACAATTCAGTTACTCATGGCGGAAGGAAGAAGTCCCGGACTCAATGATTTGAGAGGAAACTGTTCTGCTGAATGACTATGAGCAACACCCCGGCTAATATCGCACAAAAAATCAGCGATTCCCTGGCTGATATCATCGATGTCGCCGCCGTATATACATCCAGGCGGGAAATCCTGGTAAAGGGAGCGCCGCTGTTTGAATCGCCGTGGATACAGGCCGAGATCGAATCGAGGCTGGCCGGGTTTGGCTTTAAAGTGGAAATTATATCCACGCAGCCATCGCTGGTAGTCCGGCTTAGATCGCTCGAATCCCTGAAATCTCCTGCCTTCCCCTGGCTGAATACCATTCTATTCGGCCTGACCGTTCTGACGACGTTGACCACGGGGGCAATAATGGAGGGAGCGGACTGGATCGCCGATCCCGGCCTGATATTCAATGAGCCATTGAAGATAATATTAGCCGGATTACCTTTTTCGATATCGCTTCTATCCATATTGTTGTTTCACGAGTTTGGCCATTATATAGCAGCACGCATCCATGGCGTGAGCGTGTCGCTGCCATATTTTATACCGGCGCCCCCCGGCTTCTCACCGTTCGGCACTTTCGGAGCCCTTATAAAATCCAAATCCGCTTTCTTGAATAAAAAACAGCTTCTGGACGTCGCCGCAGCCGGGCCGCTGGCCGGATTGGTTATCGCCATTATCGTCATCGTAATCGGCGTCCAGACTTCCTCGGTTCAGCAATTGTCATCCGAATCCGGGAATATATTTTTCGGCGAATCCATATTGTTCCAATTGATCACCTATGCCATTAAAGGCCCCATTCCCGAGGGTAGCGCTCTTTTTATTTCCTCTGTCGCTTTTGCCGGTTGGGTCGGAATCCTGGTGACAATGTTCAATCTCCTGCCTTTCGGCCAGCTTGACGGGGGCCATATAGCCTACGCCCTTCTCGGCAAATGGCAAAAGAATCTGGCCCATCTGGTCATATTCGGTCTGGTCGCCCTTTCATTCTACTGGTTTGGCTGGGCAATATGGATCTTGATCGGCTTGCTGCTCAGGCCCGGTCATCCGCCGACGGTGATGGATGAATTGCCAATCGGAAAGTGGCGAAAACTGATCGGCATTATAAGCATCATCGCCTTCGTCCTGTGTTTCATCCCGGTCCCGATAGAGATGGTATAGCTTTTTACATATCTTCTAATGATAAAAAACCGCCCGGCGGATCTTTCGTCCCACAGTCCACCGGGCAGCTCTCGTATCAGTTTTTGAAAAACGATTCTATTTCAGATACAGCATCTTCCTGGTGTTAGTAAAATCCCCGGCCCGCAGCTTGTATAAGTAGATACCGCTGGCAACGTCGCCGCCGGAATTATCGCGGCCATCCCATGCGACTGAATGAGCGCCGGCGGGAAGGTTAATCATCTCATAGCTGTGCACCAGGCGACCGGCAATATCGTATATGAGAATCTTGGCATCAGATACCTCCGGTAAGTCGAACGAGATTTCAGTTCTGCTATTGAACGGGTTCGGATAATTCTGATGTAATGCAAATTCTGCCGGAATTAAGGCAGTCGAATTCGGCTCCGTGCCGGTCGGTATGAATGAGTAAATGGCGAAATCGTCAATACCCGCCTCCACCAACGATCCCGGTATCCGATCGATAGCCACGAACCGTAATTGAATCTCCGAGGTCGGCTCCACGAACTGCTCCAGCAAAAACCGTGATTTCTGCCAGTAGTTTTCGGTGGAGGTTACCATCTCCAGGTTGGTCCATCTATCGCCGCCGTCATTTGAAATATCCACGAAGAAGGTGTCGTCGAGACTGGTGCGAATCGTATACCAGCGATAGTATTCGATAAGGACATTTTCCTGCCCTTCCAGATCGTAAATCGGGGTAAAGAGCGTTGTTTTCCCGCTGTCGACATCATTGGCGCCGTTGTTCGGATCTCCCAGTGGATGCTGGCCGGTAACGAAGCAGAAGATACCCGGATCGGGTGTATGATCGTCCTCCGGCTGATAGGGGAAGCTCGGATCATCGTCGGAGTATGTCCCGTTGGGATCGACCCGCTCCCAGATCCCGCTGGTGGCATCGTCGCCGATACTGTCAACCTGCCAGCCGGTTTCGGTTTCGAGGTCGTCAAACTCGATTACAGTGGGTTCACCGATAGCGAAAATATGTGCTCGATCAGGAGCGCCTGCCGGATGAAAGAATTGTCTCTCCACGACGTCGGTGGCCGAGATATAATATTCGATCAGGGTACCACGCGGCTGCGCTGGTATGGAGGCACTGAATTCGTCCGGGTTAGCGGTGGGAGTCATCTGGATATCCTGGAAAACATCATCCCTTGCTATTCTGTAATGGACGAATACCAGGTCCTCATCGATCGGGAAAACAGGACTGGTAATAGTCGCGATCACCGGATAGGGATTGGAATCATCATCGGTATCGCCCAGAGGTTCGTGAATAATAGTGGCGCCGGCCGGTTCGATACCATGAAGCTCAAATGCCGCGAGGATTGCTTCGGAGTTCGGTGTTCCGTTATAAAGATCATCGTCGTCATCGTCTACCAGAAGTATGTGAATCAGGTAATCCCAGTAGTTGGTTGAATAGTAGTAGCGGGCAAAGTGAAAAAGGGTATCGCAATAGGTAACTCTCGGATCAAGCGCCTCCCTCAGATCCCAGAGGGCACCGCCAAGGATCAGACCGTCGTTGTGCGACTCCCCTGTCCAGTCATCGGGATAGCGGTTGTCGTTGTCCACCGAACGGATATAGGTTCCTTCACCGAAAAAGCCCCTGCCGACAAGCGGCTGGTTAGTGATGGTGGCGGCTATATAATCCGACCACCCTTCGTGCTGGGCACCTGAAGGCGATTGCGGCCGGTACTGGAAATCGGTGATGCCATGGCCGTATTCATGGTAGATGACATCGGCAATTTCGCCCGTATTCTCGCAGCCTCCTCCCCTGCGGAAGAAGTTGATGGAACTGCCGTCCCAATAGGCATTGCACGTCTGATTGATATTGACATTGCAGGGAAGGGCGAAATCTAAAAGCGTGAATCCCGGATCGATGGCCTTAATGAAATCGTGGATGACGTTAGTATGGAAAAAGCCGTTACGCTCATCGGCGCGGGCAGTGGAAATGTCCCATTCGAAATAAAGCGTATCGCCGGGGGTAATCTCACCATTATAGATGGCATCGGCGCCGTCGGCATTGTTGACATTTACAAAATGCCCCCTTAACTCCGTGTTGAAGTCACGCGTCTCCGGACCGTCAACCTCTGCCGTGAAAAAACCCTCCTGATCGGTATAAACCTGCCCTACCTGATCGATGTTGACGACCTCGAACTCGAAGGGCATGGTGGTGAGGGGATCAAAGGGCGTCGCCTCGTATATCTGGCCGCTGATATAGCCGTCCACCGTATCATAATAGATCAGGCTTTTACGATATAAAACCTCGCCGCTTTGAGCATCCACTATGGTAAGCCAGCGCGATGGTTCGTCGGATTTAATCTCCAGTCTGTAAGCGAGCCTGTAATCGAAACCGCTCTCGACCGGCAGCGGAATTACGGTCAGCCCCGGATCGGTGAATCTGTATTCCGCTGATGACAATCCGGCCTGCGCCGCCAGCTTAGCAGCCTCCTTCGAGAGCGACGGCACCGGCGATATATCTATCCCGGGGAAATAATCGCATCTGAAAAGGACGACATTACCCCTATCTGAGATAGCGACTGTGACAAGACTTCCAAAAACCTCCAGATCATTATATCGCTGGCCGAAATGCACGACCCAACGATTCAGGCTATGCTTCGCCGATTGCAAAATCAAATCCTCGATAGGCACTCCGAGCAGATCGAACTCAGATTGTATAAACGTTTTCGCCAATTCGCCGGCGCTGACATCATCGATGGGCATTCCGACATAGGCGGAGCCTCCCCACCCCTGCCGGATCAGTCCCGTCCTTTCATTTACCTGCATGGCCCAATTCCCATGCCGGCCGATTAAACCATTCAACGAGGGGTTCAAGGGAGATAATTGGGTGATGCCCGATAAAAACGCCCCTTGGTTATCATAGTAAGGAATCGAAACCGATTCCCCGTCGAAGCCTCCGTCGGCCATAAAGCCATATGCGCCGGAGACAACGGCAAAAGAGGCCAGCAGAACGGCTGTAAATAAGCTTTTCATCGCTCCTCCTGGAAAACGAGTTTATCTACCATTCTAAAACAGATAAAAAGGCTATATGATTCCACATTTTCTAATATAATAAATATTCC
>CBEWDL010000126.1:0-9849 GCA_965555375.1 uncultured bacterium
TGTCGCCTCCCGGCGTGCCATTACCGCCACCAGGGAAAGGACCACGATAATTTTCTACCCTCTGGGGGCTCCAGTCGTAGGCTGCATTCATATTGGAGATCCACCAGTTAAATCCGTACTCTAACTCCGCCGTAGGCGTTCTCACAACCCTCACGCCGGATAAGCCCCGCGGAGAACGATAATCGTAGGCCAGGTCATAGGGCTGCCCGTTGTTGTCTGCTATCCAGGCGGTATTGATAGTTGCTCGGTTGCCCTCAGCATCCACATAGACCGTATCGAAACCGCAAAGATCATCCTGGGCGCCCTGCTCAGCACCGTAGGGATTTTCAGAGGAATGCAACACGTCTGCATCGATATTCAATCCAACCCACATGTTCTTCAAGACTTTGTCACTGTTCATGTTGACTATATCAAAATCGAATAATACAAAATCTTCAGCATACTCGTAGCTCCAGGCGTAGCTTCTCTGGATTATCTCGATCCCCAGCGGTATATGATTCCTTTGATCATTGAGGTCCGGGATAACATAGGATGGATTAGTATGAGTATCCGCATAAACCGCTATGAAATCCTGTTCGGAGATGGCGTCGATCGTATCTCCATAAGGAAAGACATCCGGCGGCCTTGTGGAGCGGACGAGAATTTCACCTCCCGGCGGGAGACTGGGATAAAGCTCGCCTGTAACCGACCACCATCCGTCAGCCCCGATTGAGACCAGAGTATCGAGCGCCGGATTCCCGGCGATCACAGTGTCCACTTCGGCCCCGACCCAGAGATATCCCCCGAATAGGTATTCGAGATTCGATCCGCCAGGGAACATACATGATGGTGCCAGAGGACTTATATTATCGGGATCAGCCAAATCGTCGGGGTTCCCGAAGAACCCGTAGTTGCTTATCGTCAGCCATATCTTGCCGACGCGATGCACTCTGATCTGAGTATTGGGTAAGGCCGCAGGTTTGGCCTGATAATAATTACCCCGGTCCAGGGATTCCTGCATAACCGTTGCATCGACACCTGTAGCCAGGAGTGTGAATAACGTAATCCATAACACCAGTTTTCTCATGATCGCTGCCTCCCTTCCCCTCGTCGCCTATTCCATACCGGCATAGCCGAAGGAGAAGAATGCACTGTATTAGTTAATCTATTCATCGACTTTCAAAATCCGTGGACCAAGACGGGGGGCCGGTTTACCGGCCCCCGGCCCTTAGAAATTCACGCTAAGACCGACCAGTACCTGCCTGCCCACCTCGTAATTTACCGGGTCTCTATCAAAAGGTACGCCGGAAATAATCTGTCCGTTAATGTTCTGACCAGTGTATGCCAGCCCTGTCGCCGAATAAACATCGTTTACGTTTCTGTCGGCAAACAGGTTGTTAACCCGTATCGTGAAGGCATAGTTCAGCTTCCATACCTGGAAGTTTTTATCGAATCTGATATCAACCGTAGAATAGTATGGCATCCGCCTGGAGTTATTCAGAGGCTGCTCATTACCAACAAGAATCAGGCCCGGGTAATGAACATCGGGAGTAAACGGTTTTCCGGTCTTGAATTGCCAGATGAAGTTCAAAGACCAGTCATCAGGCAGGGTAATTATGCCGATTTTGGGATGACGTCCCTTCTGCGCCCTGATATCCCCATTGACGGTAATCTGATGCCGTATATCCCAATCCAGCGGGGTCTCCTGGATGGGGATCTCCTGACGGAAAAATCTGGCGAAATAATCGGCTGATTCGGACGAGTTCTTGCCGAAAGCCCAGGTGTATTCGTAGTCGAACGAACCGGCGAAGAAATGGCCATAACGCTTTTCAAGCTCGAACTCCATTCCGCGCGTTCGAGCATAGTCGATATTGCCATAGACGTCGTTAGAAATCGGTCCTAAAACCTCGCGGATTGAGTTTAGAAGACCATAGTAGTCCTTATAGAATCCCGAAATCGTCAAAATATAGCCGCTGGCTACCCTGTACTGGAGACCGAGCTCATAGCCGATTGTCTTTGTGAAATTAAGGTTCGGATTACCGACTATGCCGGCAGCATTGGAGGCCTGAGTTGGTCGGCGGAAGAAATACCGATATGCGGGAAGCTGGTAGAAATGACCGTAGTTGAAATAGAGCTTGGCTTTATCGGAAACAGGGAATGAGAATGCGGCCCTGGGTGAAAACTTGTTCTGTGAATCGTCTAACTCCTTGCCCTGGTAATTTTCGCTGGCATACTCGACATCCTTGACTTCGGTTGCCTGAATATAGAAATCATACCGGAATCCGAGGTTGGCTATCATCTCGCCGTATTCCATCTTGTCGCGAAAATAGAAGGCTCCCTCTTTCGGCGTACGGTTATAGAAGTCGCGGAATACGCCCCGATCAGGCCACGGCCCGTCATCGGGAAGACCGTCATAAGGCAGGTGGGGATACTGGATTTCGTTCATCTCGAGCTTGAGATCCGAAAACTTTATGCCTGATTTAATCTCATGCTGTTTGGCGACCTGGCTTGTCAAATCGAAGCTTAGAGTGGTGATGGTCTGAACGGTTTTATGATAGAGCGCCCATTGATCAAAACCGTGATCCCAAAAATTGTCCGCACCATCCCAGCGCCCGTTGCCGTTCAGATCGACATACGGCTCGCCGTAATCGTAAATGTTGTTGCGTGCATCGTAGCGGCCATTGTTATTCAGATCCCGGTAGGGGACGCCCTCGCTCCAGGGATCGTTGGGGCCGTCATGCCGGCCGTTATTATTCAGATCCCAGGCTCCTATAAAAACATCAGGGCCATCGGGATCGTTAGGCGGGCCGTTAAATTCCCCGTTAAAATCGACATCTATATATGGTTCGCCGAGGATCTCGTCGCCATCTGTAAACGGCTCAGGCATGTCTTCGTTGATTACGTCGCGAAGCTGAGGGTCATACACGCCGTTGCCGCGGCCATCCTCGCCCTGCCCGACCCAATCGCCTTCATCGAATACGCCATTATTGTTATTATCGATCCAATTCTGGTCGTTGGCTATCGGCTCGGCTGGATCCCATGTCCCGTTACCATTCAAATCCGAATAAGGCTCCCCGATATCGGCATCGTAACGGTCGTTGTCGTTTAAATCAAAAACTTTCACCGAATCAATACCATTAAATATGACGGAATCAGGATAGAAATCATCGTAGGCCGGATCGTAAATTCCGTCCCCGTCGTTATCAACAAAAGGTTCCCCGAAGAATCCGTCGCCGTTGGCATCGATAAATGGCTCTGCAGCATCCCACTGGCCGTTATTGTTCCAGTCATCGAATGATTCGTAATCATCGGCGAATACGAAGTCACCCGGCAGCAGGCCTCCGGGCCTCTCCTCATATTTCTCCATATAGCGGTTGAGTTTTATCTCTCCGAAAGTATTTCTGAGGAACGAAGGCGAAAACTGGAAGCTGACTCCATAAGCTACTTTAGATTCCTTTATTGTGTGTGCCGTTGCCGGGGTATAAAGGAAATTGTAATCGAATTGCCGGGCTCTGGTCCGGTCTGTAAAATAGTTTACTGCGAGTCTATACCTGGCATTGGCGTCCATCTTCCAGGTCAGCTTTGCAGATCCGGTGTATTTGTTGGTTCTCCGGTTCGGGATCTTTATCCCGAGAAATTTTTCATAGCCGTAATCGATTTTGGAATTTTCTGATGGATAGGGATTATAATCGGGGTATTCGTCGGATTTATCCATGGAAAAGCTGACGAAATAAGCCATTTTCTCTCCGGGCCATTTCAACCCCAGGGCTGGAAAGAGCTGATCTGAAATTCCCGGGACGGGTCCCGACAGGTTCCACTCAAATCGATCCTGGTTATAAGAATACGTGTTGAGGTCATCCAGCCCCAGATCGTCCGTCAGAAACTCGACTCGTCCGGTGGTGGTCCTGATGTCACCTTCTTTACGCACGACGTTGATTATGGCTGAGTTTGCACTGCCATACTCCGCGTCGTAGTTGCCTTTCAAAACCGATAGCTCGGAAATATCCGTGGCCGAAAGCTCCAGATTCTCCTTATAGGCCTGACCATATCCGCCCAGGTAATTCTTAATCTCAATGCCATCCACCATGTAAACAATTTCACCGCCTCGTCCCCCGCGGGCATGAAAGACCCCACCCTGCCTGACGAAGCCGGCTGTCGTGCGCAGGACGTCGCTGACGCTAGTTACCGGCATGGCGCTGATTTCCTCGCCTGTCTTTCTATCCTGGCTGGACGTGATATACTTATCGATTTCCTCTCTTTCCCCGATCACGGTAATGTCCGGGGTCTCAATGGCTTCGGAGGTCAGTTGGAAGTTTGTCTCGGTGGTAACGTCGGCTCGCACTCTGACTTCCTGGACGGTCATCTTGTTGTAGCCAATGGACTGAGCCACCAGCGTATATGAGCCCGGAGACACATTCAAGATGACATAAGAGCCGTCAAAACTGGCGGCAGCGCCTATCGTAGAGCCCTCTATCTGCACTGCAACACCGGGGATACCGACTCCATTCTCATCGATAACAGTTCCGGTTATCTTACCCACCGTACCGGCAAAAGCGCCGATGAAAAGCGAGCTGACAAGAATAGCGGATAGCCCCATCGCATACGTAAAGCGTTTTGAATTCATCATCCGTCCTCCTTCTGGATACTCCTCCCCGATTGGGGAACATTCATAATCTCCCAATTTATATCCCTGGATAAACAATGCGCACTAAAACATTAACGATTGTCAGTCGCGCCTCCTCCCGTCGGCGAAAGATCCCAGAGCCGACACCCGTGATACAGGCCAGCCCTGATTTTATTCCCCGAATTTGTCTTTTTTGCAATGCAAAGTCAAGGCATTTTTGAATATTGTCAGGCGAGTCCAACCTCTTCAGCCGCAGACGCAATTATTTCGACCAGACTGTATAACAATCGTGCGTACCAATGCCTATCAGCGAACTCCTGATGCATTTCCTTCAATTTGCAAACAAGAGATTTTCAGGGACCACGCAATACCGCCAACAAAATAGCCCGCCCTTTTCAGAGCGGGCCATGTCGCATATCGAGCCTTTAGCTTCGGCCTATTTAAGAAGCGTCATCCTTCGAGTAGATTCCTGACCGTTGGCCTTCAGGCTGTAGTAATACACACCCGATGCGACGTTTTTGGCATGCCAGTTGACCCAATACCGGCCGGCTTCCATCTCCTCATTAACAAGGGTGACTACCTTAGCCCCGCGGATATCGTAAATCGTCAGATTTATGCGGGCGCTTTTTTTAATCTCAAATCTGATGGTCGTGCTGGAATTGAACGGATTCGGGTAGTTGCCGAACAGCTCGAACGATCCGGGGAGTTTATCCTCTTCGGAGATACCATCGCCGATAGGATGAGTAACCGGCATATAATAGATGGTATCGGCCAAATCCCCTAAGTTTTGCATCACATAAGTCAATGGAATTTGCTCAGTATAAACCATGGTTTCGGCTGTGGACGGGAAATTTTCCGACTGGCAATCTCCTGGCTGGCAGCCCGGGGTTTGTGTTTCGGTGAGATTAAACGGCCCCACCCAATAAAGGCCGCCTTCGAACCCGAATACACCGTAGAGATCTCCCACACATTCGCCCTCCGCGGAAGCGTCAGATTCATCAAAACCTACATAAATAATCCCCAGAATATTATCGAAAAAGTAATCAATGCAGGTTAAGCTGGGTAAAGATATGGGAAGGGTTACGGCGCCGTAGGTGCATGTTAGCTCCAGATCGGAGGATTCCGCGATTTGACTTATCACCCCCGTGTATTCAGAATAATGCCACAGCTGAGCTGTTTCATCGATGAAATACCCGTCATCGTCGATATGGCCGGTAACCCAGGTGAAATTCAGGTTCCCCTCATTATCGAAAACGGCATCGATGCCCCAGGGACAGTATATTTCCAGATCGTCATTCCAGTAATCGGTGATATTCTCCGGACGCGAGAAATCCCAGGTGCGACCGTCCTCGGAGACAAAATAGCAGACATCGTTTTTGACCTGGCTGAACTCACCCTGGATAACCGGATTCAGATACACTATGGCCACCTTGCCGTTCGACGACGCTGTAATACAGCCGTTCAATAATGCCACCCGGGCTACCTCCACGGGGGCCGTCCAGGTCTCCCCCCCGTCCTCGGAGCGGGAATATATCATGGACGGGTAAACGCCGGGATCCTGAGTATGTTCCACCATCAGGATATGTATATCGCCGTTGGCGGAGACGGCGACCTGCGGCCAGAAGGCGTGATTGCCGCTCGGGGCCAGATCGGGCGGATCAAAATAGTTGAATATGGCCATGCCGCGAAAGGCGTCAACCGCCAGGTTAACGTAATTATTGCTCATATTATGATAAGTGATTGTGGCGGCATTATCGGATTTTAGCGCCAGCGTCGGGTAACCGGCCCCGTTGACCTCGTTGACCGACATACCATCGGATGACAACCACTGGCCCGTTTCATCCCGGAAATTGTATTTCACATTTCGGTCAAAAATCGACGGGCCGACCATCCAGGTCACATGGACTCCATCGAGATCGTCATATGCCGTGCGATTGGCCGCCATCCCCGATGACTGCACCGGATATTCGGTGGTCCCGACGACTTCACCGGGTGGATCGCAGAACTGCGGGTAGCCGGTTGTCGCAAACAATAATGTAATGCCGATAGTTACTATGATCGTCTTCATGGCAGGAACTCCTTTCTCCGGATTCAACAAATTCAGATAACAGGAAATATCTATCCCTTGTTACTATCAAATAAAGCCACTCTTAATAATATGTCAAGGATAATCGACGATTCGCCCATGGGGAGAAAAACGGTTTCAGGGCTGCCACCTGAAGGAAAGAGAGGGCTGAGAATACATAAAATAAAGGCCCGCCCTTTGCAGAGCGAGCCTTATGGCATATCTGCCGATTAAGCTTCAGTTTTACTTCAGAAGCGTCATCTTTCTGGTCGATTTCTCGCCGTTGGCCTTCAGGCTGTAGTAATACACACCCGATGCCACCTTATTGGCATCCCAGTTGACTGAGTGCGCACCGGCTTCCATCTCGCCGTTGACGAGAGTGGTCACCTTAGCGCCGGTGATATCGTAAACCGAAAGCTCGACACGAGAGTCCTCGAGCAGCTCGAACTCGATATTCGTCTTAGCGTTGAATGGATTGGGATAGTTCTGGGAAAGAGCAAAGCTCCTTGGCGGGGTAGCCTCACCATCAATGGCCGTCGGGGCATAGGCCAGATACATAACTGGATTATCCGTGATAGAACCCTCGCCTTGCGGAATTCCCCCGGCATCCTTATCGTTAATGTAGATAATATGCAATGTGCCATCAACCCTCTCCGCCAGTGTGGACCAATGATCGGAATCACACTCACCCGGAATGCAGTCCGGGCTCGGAGAATTGGTCAGGTTGATTTGTTCTGACCACGAAGCGCCGCCATCGAACGAGCTCTGCATATAGATCTCGCCGTTGGCGAAGCCGCCGGCCGAACAATCTCCGTGAGGAAAATAGGTATAGGTCGCAAAAAGGATATCGGTGTTTTCCAACACTCCCAGAGACAATTTTGCAACCGGCTGGTTAAATGCCCCGGAATCGCACATCTGATCAAAGTCAGTTGTATCGGATAGCCCCATCTCCGTTATGGTTTCCGATCCGGTATCGAAGTGATACAGATACATCGGGAAATAACGAAATTCCGGTCCGACATATTGCGCCGACCAGATTATATGCAGATTGTCGTTGTAGTCGTAAACGGCATCGATATCGCACCAGTGATGAATCCAGAGCGAATCGCCTCCCTGGCCATATTCGGTGACGTTTATCTTGCCAGCTTCCCAATCCCAGGTAAGGCCATCCTCCGATTCAATATAGTACAGGTCATCTATGGACCACTCTTCGAAGCTGACCTGATGAGTATAAGCAATGGCTACCTTATCCGACACAGGACTCGATACGGTTAGGGGAGCAATCATAAGAACCGTATCTACGCGCACTTCTCTCGTCCAGTCGATTCCACCGTTCGTTGACATCGTATACCCGATAACTTGCGGCGCGTCTCCAGCCAGCTGTGCTTCACTCATTACTACATGTATGTTGTCACTGCGGTCCACCGTAACAAACGGCCAAAATCCGGGCTCGACACCAATGTTGTTGGGAGGGAAGAAATAGTCGAATATTGCAAATCCTGCAACCTGGTCAATGGCAGTTACGAGCTCATCCTCGTTCGAATGGTGATAAGCCACAACAGCCTGA
This sequence comes from uncultured bacterium, assembly GCA_965555375.1. Taxonomy (GTDB): domain Bacteria; phylum Zixibacteria; class MSB-5A5; order UBA10806; family UBA10806; genus CBDVBL01. The sequence continues at coordinate 8,236 of CBEWDL010000126.1, forward strand.
TTCGAAGCAAGGGCAGATATGGTAGTATATCCGGAAAGATTATTCTCGGACACCCGGGTACCTGTATTGGGCCATTGCGTATTGTCGTCGGCATCTAGATAGTTATAGAATACATGCCTGGTGCCGTTGTCATTCGTGCCTTTCATCCAGGAGAAGTGCTTGCCACCGTCTGAATCCAAGAATACCCTGTTGCCAGTAGAACCGTTTTGCTGATAGTCATATTGGGTCTCCCCGATCATTACCGCTTGGGTGATCAATACCGGTCCGGAAGGATAATACTGCACATCTGGCATAGGTTCGTCGCCCCTTATCGGAGCCCGGTTTTCAATGGCTGGCCGAATGTTCCCTGCCGAAACTACCGAGGCCACCAAAATCAAAACCAAGGCGACAACGAGACAAATTGAAAGATTTTTTCTCATTAGTTTCCTCCGTTACTTTGGGTTACAGTTAATTCGCCTTCTTTTTTATTAATTTACAAAATCTTACAGGAATGTCAACAATTATTATCATATTTTTTCTGCACCTTCATATATTGACCCATCCGGTGCGGCAGAGATAGAATTCCATGATCCTATTTGGACTTAAATACCTCAACAACAACGGAGTCTTGCCTTTAGTATTGATAGCGATATCAAATGGTCGGGGCCTGAACAGGCCCCGACCAAAAGAACTATCGTCGAATACGACTACTTCAAAAGCGTCATTTTCCGGGTAGATTCCTCGCCGTTAGCCTTCAGGCTGTAATAATACACGCCCGATGCCACTTTACTGGCATCCCAGTTGGCTGAGTGCACTCCGGCTTCCATCGCGCCGTTGACGAGAGTGATCACCTTGGCTCCGGTGATATCGTAGACCGAAAGCTCCACACGAGAATTCTCGAGCAGCTCGAACTCTATATTCGTCTTAGCGTTGAACGGGTTGGGATAGTTCTGGGACAGCGCAAATGTTCGGGGCATGGCGCCTTCGTCGTCAATACCGGTTAAGGGGTTGGGATAGGCCAGATACAGGACCGGATTGTCAGTAACCTCACCCTCCTGAGGATTGTCCTGAGGGATGCCACCGGCGTCCTTATCGTTGATGTATAGAATGTGCAGATAAGCATCAACTTTGTTGGCCAGCGAAGACCAGTGATCGGAATCGCAATCGCCCGGGGCACAGCCGGGGCTGGGAGAATTGGTCAGGTTTTCAGGTTCAACCCAGCTTGCTCCGCCGTCAACCGAATAGGTCATGTAGATTTCGCCGTTGGCCCAGCCGCTATACTGCCCTCCGGCCGAACAATCGAGGGTATCGTAAAATCCGGTATATCCCGCGAAAATTGCGCCGGTCGGCTGGTGTGCGCCAAGAGACATCTTGGCAATACGAAGATTCCAGGCCCCTGTGTCGCAGCCGCTTTCCACCCAGACGGAGTCACTGCGGGTGATCTCGGTAATCTCGCCGGAACCGGTATCAAAATGATAAAGAAACGTCATGTAAGAAGTGTAGTAGCCGCCGTCGATTACATACACCCACTGGGCATTCCAGATTATATGAAGGTTGTCGTTGTAATCGTAAATGGCCGCCACATCGGTATAGGCGCGCAGAGAATCGTGGCTATCGTATGCGGTAACGTTTACC
>CBEWDL010000127.1:0-9736 GCA_965555375.1 uncultured bacterium
GTAATTTACCATTAAAAATATAAATACAGCGAAATTTATGTCAAGCCTTTTTTCGATGTTGCAAGGTTGATAATGGTAATCATTGATACTAAGAAACGCTTCGATTTTTCAATTCGGTTTGGCAATTCCGGTGGGCAGGATATTCATAATTCCTGTTGTGGAATCTGCATAACTTGTTTAAATTGTTGAAAGATGGTTGCGGTCTTGCCTCCTGGCAGGACGACTGACTGCAATTCGGATGATGCTATTGAAGTTTAGACTCAAATCGCCGGTACTCAGATCGCTTGCCAGGCTTTACTTAGCATTCGGCGCGATTCTGCTTTTTTTTATTATCGTCTTCAACACCCAGATCTTCTACTTGAGCGTCAACGTCCCTTTTACATCCTTCATAGTTCTTTCATCCAGCTTTTTGATAAATCTGTTCGGAGGAACCTCGTTCGTGGACGGCACTCATCTGTCCACCGGGCAGTTCGGAATCAATGTCGTCGACGGCTGCAACGGGATCTATGCCACGGCCATACTACTGTCGGGCGTTATCGCGTATCCGGCCAGGCTAACCCACAAGATGCTGGGAGTGCTTGTTGGTTTTGTCGCTATTTTTGCCCTCAACCTGGTAAGGGTGATAAGTCTTCTATATCTCGGACGGTCTTATCCCGATATCTTCAAGGAAATTCATATCTTTGTCTGGCAGCCGATAATCATTCTCTGGGCGATATATATCTGGTATTTATGGTGGAATAGAATTGAAGGCAAAAAAAGCAAATAGATGGTTTTTTCTTCTGAGGTTTATAATCGCCTTTGCAGTCGTCTACCTGATCTGGAACTTCTCGGCTCCCTTAGCAAATAAGGTGTTCACATTTTTTGGCGGGAATGTGCTGATGCTATTTGACGGCGCCGGCTATACAAAAGCGATTAAATCCGACAGTGAGTTCGTCGTTGTCGCCTATGGGCCGCGCAGTGAGACAAAGATGCTCACGCTTGAGTACAAGGGATTCACCTTTAACACCGTTTTATTAATTGCGCTGATAATGGCAGTGCCGGATGTGAACTACAAACTTCGGTTGAAAATCCTGATTCTGGGCATGGTATTGCTATACCCGATACAGGTTTTCAGGCTGGTCATTTTCATCTTCAACTACTATTGCCAGAATCTGCGGCGAAGCGATGGAGCTACTATATACTCGTCGTTTATGCATAATGCGATCGGCTATGCCGATAAGACGCTGATAAGAATAGACGGCCAGATAATACCGGTAATTATATGGGCCGGATTATTCTATTATTATAAATGGCATAATATATATACCAAGATGATAAAAAAAAGATCCGCCTGACCTCCGGGGCGGAATAAAGCATACATATATAAAAAAAGTTTTTGTAAAGGTAAAAGGGCGCATGGCGCATCCATACACAGATATCGCAATACGCCCTTGATCGCCTTCCTTAAAATGCTGGAGGCGTCAGGCTTCAGTGCCTGACGCCCCATCTGTTTACTCTTCCTCCTTTGACCGTCTACCGTAGTAAATCCAGAGGTGAACGATGTAGGCGATAATAATCATACTGATCAGCGTCCCTGCGAGGTCCAGAGTGGTGATCGAACCTGCCACTATAACAACGCCGAGGATACCGGCAATAGCGATAACAAAAGCCACGGCCAGGACCTTGAAGAACACTGAAGGTATGAATATCGGCTCGCCCATCAATTAGTTCTCGCCAAAGCGGCCTTACGTCTGCGGACAACAGCAATTGTTCCGGCAGTCAGGAGCAGTAGCCCCAGGATGATCATGCCCCATTCAGAGAGGGTGGGGATGGGTTCAACGACATCATGCGGCGGCCAGACATCCTGTTGCGCACAACCAGCAGGTTCCATTAAATGCGTTATCGGAATAAGGTGATCCGCTGATGGATTGTAGCAATCATTACATGGGTCCGCCTGAAGTCCGGGTATCAAATCGACGGCGCTCTCGCCGATAAATATATCCAGAACGTCATCGCAATTGCTTACCATTACACCTTCGGGTGGTGATACATATACATCGAAGAATGAATCAATGAACTGCCAATGACCGTCGTCGATATCGTATTCTATGCTCTGTCCTGCGTCACCAAAATCAAAGTATACATCTTCACCACCAGACACAGGAGTAAATATTAACTTCGGAATAACAGCAAGATTGGCCGTAAACGTGCCGCCTTCCTGACAGACTTGATTAAAGTTGGTGACTCCTAATGGCTGTGGAGCAGTCTCCGACAAGCATACTCTAACATCCCATTCCTCGGGGGATCCTCCGTCATAAGTTACCGTGATGGGTTCAACGCTTACCAGATTTAATGCTACTATTTCGGTTTCTATTGGACCATCCGAAGAGGGACATTCCGGGAACGATGCAGCTCTAGCCCGTCTGACTATAGTGTCGGTGGGACCTAAATCGTCAGGATGAGATGTCGGCAATGGTTCGCCCCTTAGCGCAATAATACCATCAAAGGGATCGGAGCCGGGGCCGAAGAAGTCAGCCGGTATCGGGGGGATGGTTGGACAGCCGAACTCTACATAAGTGTTGTGATTTTCCGGCGTCTCCCAGAGATCGTAGACCGGTTCTTCCTCCCCTTCAATTAAATGCTGTCCAAAATCCCAGAAGATATTGTCACAATAGCCTCTGTAGACAAAAACGACATAATCGCCAGGCACTACTCCAGGCATCTCCCAACCGGTAGAGCCTCCTGGCGGTAAGGGAATTGGCTCTCCGGATGGACTCACGTAAAGCTCTGTCATATTATCCCAGGGAGGCCAAAGATCTAGATTATCCCAGGTCAATTGATCGAGGGGTAACGGCTCTTGGAAAACTTTGTAATAGACGCTATCGATGCCGGCCATTTCCTCGTATTCTATTATGCTATAGTAAATCCACAGCCAGGGTGGCTCCCCCGGTGGGGGGATTGGGATATCATGCCACATTTGCTTTACCCAGCCAAACGGGGGCGGGATAGGTTGTCCTGCTGGATCAGTCCAATAAGCCAATATAACTGGCTCTGGCGGTTCTCCAAGCTCCCAACCAATATATAGCCAGCTGCAATAAGGAATGCCGATTGAAGGATCTACTTCGACACCGTTGGGATCAACGGGAGCATACCATTTGATATAAGTACGACCATCTAGCCACTCCCACATAAACTGTGTAAAGCGATAGTGTATGCCGTCACCAAGTGGTGGCACGTAGATATTGAGGGGTGTGCGTTCTCCCTGCAACACAATTGTGAAATCCATTACAGGAGGCATGCCCGGCAGTACTCCCTGATGTACATACTTAATATTGAAACAAGCCTTTGCTGGGGTTGACAACAACCCGGCTAATAGTACAAGGGTGAAAAACCCAATTAAAAGCTTCTTCATTTTAAACTCCTAACCATAAATGTCAGAAATAATTCAATTAAGAACTAAACCATAAATTTTAAAAGGCGGTCCACGAAGCTCGGGCCAATGATACGAATTTCTTATTAGTATCAATTCCCTGGATCGCAAATAGAACAATTTCTCTTTAGAAAATCTGAACTTGCTGTTCGAACAGCCTTTTAAATAAGCATGCTCGATAAGCACCAGGATCAGCGAATTGATAAACACGATTCCGAACGAGACCATCAAAAAGCCAAACAGCGAACCGAACCTGACGACAAACCCAGAACCTGCGTTCGATAATGAAAAGATGCTGCCCAGAGCCGTGTAATGCGTCAGGACATACTCAAGTGGAAGCCAGAGCGCGGCTATGAAGACGGGGCTAAATCCGATATAACTTCTGATTCTATTGACGGCAATTCCAAAGATTGAAAAGACCAGGCTCAATAATAATAGGTTAAGAAAGAAAATCCCGGGGGTAACCAGAGCCTCTCCTGTAAAAGCGACGAAGGCATAGCAACCGGCCAGGATCACACCCAGGAGAATGGAACCTGCTAAGGTTGTTCTATTTAACCGCCACAGGAAGGGAACCAGGGCAAATAGCGACAGAAACCAGTATTCAGGATGTATATGGGCTATGGATAGGATCAGCGCTGATGTGCCGGCACAGACAAAATGAACTAATAGCCTCAGGGTGATATCGTTATGCTTTGGATCTACATCCATGATTTTTTCATGTCTCTAGCGACGAGGTGTTTCGCCGCTATTCGTCTCAGGGAAACAGGACCATGAAAGAAGACTCCCGGCTGTCCTCCACTATCTCTTGGTTTGAGTGTTCACCTGTGCCACCGGTGAACTCCTTCGGACGCACGTCTTGCCGTATCAAAGCGGAAAAGGCGACTCTAAATGGGTTACTAATACTAATTTCGTGCCTCCTACGAGGCTAACGTGTCGTTGTGACAGCCTCGAATCTGCGATACGAGATAAACTGAACTCGCCGTTAAATAATCAGTTACTCGCGCACCATCGGCTGGAAGAGATTAAGTTGTGAAAGCGTGCTGAATCGATCGATGCCTGACCAAACAATGTCCGGAGCTAAGATATCCGCGCATCGGTTACTTGTCAAGAAAAAAATGGATGGGGATATCGACCTGCGTGGCTGCCGGGATCAAGAGTCTGCATCAGGGCGGAGCATCGGCCAGAAAGCTGCTGAAATACTGGCGAAAATTGAAAAAATAGATTATATTAAAAGCATGAGCGTCATTTTATTTTTCGCCGGCAGGGAAAGCTGGAACGATGATCAATTCTATTCTGTTAAAATAACCGGTGGGCCTGAGCATTAGAATAGATCTTTTTCAGGGAGGTTAACAACATGGGTTTGCGAATAATCGTTCTTTTTTTATTTATCCAGGCCACGGCCCTCGGGATGGAACGTGGCCGCTTCACCTTTTATGATGAGGAATCGAAGATAGCCACTACCGTTCAGCAAGTCGATCGTACCGTCTTAAACCTTCAGATTTCAAGTCTCGAATATGAAAGTGAAAGCGTTAATGGAATAGATCAATACAGGATCTATCTGCCGGAAGAGTTTGGCATGTCGAGAGGTGCGTTTCTGGGTTCGGATAATGCCCTGATCCCGACCATCACCAGAACCATTGCCATACCGTTTGATTCGGCCCCGGTATTCCGTATAACCAGATCGGATTTTGTGGAGTTGACCGATGTAGTTGTTGCGCCAGTAGGCGAGGAAGACCTGGCCTCATATTCCGGTGGCGATCGAAATATCTCGCTCAGCCTTGAGAGTGACCTGGTGATTGCAGAAACAGCGGGGATAATGCGAGATATAAGGATATATTCTCTGACGATCTCGCCGGTGCAATATGATCCCGAAAGCGGGATTCTGAGAGTTTACAATGAGATTGAAATCGAGATAGACCATGCCGGTTCCCGGATGCTGCGTTATGGGAATCGCATATCGGAAGCTTTCTTACCAATTTATCGCTCGTTTCTGGATAACATCCTGGTATTCGACCCGGTAGAGGTTACCCGGGGTGCATACTGGATATTATACGCCGATCCGTTCCTGGAGTATGTCCAGCCGATAGCGGATTGGAAGAAGCGCAAGGGTTATCATGTGGAGATGATTGCGAAAAGCGACATCGGATCGTATCCGTCATACGTAACTATAAGAGACTATATCATCGATCGTTTCGATACCTGCCTGGTTAAACCGGACTACATCACCATCATCGGCGATGTCACCATGCCGTCCAACTATGGGATTCCCACCAGAAATTATAATAATCCATATGGATTCGGCGATATCGAGTCGGATAACTATTATACCTTTCTGGAGGGTGACGATTACTTTCCGGAATTGCTAATCGGGCGGATATCTATTGACTATACCAGTGAGCTCAACAACTATATCGATAAGCTTTTCACCTATGAGAGAACGCCGTATATGGATGATACTAACTGGTATCTGGGGGGAACAATGGTGGCATATTATGACCCTGAGTGGTTTAAGAGCCCCAGGACGGTTAACCTCTGGTGTCGCGACTTAATGATGGAGAATGGTTATATTCGGGTCGATACTCTGTTCGAATACTATGGAAATTATATAAGTCCTTCCCAGATAAACGCTTCCATTAATAATGGTGTGTCGTTTGTGAATTACAGGGGTTATGGTTCGCCCTCCGGTTGGGCCGGCCCCTATTACTCAACTTACAATATTAATCAGCTATCAAACGGGCCTATGTATCCGGTCATGACCTCCATCGTTTGCGGCACCGGAGATTACGAGGACTGGGGGGATGACGTCTGTTTCGGGGAAGGCTGGATACGTTACGCCAATAAAGGCGGTGCGGCATTCATAGGCACCAGCAACCATGATACTCATACCCGTTTCAATAACGCGATCGATTTCGGCATCTACTGGAGCTTATTTGCCGAGGGGGTTACCACTATCACCCAGGCGCAGCTGATGGGTAAGATGACCATGTATTACGCCTTCCCGGGGGACGCCTATCCGAACGGTCGGGTGGAATCGTATTTTAATAGCTATAACGTGCTTGGCGACCCGGAATTGAATTGCTGGACAAGCATCCCCAGGCCGATGGTCATATTACACGAGGATTCGGTCGAATTCGGCCAGAACCATATAAGTGTTACGGTTGAAGACGAAAGGGGCGCGGGGATCGACGGGGCATATGTCTGCCTGTGGAAAGAGGCTGATATATTTCAAGGGGATTTTGCCTCGGCAGACGGCACAATCGATTTTGTCGTCGATCCGGAGAGCATCGGAGGCCTGGCCGTCACCGTGACCGCCCGCGGCTTCATTCCCTATGAGGATTCCATTTATTATTTCAACAATGACGTTACGGTCGGGTATCTGTCGCATGTGATCGATGATGATGAAAATGGCGAGTCCTCCGGAGACGGTAACGGTATTGCCAACCCGTCGGAGATTATTGAGCTCCCGGTCACCCTGAGGAATTTCGGCCAATCTCAGACTGCCTACGGTGTTACCGCCGATCTGACAAGCGGATCTCCATACGTGGAAATTGTGCGAGGGACGGCCGATTTTTCCGATATGGCCCCGGCCGAAAGCAGTCCATCGGAAATTCCGTACCTGATACAGATCAGCCCCGATGCCCCCAATCTTACTGAGATGGACTTGCTTCTCAATATATCCGATAACAGCGGCCATAGCTGGGACGGCATAATTCGTATCTCGATTAAGGCAGCCGAGTTGATAGTTAGCGAGGTTACCATCGGGGACGGCGGCGACGGGCGAATCGATCCCGGGGAGACTTTTGAAATCATTCTTTCACTGATCAATAACGGTGGTCATGCTATATCCGGGGCCACGGCAATCCTTCGGACCCACGATGACCAGGTAACACTGATCGATTCTCTGGCCGTGTTCGGCGACTGCGCCCCCGGAGAATCGTTCGATAATTCCAGTGATACTTTTATGGCCTCGGTGGACTCCGATATATATGTCGGTCACCTCATTAACTTTTCAGTGGAGTTTACAGGATCGGGGCCGCAGGTGGTAACAGCCGCTTTCAACCAGACTGTCGGCGTGGTATCGTCCGATGACCCCATCGGGCCGGATGGTTACGGATATTACTGTTTCGATAACACCGATGTTGCCTATTCCGATCATCCCGTTTACGACTGGATTAATATCGATACGCAGAATTGGGATTATGTGATGCTCAGCGATGACGATGTGGAGACCATTGCTCTGCCGTTTGAGGTTTCATATTACGGCGAGCTTTATGCGGAAATATCGATTTGCGATAATGGTTTTGTCGCCATGGGCGAATCATGGTGGAACAACTGGTATAACGCACCGATACCGGCGCCCCAGAACGCCCCGGCCATGGTCGCTCCTTTCTGGGATGATTTCAAAGAATATAACCTGCGAGTGTACTACAACCATGATCTCGAAAATTCCCGTTTCGTGATAGGGTGGTATAACGCCTATGATGACGACGTTCACAGGGATCAAACGTTTGAGATCATCATCCTGGATCGAACCGCCTGGCCGACCGCCACGGGCGATAATGAAATCATCTTCCAGTATGCGCTCGTTAATAGCCCTTATTCCTCGTCGGTCGGTATCTGCTCACCGGACCAATGCACCGGGATTGAGTATCTGTTCAATGGCAATTACGCTGACGGTGCGGCTACGCTAAGTAACACCCGGGCGATAAAGTTTACCACCGGATCTCTATACCAGACGGATATCGATGAAGGGCGAGAATTGCCGGAAAGTTTTTCGCTATCTCAAAACTATCCCAATCCTTTCAATGTATCAACCTTAATCGATTTTTCGATTCCCGGGGCAGACTATGTTAAGCTTGAGGTATTCAATATACTTGGCCAAAAAATCGCTACTCTTGTAGATAATCATCTGGAGGCCGGATTCCATCGAATCGTCTGGAAAGCCGATGACATGAGATCGGGAGTCTATTTCTACAGGCTGGAAACAACCAATCTGACCGAAACTAAGAGGATGATGCTGTTGAAATGATGTTCGGCGGAATAATCGGCTACTCCTGCGGAAAGACGCGCAAGATTTAACACGTTGAAAGACAAAATGATAAGGGTGAACACGACGCCCTTTCCGTATTGACGGGTCGACATAGTTGATTATATTTAATATATGAATGTGAATATCGGCAGATTATCGAAGGAGTTTTCGGTGCGGTGTGGCAGGTTGACTTTCGTAGGATTGATCTTGCTCTTGAGCGCTCCAAATTTAAGTGCTCAGCTTCCCGAAATATACACCAGATACAGCGATGCTTTGCAGACCCTGGCCGACCTGCAGGCAGATCATCCGGAGATCTGCAAGCTGGATACGGTCGGCTTTTCCACCCGCGATTCGGTCCCCATGCTCAGGCTCAAGATCTCGGATAATGCTGATGTAGATGAGGACGAACCGGTGGTCTTCTACTGCGGGGGGGTTCACGCCGACGAGGTCCTCAGCGTGGAAGTGGTAATGAATTTCATACAGGATATCTTCGCCCGCTACGATGAGGGAGATCTGGAGGTGATAGGATACATCAGCAGCATGGAGATATTCTGCGTTCCGTTTATAAATCCGGAGGGGCATATAGTGGTTGAGGAGGGGGATACCGAATGGCGTAAGAACAAATGCGACAACGACGACAACGGGATATTCGATTTTCATGACGGCGTCGACAACAACCGCAACTATGATTTCGGCTGGTGGATAGACGATGGCCCCGAGGCGACGACTCCGGAATCCCTGACGTATAAGGGCGAGGCGCCGTTCACCCAGACCGAGGATATTGCTATGGCCGAGTTTGGCTGGACGTATCGGCCGCTGGTGGCGCTGGATTATCATTCTCCGACCTACGGCAGGCCCAACGTGGCTTATTACCCCTGGTACTGGTATGCCAGCGACGGCGGTCATGGTTTTGGTCCCGATGAGAGCCTGATGCAATCTATCTGTCAATCATTTACGTCTTTGATAGAAGCCATACCGGATGATTCCCTCACCGACACCTATACCGCCCGGAGGGCTTTGGTTAACAAGGGGGATTATAAGACTTACTTTTACGGCAACTTCGGGTCTGCGGCCTTTTCGGTGGAGGTATCCGACACGACGATTCAATATCCTGCCCTGGTTGACACCATAGTTACGGCTCATCTTCCGGGGCAATATTATCTTCTGGAGAGGGCCCTGGGGGCAGGTATAACGGGGGTCATCCGTGATTCTGTGACGCTGGAGCCGATCGAAGCGGAAGTGCAGGTTCTCGAGCATATCAATCCCGATATCAACCCCCGTTTGTCCAGGCCGGATTA